>JBCCZL010000726.1:0-4645 GCA_039187775.1 Myxococcota bacterium
GCCGAGGGGGACGAGGAGGCGATTCAAACGGTGGCCCCCTCGGCGTACTTTCGGGCAAATCCCAAAAGGGCCTCCGCCGATCCGAAATGCCCTGCGAGATCCTCGGCCATCGCGGTCCCGACATGACCGATCGCGAGGCCGACCAACACCCGCGCAAGCCCCGCCGTTTTGGCCTTTTCGAGGCCCCGGAGGACGTTCTGAGCGCTCTTTTTCCCCATTCGCTCGAGTCCGGCGAGGCCTTCCTCGGTGAGCGAGAAGAGATCTTCGGGCGACCGAACTCCAAGCTCGGTGACCACCTGGTCGACAAGCGACGCTCCGAGTCCATCGATATCCATCGCATGGCGAGAGGCGAAGTGCTTCAGCCGCTCCCGAATCTGGTCGGGGCACGCGGGGTTGGGGCAGTTGATGAAAATCTCCTCGCTGACCACCGGGGTTCCGCACGTCGGGCAGACCTCCGGACGCGGGAATGGGGTAAGCCCCACCGGCCGCTGCTTGAGGTCGACAGCGACGACCTGAGGAATGATCTCTCCGGCCTTTTCGACGAACACGGTGTCGCCCACCCGAATGTCTTTCCGCTCGAGCTCGACGAAATTGTGGAGCGACGCGCGAGACACCGTGGTCCCGGCGACAAACACCGGCTCGAGCTCCGCCACCGGAGTGAGCTTGCCGCTCTTGCCCACCTGCACGGTGATCGACTTGAGCTTGGTCGCCTTTCGTTCGGGAGGAAACTTGTACGCGATCGCCCAGTGCGGGTGATGGTCGGTCCCGGACAGTAGGTCGTAGTACTTAAGCTAGTCGATTTTGATGACCATCCCGTCGATGTCGTAGGGCAACGCCTCGCGTCGTCCGTGGTAGCCCTCGCAGTAGTCGAAGGCCTGGCGCGCATCCTCGGCGAGAAAGATCTCGTCCAGGTACACCGGCGCGCCAGAGTCGGCCAACCAGGCGAGGATCTTTGATTGGGCTTCCGGCACCACCACCCCATCGAACCAGGGTACTTGGTAGAGGAACGCCGTGATGCCGACCTCCTCGAGACCCTCGGGTTCCTTGCGCTTCATCAGCCCTGCGCAGCCGTTGCGCGGATTGACGAGGGGCGCCTCACCGGCGGCGCGGAGCCTGTCGTTGTGGGCCTCGAAGGCATCGTGAGGCCAATAGATCTCGCCGCGAACTTCGAGCGTCCCACCGATCCCTCGAAGCAACGCGGGGACGGCCCGAGCCTGCGAGACCTGGCGGGTGATGTCGTCCCCCTTCTTCCCGTCGCCCCGGGTGATCGCTTGCCGAAGCTTGCCGTCTTGGTAGATGAGGGAGATCGAGATTCCGTCGATCTTGGGTTCGACGAGAAGCGGAATCCCGTCTTCGCCAAGATCTTTCTGACGCCGTTCGTACCACGTGGTGAGCTGCTCCAAGAGCGGCATGAGCTCGCCCTTGCTGTCTTTGCGATTGGGGGACAGCTTTTCGAGGGACAGCATCGGGACCCGATGCTCGATCTGGGCAAAGCCCTCGGTGTGATCGGCCCCCGGGGTAAAGTTGACGCGCTCCTCCGCCGCGACTCCTAGCTCGTCAGCGAGGGCATCGTACTGATCGACGATCTCATCGAAGGCGGCATCGGTGATCTCTGGCGAGCCCGCGCGATACACCCCCTCGTGGTACTCGATTTGCGCACGGAGCTGCTCAAGCTCCTTTTTCTTCTCGTCGAGCGAATCAAAGAGACCTGCTTGGGTCATGATGAGCGCCTCCCGGGCGACCATCTTACGAGGGATCGTCGATAGATCTACCGCTACTCAAGGCGCCGATAGTGGATGTCGCCGTTGGGGCCACCCCGATGATCGACCCACAGGACGTGGGCCGCGGCGGTCGACACATAAGCGGCGGGATCGCGACTATCCGAGGTGGGCATGTTGCTGTTGAGCCGGGTGTCGGTGGGCTGCCAGTTCGCACCACCGTCGAGCGAGAAGTTGGCATAGATGTCCGCCGCACCCATGCGAAGATCCGACCACGCTGCCACGAGCAACGACCCGTTGCCGGCGAGGGTGAGTTCGCGGCTGTCGCTCACGCCGGGGGCGGTACCGGTATCCGCCCGGACCGGAACGTCAAAGGTGGCCCCCGCATCGGTGCTCCGCGTGATGATGATGTCGGTAAAACCGAACTGGCTATCGACCCAGCCGACCACCACCTGATCGGCCGCGGGGGCGATGACTCGAGGCTCGATGGAGTCATGGGGCAATGGGTCGTTTTCGAGGAGGACCGCGGTCGGAAGCCAAGATGCGCCTCCATCGGTGCTCCGGTTCAAGTAGATATCGAGGGACGAGCCGCCCCGGCTGTCGATCCACACGACATAGAGGTTGCTCCCCTCGCCCGCGATCGCAGGCTCGAAGCTCGCATCGCTTCCGGGAGCCGTGCCCGTGTCGAGGCGCTGGTCGGTGGCCGTAGGGGTGAGCGCATTGGTGCCGCTCCGCGCGACTCGATTGCCGTACACGTCGAGGGCGCCGTTTCGATTGTCGCGCCACGCCACGAACATTCCAGTGGACGTCGCCCGAAGAACCGGGGTCGCAGCAACGAAGCTTGTCCCCACTCCGTGGGACACCTGCACCGGAGTGCCCCAGCTCGCCCCCCCATCCGCCGAGCGCACCGCGAAGATCTCTCGACGGCGCTCGGTGACAAACGCTTCGTACGCCACGTAGACGTCACTTCCGAGGGTGTCGACGGTCAGGCTGAACGAATCGTTGGTCGAGCTCGGGTCGAGCCGCTGGTCCGCCGCGCCAAAGCCCCCGCCAGAGTTCGTCGAGCGCCGCGCCCACACCTGACGGTCGTCGTCGCCACGAAAGTCCGACCACACCAGTTGCACGCGGGCCCCCGCATCTCCCACGGTGAGCGCCGGGGCCACCGCAGGGCCATCGCCTTCGTCGATGAGCGTCGGCGACGACCAGCTATCGCTTCCGCCAGTCCAGCGTGAGAACAGAATCTGGGAGATTGGAGTCATCGCCCCGCCGAGAAGGCGGAGATCCATCCAGGCGGCGTATACGCGGTCGCTGCCGTTTCCACCGACCGCCAGGCTGAGCGAGTTGCTCACGCCAGCCGCATCTCCGCTATCCACCCGGACGTCGGTGCTGGGAGCCGGATTGAGGCAGCCTTCGTCGGTGGCCGCGTCGCAGTCGTTGTCGAGCCCGTCGCAGAGGCTTTCGGTTGCCTGGTAGGTCGCCGGAAAGCTGCACGCCCACCCGGCCGGTCCCTGGCACTCAGGCATTCGGCCCGCGCACACCCCCTGGGTCAATGCGCACGACGCCGGCGTGGTGGTCGGGGGAGTGGGGGAATCATCGGGGGTGCCGTCGCAATCGTTGTCGAGCCCGTCGCACACCTCCGTGGCGGGGGCGACATACGCGCCGCCGCAGGTGATCGTGGCTCCGCTGCACACCGTGTCGCCGAAGCGGCAGAGTCCGACGTTCGACTCGCCGCACCGGGCGCCGACCCCCGGAATCGGCGCGCCCGCGGTCGACTCGTCGGTGGTCCCGTCGCAGTCGTCATCGGCGCCGTTGCAGGTTTCGGGCGTCGCGGTTCGCGCCCCCAGGCACCGCAGGGTGCCAAACTGACAGCCCAGGGTTCCCTGGGTGCATGCGCCAACCGTCATGCCGCAGGCCGTGCCCGCCATCGGGTCCGATTCGTCGACCGCGCCGTCGCAGTCATCGTCGACTCCATTGCAGGTATCCGCGCCCGCCGGAGTGCACGCATACTCGCACCCCGTGGCGGGATCCCCGTCGATGTCGAAGAACCCGGCGTTGCACGTTCCGATGCCGCAGATGCCTGCATTGCAGACCCCCACCGAGTTGGAAAAGGTGCAGCTCCGCCCACAGGTGCCGCAGTTCTGCGCGTCGGTCATCAGCGCGAAGCCCTCGTCGACCTGCTGATCGCAGTCGTCGTCCACACCGTTGCACGCCTCCACTCCCCCGGCGGTGCACGCATATTCGCAACCGTCGGCGGGATCGTTGTTCGCATCCACAAACCCCGCATTGCAGGCCCCCTGCTCGCACGCCGATGCGACGCAGGACGCGCTCGCATTAGGAAAGGTGCACACCGTCCCGCAGGCCCCACAGTTCCCGAGGTCGTTCGTGCGATCAAAGCCCTCATCGGTCGCGCCGTCACAGTCGTTGTCTCGCTCGTCGCAGCGCTCGTCGCCCGACGCCTGACACTCGTATTCGCAGCCGTCGGTGGGGTTTCCATTCAGGTCGACGAAACCCACCGCGCAGGTGTCGACGGTGCACTCGCCGGCGCTGCACCCGGGAAACGCGTTGGGGAGCATGCACACGGTGCCGCAGGTCCCGCAGTTTTGTGGATCCGTCGCCGTATCGAAGCCGTTGTCGACGACCCCATCGCAGTCATCGTCGACTTCGTTGCACTCCTCTTCGCCGCTCGGACTCGGTCGGCAACCGTCGACCGGCCCGGTCTCCGTGGCATCGGGAGCTCCCGCGTCCCCTGCGTCTTCTCCGCAGTTTCCGTAGCAGAACGGGTCCACATCGCACCCACCGGCCCCGAGCAGAAGGCTGCCCACGACCACCGCACCCAATACGAAGCGACGACGGCGAGCCCGGCGAACGAACGGCACCACCAGTAGGATCGCGAACGCCCAGGGCCACGGGGTGCTCGGCGGAGGCGC
>JBCCZL010000727.1:0-4638 GCA_039187775.1 Myxococcota bacterium
AGGTAGGCGGTGCAGATCGCCACTCGCTCCGCGACGGTGGCTCCGAGCGGCGCAGTCACCCGCCGGTGCCGATAGTCGGGCACGCCAGCGGTAGGGTTCGTAAACGGGGGCTCGTTGGGAGCGAGCGTTTCAAAGCGATCCCAGAACCGGTGCTCGGTCGCCGCGAGTTCTTTGGAGAGCGACGACAAGCGCTCGATCTCGGCATCCGTCGGAAGAAGCTGCGTTCCCACCTGAAGGGCGAGGTCCGAGGCTTCCACGGGCTCGCCGAGCAGCGTTTTGAGGCCTCGGAGTACGATCACACCATCGGCGGTGCCCACCGCGAGTCCGCCGTCGAGAGACTGTACCTCGCCGGGCGTTCCCTCGCCCTCGGCCACGGAGGCTTCACTCACCTGCAGAAAGCGATCGCCGACGCGGACCTTCGGCACGGCCACAGGGTTTTGGTACGGGCCGAAGTCGAGGGCTCGAACGAGGGCTTCCAGTTCAACCGCGGGTTTACGGAAATCGAGGAGGCCGAACACCGCCGGCCGGTCTGCACGATAGAAGACTTCGCGGCCCTCACTGCTTTGAGCAGTGCGGGTCTCTTGGCCCTCGGCAAGTTCCTGGATCAGCTCGTCGAACGTCTCGATGCCTGCCTCGAAGCACCGGGTGTTGAGCGAGAGACTCGTTTCGTGGGCCGCAAGGTCGAAGTGGCGTTGTTTCAGAAGGTCGCCGGTATCGATGCCGGCTTCGACCACATGCCAGCTGATCCCGTAGCTTGGCTCGCGGTGAATGAGGGCCCAGACCGGCGTGTTGAGACCGGCATAGCGAGGGAGCGGTCCGTCATGAAAGTTGACGGCAAGCTTCTTGGGCAGCGCGATCAACTCGTCCGGGAGCATCTGGAGATGAGTCACTGCAAACAGGTAGTCGAACGGCTCGCGAGAGAGTTGCTCGACGAGGCGGTCCTTGGGGTCGAGGGTGGGGATTTCGCGTTTCTTCGCCCAGGAGAGAATCCGCGGCGTTCGGGTGATGATTCCGCGCACCTCGTGGTTTCGGACAAGGGCGCGCTCCGCGCACTCGATCAGAAGGTTGTCGGCGCCAATGAAGTAGCAGCTAAACACGGAGGGCATGGTAGGGGTCATCCAATCTCGAGGGGAGAGCCTCCTTTTCGGGTACGTCCACGGCCGACCGCTTCCCCCTCGGGGTTTCGTTGGCTGCATCGCAAAATGTCGTGTCGACCCGACGCAATCTTGGCGTCGCTTTTCCCAGCGCCGCCGGGGACCAGGTCAATTGTGGACTCAAGCTCTCGCTCAGCCGGGCACCACTCAACCGCTGGCTGCGTGATTCCGAGTGGTTACGAGTCGTGGTGCGGAAAATAATTACCTCGCCCCCCGAGTTAGCTTGGTGGGTCGGTGGGCTCCTCCTCGAGCTTGGCTTCGACCATGAGGTCCATGGCAATCGCTTCGAGGCTTCGGCGGAGGGTCTCGAGAGAGACAGAGTGGGGAACCTCGAGGACGGCGCGAACGCGGAAGAGGAGCTCGCCGGACCACGGTGCCGCACCGGTCTCGGCATCGAGCTGGGCGACGTTCACGCCGTGGGCCGCAATGGCTCGGGAGATCTCTTTGACGATGCCGGACCGGTCCGCCCCTTCGACGTCGAGGAGGGTTCGGCGAAGAGGCTCGCTTGGCATGGTGCTGACGGGGTGGACTTCGATCTGGAGCCCTTCGGCCTCGAGGCCCTGAAGCGCGGAGGTCAACTTGGGCAGCGCCGCCTCGTCGATGTCGACCCGAAGGATTCCCGCAAAGTGGCCGGCGAGCTTGCTCAGCCGGCTCTCCACCCAGTTGCCCCCTTGCTCCGCAATCGCGTTCGACAGGGACCCGACAATGCCCGGACGGTCGGGACCCAACACCGTGATCGTGAAAGCGCGCATGGAGACAGCCTACCGGGAACCGTCCCCAAGCTCATGGGGCCATCCGTTCAGCCATTGATCGGAAGGCAGGTTCAGCGCCGTTCGCAAACGTACACGAGGGATGGACTTTTCGGGCCGAGCGGAGCGCCGAAGAAATCCCCGTACGCCTCCACCACAGAAAGCCTCGCCACGGCGAGCTGACGGCGGCAGTGGGCGTCGCTGCTGTAGCGGAGAGCAATCCGGGTCGGTGGCAGCGCTTCGCCCCCGCGGATATGGCGATGCGTGACCACGTGAAGGATATCGGTCATCGGATCGAACCGAGTGATGCAGTGGACATCCACGATGGTCCCGTCCTTTCGCGGGTAGCTTCGCTCCCACTCCCGTTGCGCCGCCTTGGTGAAGACACGCGCGCTCGGATTTCGGGTCTCGAAGGCAAAGCCGCCGCCCGATCGGAGATGGTCAGCCACCGTCGAGAAGAGCCGGCGCTGGTCGCCGTCGGTGAGGAACCCTTGAAACGCATTTCCGGTCAGCAAGACAAAACCAAACCGCGCCTCGAGCGCCACCTCTCGGCAATCGGCGAGCACATAGTCGATCGGCAACCCGCGGGAGGTCTCCTCCGCGTGGCGAAGCATGGCATCGGAAAGGTCGACGCCGACACAGCGCACCCCGGTCTCTGCGATCGGTTTGGTGAGACGCCCCGTCCCGCACGCAAGATCGAGCACCGGTCCCCCGTAGCGGCGAACGCGGTCGAGGAAGAATTCGCGTTCCTCATCGAGGCGGTTCTCCTCGTCGTAGGTCACCGGATCCAAGAACTCCTCAAGATTGTCGTGCGCCAAGGTCATCGGCCGACCCAGGAGGTAGCACATCACGCATCGACTCCCGAGACGGTGGACGCCTGCCGAAGTCCCCCGGCCTCGCTCGCGACGGTTCGCGACGCGGTCGATCGCCGAATTCACCCCCTCTCGGGAACAATCCTCGGTCCTACGACACTTCCTTGGGGGTGGATGTTTCCAAAAACCTCGAGCTGCCTCGGTCGCGCCTTCGTTGGCGCCGGGCGCTCATGGGAATCGCCATTCCCGCCGGTGCGCTCATGGCGGTCTGGTGGCTCTGCGTCCGCATGCCGGGTGAGAGCTATCGTGGGCCGCTTCAGCCCACGTCCGACGAAGAGCGACAGGTGGAACTCGAGCTTCGCCGGCACATCCGCGTGCTCGCCGAAGACATTGGTGAACGCCACGATGGCCGGCCCTTCGCGCTCGAGCGCACCGTCGACTACCTAGACAGTGAATTCCGCACGTTGAGCTTCGAAGTACGTCGCCACGAGTTCGTTCATCGCGAGCAGACCTTCGTAAACCTCGAGGCCTCGGTCCCGGGAGCGAGCGAAGAGTTCATCGTCGTCGGCGCCCACTACGACTCCGCCCGGAGCACGCCCGCCGCCAACGACAACGCCAGCGGCACCGCGGCTGTCCTTTCGCTCGCCGGCTACTTCGCCACCCGGCCGCAGAGATACGGGATCCGGTTCGTCGCCTTTGCCAACGAAGAGCCGCCGCACTTTCAGCGCGAAGGGATGGGCAGCCTTCGTTACGCCCACGATCTTCGGGACCGAGGCGAGTCGCCGCTCGCAATGGTGAGCATCGAAACCATCGGCTACTACCGCGATGAAGCCGGCTCGCAGCACTATCCCTGGCCGTTGAACCACGCCTACCCGTCCGAAGGAAACTTCATCGGCTTCGTCTCCGACGTGGGCTCCCGCGACGTACTCCACCGCGCCCTCTCGAGCTTTCGCTCATCTACCGACTTCCCTTCGGAAGGCGGCGCCCTCCCCGGGTTTGTCCGAGGCGTCGGCTGGTCCGATCACTGGGCGTTTTGGCAGGTCGACTGCCCGGCTCTCATGGTCACCGACACCGCGATCTTCCGGTACCCGCACTACCATCAGCCGAGCGACACCGTCGACAAGTTGTCCTTCGACCGAATGGCTCGGGTCGTGGTGGGGCTGCGCTCGGTCGTCCGGGAATTGGCGAATCCCTGAGCCACCAGCCGGGTTTCTCGCGGCGTTTCGGTCACCGAACGGAACCGAACGGGCGACCGAGGATGTCTTGCCTCGTCGCTCGTTTCTTGAAAGCGGTTAATGGGGCATTATCCCGGCGGCGGAGCGGGGCTCCGTTCATTGGGAGGATTCATGCGGGTCATTGTTACGGGGGGAGCTGGGTTTATTGGAGCCAACTTCCTCAATCTCTTGGTCAAGGCGCACCCGGAGCACTCCTTCGTCAATGTGGACAAGCTGACCTATGCGGGCAATCCGCTGAGCCTCAAGCCGATCGCCGACGCCGAGAACTACATCCTCGAACGGGCAGACATCGTCGACGCGGACGCGGTGAACGCGCTCTTCGAAAAGCATCGTCCCGATGCGGTGGTGCACTTTGCCGCCGAGAGCCACGTCGACCGCAGCATTCATGGTCCTCGCGAGTTCGTGCGTACGAATATCGAAGGCACCTTTACCCTTCTCGAAGCCTGTCGGCACGCGTGGAAAGACGGCAAAGGCGTGTTCCATCATGTGAGCACCGACGAGGTGTATGGCTCGCTCGGCGAAGAAGGACTCTTTGTCGAAGACAGCCGCTACGACCCCTCGAGCCCCTACTCGGCGAGCAAGGCGGCAAGCGACCACCTGGTGCGTGCCTATCACCGGACCTACGGGCTTCCGGTGAAGATTACGAACTGTTCGAACAACTATGGACCACTGCAGTTTCCCGAAAAAC
>JBCCZL010000728.1:0-4631 GCA_039187775.1 Myxococcota bacterium
CCCCATCGCACCCGGCCCTTTTGAAACTCACGAGGCTCTCGAGGAGGACCTTTTCCCAATCGAGCCAGCCGCGCTCGGCCGAGCCCTTGAGCATCGCGTACTCACCGCTCACCTGATAGGCGTAGGTCGGCACCCCAAACTCGTCCTTCACCCGACGGCAGATGTCGAGGTACGGCATTCCGGGCTTCACCATCACCATGTCGGCCCCTTCTTCGATGTCGAGGGCCACCTCGGAGATCGCCTCGTCGCCGTTGGCCGGGTCCATCTGATAGGTACGCTTGTCGCCCTGGCCGAGACTGCCCTTCGACCCGACCGCGTCGCGAAATGGCCCGTAGAACGCCGAAGCGTACTTTGCCGCGTAAGAAAGAATGCGCACCGCCTCGAACCCACCGTCGTCGAGTGCATCTCGGATCGCCGCCACGCGGCCGTCCATCATGTCGCTCGGCGCAATGACGTCGCAGCCCGCACGCGCCTGGTTGAGTGCTTGTTTGCAAAGCACATCGAGCGTCTCGTCGTTCACCACGTAGCCGTGGCGCACCAAGCCATCCTGCCCGTGGGTGGTGAAGGGATCGAGCGCCACATCGCAGATCACGCCGATTCCGGGCACCGACTCCTTGAGGGCTCGAACCGCGCGGCACACCAGATTGTCGGGGTTAAACGACTCCTCGCCCTCGGCGGATTTCTTCTCTGCTTCGACGACCGGAAAGATCGCCACCGCGGGAATGCCGAGATCCCGGGCGGCCCCCACCGCATCCACCAACCGGTCGATGGTGAGCCGGGCGACCCCCGGCATCGACGGAATCTCGGTCCGTTCGTTCGTTCCCTCGCGGACGAACACCGGCCAAATCAGGTCGTCGACGGTAAGGGTGTGCTCACGCATCAGGCGCCGGGACCAATCGTCCCGACGATTGCGGCGCATCCGAGTGTGGGGAAAGGGCATGGCGTAGAGCATACCGCGGCCCCAGAGAGAGAGCTCGGTCGCTTTTGCGACGGCTGAAACACGACAGGCCAAACCGACGAGCGAACGCGCGACGAGGTTTAGCGCTTCGGCGCACTCGGCCCTATAGACGTTGCATGGCGAAACAAGCAGGCGGGGCCTGGCTGGTGACCGGGGCAGCGAGCGGCTTCGGCCGGGAGTTCGCCCGACGGCTCTCCGCTCGAGGGGAGACGCTCATTCTCTGGGACCTGGACGAGTCCGGCCTTGAATCTACGTCCCGGGAGCTCGGAGGTCGGGTACTGACCCAGAATGTCGATGTTCGCTCCCCCGAAGCGGTCCACGCCGCGGCGGAGGAAGCGCGCGCCTTCGCTTCGGTGGGTCATGTGATCACGAGTGCCGGAGTGCTTCGCGTGGGCCCGGCCGAAGACGTCATGGCTGCGGACTATCGACAAATGATCGAGGTCAACTACCTGGGTACCGTGCACGTCGCACAGGCGTTCCTTCCGGATCTCCGGCGCGCGGCCGGTCGTTCGACGCTCCTCTTTGTGGCGAGCGTGGCGGGCCTTCGGGGCTTTCCCGAGCTCGCGGGCTACAGCGCAAGCAAGTTTGCGGTCCTCGGGTTTGCGCAGGCGCTCCGCGACGAGCTGGTCCATTCGAAGGTCGATCTTCGAGTACTCTGTCCGCCGCCGGCCGATACACCGATGGTCCGAAACCTCCAGTACCGGCCGCCGGTCTATCGCCTGAGCCGTCTCTTCAGCGCAGAAGAAATCGTCGCCGAAACCCTGGCGAAGCTCGACCGTCGAGGGTTCGTGATTCTGATCGACACCACCAGCAAAGCCCTCTGGAGAGTCGCGCGGACCGCGCCTCAGATCGTCGACTTCATCGTCCAACGAACCGCGCGGTAAAGCTCGCCTCGAATCAGACCTCTTCGAAGGTGATCCCCGCAGCCTGAAGGCGGTCGATGAGTCGATTGCCCATCGCCTCGGCGGTCGTGATCACACCGGCGGCTTCCGGGGTCTGCTCGTCATCGCAGGCCAGGCAGATCGCGGACTCCGCCGCCATCTTGGCGGTCTCGCCATAGCCGGGGTCGCCACCGGCCACCCGAGTAGTGATCTCCTCACCGCCCCCTTTGCCGATGAACCGCACATCGAACCACGCCTTCTCGCGTTCGGCTCGGCTTGGCCCCTGGCCCGGTCGCCGGGCGCGGAGCAACAAATCTCGCGAGATCTTCGGCTGGGACAGCGCGAACACCGAGCCGACGACCGCCACGCCTACCGCCACGCTGCGAAGGGACTTGGCCCGCACATAGTGGCCGTAGCGAAAATCCGGACCGTACACCGGAAGTGCTCGCGCCGACCGAAGGACGATCTGCGGATCGATCGTCGGCAAGGGGCAGACCCAGGCCCGAAGCGCGTCCTCGTAGCGGATCCGAGGCTTGATTCCTCGCACCCTTCGGTCGGACGGAACCCGAGGCGGACGCGCGCGCGACCCCCGATACTGACGGTAGTTTCCCATCGCCTCCACCGCACTGCGCCAGGTTCCGCCAGAGAATGTACCCCGGCTTCTCACGAACCCTTCGACGGTCAGCGGCACGTCCTTCGGCAACCGATGCACCGTGTACAGCGCGCCAAGGTCATGGGGGATGGAATCGAATCCGCAGCAATGCACGATGCGCACCCCCTGATCGCGAGCCTCCCGGTCGTAGCGCGCGACCATCGCATCCACGAACTCGGGCTCGCCGGTGATGTCCGCGTAGTCGGCGCCTCCCTCGACGCAGGCTCGCACCACCGGCTCGCCGTAGCGGGCAAACGGCCCGACCGTCGTGAGCACCGCTCGGGTTTGCTCCGCCATGTCGCGGAGCGATGTCGGATCCTCAACGGACACCTCGAGCAGATCCACGGTCGCGCCGGGCGAGTGCTCCTCGAGGTGCTCCGCCACGCCTTCGAGCTTCTTCTTGCTTCGCCCCGCGACGGCCCAGCGGAGCGCGTCACCTGCGTAGTTCTGGGCAATGTAGTCGGCGACGAGACCGCCGGTGAAACCTGTCGCTCCGAATACAACGACGTCGTATGGGCGATCGCTTCGGCTGCTCATGGACAGCGATGGTAGGTGAGTGCCCGGGCACCGCTAGAGAAATCAGCGTCGGAAAATCAGCGCAGAGAAAATCAGCGCAGAGAAAATCAGCGCAGAGAAAATCAGCGCAGAGAAAATCAGCGCAGAGAAAATCAGCGCAGAGAAAATCAGCGCAGAGAAATCCGGAAAGATCAGCCGGCCACGATGCGCTTGTGGAAGAGAAGTGGTCCGAAGGGAATGAGGGCCGCGATGAAGGCGAGAATCATCGTCCGCTTTCGCCAGCCCTGCTCCAGCATCGCCTGAAACGCCGCCGAGAGATAAAGTAGGAAGAGCACCCCGTGGGCCCAGCCGATGAGCTTATTCGGGAGCGGCATATCGAGAAAATATTTGAGCGGCATTCCCACCCCGAGAAGGACCAGGAAACTCAGCGCCTCGAGCGCCCCCGTAATCGCAAACGCACGGAGCCAGCGGGAACTCTCCGGAGGGTCCACCGGCGCGGATTCGGCAGGTGCGGAAGTCTCAGCCACGAAGGAGAGTATAGGGCCGTGTTCCACGCCCGGTGCGTTCTGGATCCGGAAGAGTGCTCTCCCGGCCACTGGGGCCTTCGGCGCCGTGAAAAACCTCACGCCCCAACGCCATGATCTCGGGCGGCTAGCGCGGCTCGGGGGGACCACCCGCTGCGGACCTTGAAATAGGGCGAACCACAGGCCTAATTCTCCTTATGTCGAACAAATTCTCCCTCGAACCCCACGGCATCACCGTCGGCACGATCATCCGCAATGCGCCGCCCTCGGCGCTCTACGAGGCCGCACTGCGAAACGAAAAGGGTTCGGCCATCGCCAGCTCTGGCGCGCTGGTTGCGCTCAGCGGCGAGAAGACCGGTCGGAGCCCGACCGATAAGCGAATCATCGACGAGCCTTCCTCGACCGAGGACGTGTGGTGGGGGCCCGTCAACATCAAGCTCGACGAAAACACGTTCCAGATCAATCGGGCGCGCGCCATCGACTATCTCAACACCCGCGAGTTCCTTTACTGCATCGACGGCTTCGGTGGCTGGGACAAGGACCATCAGATCAAGGTTCGGATCATCTGCGCCCGCGCGTATCACGCGCTCTTCATGCACAACATGTTGATCCGTCCAACCCAGGAGCAGCTCGCCGACTTCGGCCAGCCCGACTACGTGATCTACAACGCCGGCGCGTTTCCCGCGAACCGCTACACGAGCGGCATGACCTCGCAGACGAGCGTGAACCTGAACTTCGCGGCGCAGGAGTTCGTGATTCTCGGAACCGAGTACGCCGGAGAGATGAAGAAGGGCGTGTTCACAGTGATGAACTACCTCATGCCAAAGAAGGGCGTGCTCTCGATGCACTGCTCGGCCACGGAGAGTCGGGACGACGGTTCGACGTCGATCCTCTTCGGCCTATCAGGAACCGGCAAGACCACGCTCAGTGCAGATCCCAAGCGGTATCTCATCGGCGACGACGAACACTGCTGGAGCGACAACGGCATTTTCAATATCGAAGGCGGCTGCTACGCGAAGATGATCGATCTGTCCGCCGAGCAGGAGCCCGACATTTACAACGCCATTCGATTCGGATCGGTACTGGAGAACGTCGTCTAC
>JBCCZL010000729.1:0-4619 GCA_039187775.1 Myxococcota bacterium
ACAAAGCGATGTCCTGTTCGCAAATTTGTTCGCTAAGCATTGACGGCGTCAAACGAGTGTCCGGACGCTAAAGGAGCACACCCCGAAGGCCGCCGGGAACGCCCCACCCATGGAAGAGAAGCGCCGCCCGAAGGCCTCGGAGCCCAGGTTGCACCTCGGAATAACTTGTTGTACGAAACGCAAGTTAATTGCATAAGCAAGTCATTTGTCTAGCGAAGGTCGCCAAAAACCTATGCCAACCGTCGAGTCCCCCGTCTCCTCCCGCCTGCCCGTCACCGTTCTGTCGGGCTTTCTTGGGGCCGGAAAAACTACCCTCCTGAACCAAGTCCTCAACAACCGGGAAGGTCGCCGGGTGGCGGTGATCGTCAACGACATGAGTGAGGTCAACATCGACGCCGCCCTCGTCGAGCGCGGCGGCGCCGAGCTCTCGCGAACCGAAGAGAAGCTGGTCGAAATGTCGAACGGCTGCATCTGTTGCACGCTGCGGGATGACCTGCTTGCCGAGGTCTCGCGGCTCGCCCAGGAAGGGCGCTTCGACTATCTGCTGATCGAGTCTACGGGAATCTCCGAGCCGATCCCCGTCGCCCAGACCTTCACGTTTGAAGACGAGGATGGCGTGAGTCTCAGCCACGTCTCACGCCTCGATACCATGGTCACGGTGGTCGACGCCGCGAGTTTCCTTCGGGACTACAACGCCGCCGAGGCCCTTCAAGACCGCGGTGAGTCGCTCGGCGAAGAAGACCACCGCACGGTGACCGACCTCCTCATCGATCAGGTCGAGTTTGCCGACGTCATCGTGCTGAACAAGCTCGATCTTGTCAGCCAAGACCAGGCCCGCGAGGTCGAGGCCATTGTGAAAGCGCTCAACCCCGGCGCGAAAGTCCTGACGACGACGCGCGGGCAGGTTCCCCTCGATTCCGTACTCGACACGGGGCTATTCGACTACGAGAAGGCCGCGAGATCTGCGGGCTGGATTCGGGAGCTGGAGGGCGAGCACGCCCCGGAGACCGAGGAGTACGGCATCTCGAGCTTCACCTATCGCACGCCCCGGCCCTTCGATGCCGAGAAACTGTGGGCATTTCTGCACAAGGACGAGAACTGGAAAGGGGTGCTCCGGTCCAAGGGTTTCTTCTGGGTCGCCGCAGATCATCGGGTCGCCTATGAGTGGGCCCAGGCGGGCGGCGTCAGCAGCGTGAACGCCGCGGGCATGTGGTGGGCAGCGGTACCGCGAGAGCACTGGGTCTACTCGGAGGGTCAGCGGCCCGACGAACAGCCGAGCTGGCACCCCCGCTTCGGCGACCGCGCCCAGCAGCTCGTCTTCATCGGCCAAGAGATGGACGAGCCACAGCTGCGCGCCCGGCTCGACGCATGCCTGCTCGACAAGCGAATCGCCGCCGAGGATAGCAAGACCTGGTCGAAGCGTAAGAACCCCTTTCCCGAGTTTCGCATGGGCCAGTCGGCCTGACGAAAACGCCATACGCCACCGGCCATCCAGCGTGCGATAGCAGTTCGAGCACCGGTACATCGGAGGATCGGTCCGGCGGCATGGCAGGCTTGCCGGCATGACCGTCTACGATGTGGTTCCCGCTCGGCCGCATCCGGGCCTCCGCCACTTCTTTCGCCGCTACCTCGGCTTCCGATTTGCTGGCTATCCCCCGGGGATGCACCGCGCACTTCCCTCGAGCAAGCTCGTCTTCCTCATCGACCTGGACAATCCCCGCGCGTTTGTCGCGGGTCTACGGACGAGCCCGGTATGGCTCCACCACTCGGGCGGCCACCATGGCATTCTCCTCGAACCCACCGTCTCGCGGCCAGTGCACTCTTTGACGCACGCGGTCGACTTAGGCGAGCTGCTTGGCGGGAAGGCGATGCAGCTCCCGGACCAGCTCGTGTCGTGCACATCGTGGGGTCGACCTCCGCTGACGACGCTTGCTAAAAAGGAGGCATGAGATCGTTCACCGAGCAGGATGAACAGGCGGTTGTGGTCGTCGCGCAGGCCTCCGCCTCGAAGGGTCGACCCTGCGCCCAACGACACGCGGGTCCAGGGCTCACGCGCTACCGGCGTTCGAGCGCGGAGACGACGTAGGAGACCCGGAGACGGATGCCATCGTCGTTCGGCGTTGCGTGAGAAGTAAGATAGTCCTCGAAGGCAGCGCGTGCCTGATCGGCTTTCCCGACCGAATCCATGTAAGCCATCAGCTGCATCCACGGACCGGAATGGCGGAGAAACTCGCGAAACGCGTCCGTCACCGACCGAAAGGGCAACAAGATCTCCCGGTGCTGCTGGTCCTTGAGCTCCACCGCCGTCTCACGAAAGAACGTGGACAGGGCTTCGGCATTGGACCAGCGCTCCGGGGCCGGCCCTTCCGGCAACCCGGGAGTGATCTCTCGGATGACATCCATCACTCCGCCTCCGAACGCCCCGTCGTCATGCCAAGACGTGAGGACGATTCGGCCGCCGGGACGGCTCACCGAGGCGAGCTGCTCCGCCACCGCTTTCGGGTCCGCCGCAAAGATCACCCCGAAGGCCGACGTCACGATGTCAAACGATCCGAGCGGAGCCAGCGCGTCAAACGAACCTTCAACCCAGCGAACGGTCACCCCCGCGCGGTCCGCACGACGCCTCGCTTCGTCTAGCATCTTCGGCGTCAGGTCGACCCCGGTAACGGTCGCGCCGCGGCGCGCAGCTTCGATGGCCACCGTTCCCATGCCGCAGGCCACGTCGAGCATGGTGGGTTGCCCCTCGAAGTCGAGGGGGTCGAGGACCGCGCGCGACGCCGATGCGATCCACGACTCCACGACGGAGTAGTCCCCTTCGGTCCACATCGTGATCGCCTGTTCTGTCTTGCTCATAGAGGCCCTGCTCCTCTCTTCGTGATCCGTACGGCGACTCCAATCTAGAAGCGGAGCACCGGGCCAGTGGCGACGAGCAGCTCGTGCACCGGCTCACCGTCGTCGATCAGCAGATTGTAGTCCACCTCGATGTCGATCCCCCAGCGATCGGAGAAGTACAGATACGTGCCGACCGCAAAGGAAGCCCCAAAGAGAACCTCTGTTTCCGGTTCAATGATGATATCCATCGAGGGGCCAACCGCGACGTAGGGGCTGACGGTTTCCGACACATGAATTGGAAACTTGAAATGGAGGTCGACCGGCATGGTCAGCTCGTCTCGCTCATCGATCGAGAACGCAAGGGGCACGGAGAGCTCGACCTCGAGCAACTCATGAATGATCGTGCGCTCATAGGACAGCCCGACAAAGAGCAACGACCCCACCGATTCCTCGGGTTCGACGACCGCGAGATAGCCCACGCGCACACCGACCAAGTTCGGAAGCTCCTCATGGAGCTGACCGGCTCTCGGCTCTTCCTCCTGCGCGAGCGCGGGGGCCGAAGTGAAGACCACAAAAAGCCAGAGGACGTGCGCGCTTGGCCTCATCGCTTCCCGCGGGGAGAAGTGGGTGTCGCCCACCCGTCCTTGCTGTCATTCGTCGCTTGCATCACTCATCACCGGTCGCAACGAAACCCAACGGATCTTCGCCAGAAACGTTGCCTTGGTTGGACTGTCGGTGGAGAACCGGTACCGGGCAAGCCGCTTTTCGAGACACTCGGTGTTCTTGAACGATCCTTGCGACCAAGGCGCCGACCATGATGTCATCCGCACCGCGCGGCTCGTCGCTCACCGCGCGTTTGAGCGTTCGCGAGCGGCGGGGGTTCTTCGATGCTTCACACCACCGGTGCCGGCTGGGGTTCGCGGCACGCCTCGAAACGCAGTGGAGGGAAATGCGCTTCGGGCGATCGCTTTGCCCTCTTCGGTGAACGAACACCGTTGACGGCGGCCATCGTCCGGGTCGTTCCGCTTTTCGATCAGCCCACGACGTTCGAGCGCTTTCAGCGTCTGGCTAACCGTCCCTTTCGTCACGCCAAAGTAGTCGGTGAGCGCCATCGGCGCCAAGGCGGCTTCGGTGCGCCACCGACCTCACGAACGACCGGAGTCATGGCCGCAGGCGGGGCTCGGCGTTCTCTTCGGTTGCCCTCGTCTTCTTGGCGGGTGTGGGCCACAAGAGTTCGTTCGCGAGAGGAACCGGCGCCAGCGCTTCGATACCGTAGCCGTCCGGGCGCCGTCGCGTGATCTTCGCCGTACCGAAGAGCACATCCCAGAAGAAAAGAAAGTTCCCGTAGTTCCCTTGGTAATGGGTCACCCCGTCCGAGCGATGGAGTCCGTGATGGGCGGCATGGGTCGCGGGCGTCGAGATGACGCGCTCGACGAACCACATGAGGTGGCTCGTGAACCGGTTTCGGTAGAGCGGTTCGTCCCAGGGAACGCTCGAGTGTGCTCCGATGATCACCGTCATCTTCAGCGCGATGTAGACCGCATACACCGGGCCAAATCCCCAGTAGATCAGTGCACCGGACAGCCAGAGTCCGGGCATCATCGCGTAGTAGATGAGGTTGTTTCGGTACACGATGCTCACCGACATGTACTCGCCCGAGTACATGTCGGTGAGCATCGTGTACCGAAACAACCTTATCTACTACGCGATGATGCCGGGACTCTGGCTGTCCGGTGCACTGATCTACTGGGGATTTGGCCCGGTGTACGCGGTCTACATCGCGCTGA
>JBCCZL010000730.1:0-4619 GCA_039187775.1 Myxococcota bacterium
CGCAGAAGTCGCGGTGGTGCTCGCCGGCGCCGAACCCCGAGTGCTGGTCCCCCTCACCTCCGAACACGCCCTCGCTCGGCAGGCACTGGAAGCGATTCCCCGCGCGTCGGGCCGCGCCACCGATGTCCCCCGGGCCCTCGAACTCGCGAGCCGGCAACTCGGACGCAGCGACCACGCACAGCGGGGAATCGTGGTGTTTACCGATGGGGCTCGCCATGCCCGGCTCGACGAAGCGGCCCCAGTGGGCCCCCGAATCGCTGTCAGATACCGGGTGCTCGGCACCGAGGGCCTCGAAAACATCGCGTTGAGCGGGGTGGAGGCGCTTCCTGACCCGACCACGCCAGGCCACTTCTCACTTCGGCTCGATGTCCGCGGCTTCGACGCGTCGGACCAGGAGATCGACGTGCAGGCGGAGGCCGATGCCGGCACCCTCGCGCGCGGCACGGTTCGGCTGGTCGACGGTCGCGGTCGCACCACTCTCCACGTTCCCGAAAGCGACGCACCCATTCGGGTGTTCCTCGAAGTCGAAGACGCGCACCCCGCGGACAACGAGCGGTTTCTTCTTCTTCGGCAGCGAGCCGATGTGCAGGTGGTGGTCGTCGATGGGGAAGCAGGAACCGAACGGAACCGTTCGGAGGCGGTCTACTTTGCCCGGGCCCTCGAAGCGCAGAGCCAGCTCAATGTAGGATTTCGGGCGATCGATCCCGCGGTGCTTCCCGACACTGATCTGTCGCAGACGGACCTTCTGGTGCTGGCCAATGCTCCTGCGCCAAGTCGCCGATCGGCGGCGGCGATCGCTGACTATGTTGAAGCGGGAGGCGGCCTCCTCATCTCCGCCGGCGATAAAGTGGAGCCCCAAGCCTACGGAGCGGTGTTTTCAGACCTTCTCCCAGGAAGGCTTCGCGCGCAGGTCAACCAACCTGCGCCGATCGTAGCCGAGGCACCAACCCCGACCTTCTCGATCACGGCAGGAGGGATCTCGGGAACCGTCGTTCGCTCCTACCTCGAGACCGAGGCGGTCAACGCGGAGGTGGTGCTTCGACTGGAAACTGGCTCACCGCTTCTTGCCGTCGGCGAGCGCGGAAACGGCCGGGTAGCGCTCCTCGCGACAACCCTTGACGCCGACTGGTCGGACCTTCCATTTCAGCCCGGATATCTTCCGTTGGTCGTTCAACTGAGCCAGGTGGTGGGACGGGCCTCCAGCCTGCCCCGACGCCCGGTGCCCGCGGGCCAACCGGTGATGCTCCGGAGCGAGGTGAGCGGCCAGATCGAGGACCCCGCAGGACGTCGCACCGATGTCCGTGGCCGGTTCGACGCGACAGACCTGCCCGGCGTGTACCGACTCCGCCGCGACGGTGAGGAAGTCGGCGCGTTTGTAGTCGCAGCCGCCAATGAGGAAAGCGAGCTTACCCTTGGCTCGCCACCCGAGGATCGGGAGGCCACGGGAGACCGCGCCTCCTCCGACGCCGGACAGCGGATTCCCCTTGCCCCGTGGCTCTTCGTGCTCGCAGCGATTTTCCTCGTCGCGGAGGGCGTGGTGCGAGCGAGAGCACTCGCTTGACTGCCGATGACCTGAGCGTGGGTGTATTCGCCGACGTTTTGGCGACGCGCTGGCGTCGACTGGCCAAGACCTCTGCAACAGACTTTTTTCCGCTCGAGTTCGGTTTTCTTGTACCGTCCCAGGGTGCCCAACTTCCACCTCCAGTGGGGTGAACAAAAGGTGGCGCTGGCCCATGGCACCACGGCGATCGGACGAGGGTCGGATTGCGATCTGGTCCTTGAAGACTCGATGGTTTCGCGTCGCCACTGCCTGATTCATGCATCCGAGGCGGCGATCCGCCTCGAAGATTTGGGCAGCCGGAACGGCGTGCTCGTCAATGGCACTCGGGTCCATCGGTTCGCCGCACTTGCCGAAGGAGACCGGATCACCATCGGGCGCATTCAGCTCCAGGTCACGGTCGTGGAGGATACGTCGGACGGTCCCCCCACCATCGCCCGTGAGACCATTCCCCACGACGCGTTGCTTCCGGAGAGCCAGGAGACGGCGCAGGGAAGCATCTTCGAAATGTTCGTCGGCTCGGGTCGGCGGGCCTTCGACGAACACGATATTCCTGCCGCGGAGAACGTGACAGGCAACCTGTGCGTGAGCCTTCGGGCATCGCTCGTCCGGGGCAAGGATGTCGGCGACACCTTCGATCAGACGGTGGACTTCTGCTTTCTCCTCGCCGAACGCACGGGCTCGAGGAAATGGATCGAAAAGGCGCTGATTCTTCACGAAGCGGGGAAACGGCTTCCGAGCGAATCGTCGCTCTTGCGCATGGAAGAACTCAAAGCCGCCGGGGTGCACGCCCCGCGACAGCTTCGGGCGTTTGTCGAAGCCGCTTCCGAATTTGCACCGGATGACCCTACGCTTCCGCGGCTCGAGCAGCTCGCAGGAGAAAAGAACGGATGACGACGCCAACGCACCACCGCAAGGACGCGCCTCCCACACGCGGGATGGTCTCCGCTCGGCGCGTGGTCATCCGGGCCGCTCGCGCGGCGGGGCTCTCGGCGAGCCTCGTCGTCGCCATCCTCGCCAGCGCCGGCTGCGGATCGGAAAGCGATGAAAACTCATCTCCGACCTCGGACCTCGGCCCAGCCGAGCACACCTACCAAACCCGCGCAGAGGTCGTGGGGGCAAGCCAGGAAGGAGACCGGCGCTTCTTGGCACTGCGTCATGAAGCGATTCCCGAGTTTGTCGGCCGTGATGGGGAGGTCAACGGGATGGAGTCGATGGTGATGCAGTTCGAGGTAAAGGACGGCGTCGATATCGACGGAATGGACGAGGGCCAAGCGATCGCGTTCACCTTCGAGGTTCGCTACCAGTCGTCGGTCACCCTTCTGCTGACCGAAGCCTCGCTTCTGCCGGATGGGACCGAACTCGATCTCTAGCCGCTAACTCGCGGGATTCCGAGGCCGTGTGCCGAGGGCGACCCGGGGAATGCCTCCGAGGTCGTTTTCCATGCGCGCGGGGTCGAAGCCGTGGTGATCCAACAGCTCGAGGACGGCGCGGTCCTGCCCGGCGCCAATCTCGATCATGAGCTCGCCCCCGGGACGAAGGTGGCGTGCCGCTTCGGCAATGATCCGGCGAACCACCGAAAGGCCATCGTCGCCCGCGAAGAGCGCAACCCCGGGTTCGTGATCTCGGATTTCAGGCTGAAGGTTCGCACGGTCTCCGTCGGCGACGTAGGGCGGGTTGGCCGCGATCAGCGCGTACTTGCCGTCCACCGCATCGAAGAGGTCCCCTTCGAGGAACTGCATCCGAGAGGCGACACCGTGAGTCCCCGCGTTCTGCCGAGCGACTTCGAGCGCCTCGGGCGAGATGTCGGTGCAGTGAACGACGATGTCCGGTCGTTCCGCGGCGATCGTGATGCCCACCACGCCACTTCCCGTGCATAGATCGAGCACCGCCAGCTCTTCGCTCGGAAGTCGCCCCTCATCGAGCGCTTTCAGGGCCTGCTCCACCAGCGTCTCGGTATCCGGACGGGGAACCAACACGGCGGGGCTCACCTGAAAGGCGCGGCCGAAGAACTCTCGGACGCCAAGGATATAGGCGACCGGTTCTCGGGCTCGCCGTCGCGCGACGCGAGATCGGATCTTCGTCAGTTCGGCGGGCATCAGAGGCCGGTCAAAATCCATGTAGAGGTCCACCCGCTTCATCTCGAGCGCATCCGCCACCAGGAGATCCGCGTCGAGGCGGGGGCTGTCGAGGCCCCGGGTCTCGAAGTCTTTGGTCATCCAGCCGACCACCCGGCGAATCGTCCAGGACCCTTCCACCGCACCCCCCTTAGTCCGGTCCCGTGGCAAACGCAAAGAGGGAACGATGGCGGGCACACGATCCAAGAGCGCAAGAGCGGTGTTCATCTCGCGTACAGCGCCGTGCAAGCGCTGGCCGTTCAATGCCCATCCACTCCGCTAAAGGCCCGAATTCGACGAAATGACGCCCTGGCACGCGCTCTGCTCAATCGAAGCCCAGGAACGTCTCGATCTGGAAGGTCTTTCATGGACGAGCTTTTTGCGCTGCTGTTCTGCTTTCTCCCGGTCGCCCTCCTGGCCCTCTTGGCAGCCGGAATCGCCTTTCTCTCACGCCGGTCGACCGCGACTGCCCACATTCATTCCCTCGAGGCACGGGTCGCCCATCTCGAATACTGGCACCAGGCGCTCGTGGCGCGGGTGGGATCCCTCGAAAGCGTCGCGTCCTCGGAGGTCGACGAGTCGAGGCGCGACCTCTCGGACGCCATCGCGGCGCCGGTCGCATCAGAATCGACCGAAGACCACCCGGATCCCATCCCCAGCGAGACGCTCGTCGACCGCGAGCCGAAGGTCGACATGGCGACGCCCTCGATCTTCGTGCCCCAAGCCGCGGATCCCGACGCCGACCTGGTTCTTCCAAACCGGTCGGAGGACGCAGCTCTACTTTAATAATACCGGTTACTGTAAAAGTTATTCTATTGCGATATATCAAAGGCTGACCAATTGGATTTTTATCTCCAAAAATCTTTTGTGCCAATGATTGTGTCAAAACAATACTCTCTGCCTTTTCTAGTGCTGTATTTGGGTTTCCTTCTACAAATTCATAA
>JBCCZL010000731.1:0-4618 GCA_039187775.1 Myxococcota bacterium
AACAACAAGACCCGCCGCCGGTTTTTGCCAAATCTGGTGAATGTCACGCTGATGAGCGAAGCCATGAACCAGCGGGTGCGCATGCGGATTAGCGCGAATGCTCTGCGCTCGGTCGAACATCGCGGGCCGGTCGTCGTCGAAGGCCGGAAAGTCGAGATGGCAGTGGCTATCGAAGAATCGGATCACGTATCGGCGGAGAGCTGGGCCGCGGTGGTTCCGCTTCCCACGTCTTCGGCAATGGTCCCGTCGTCGTTGAACGCTTGGAGCTCGCGAGCGACCTGTCGGATCATCGCCTGCTTCACATGGAACGGAAGGAACGCGGCCTTAAATCCGTTGGTGATGATTCGCTTGATGTCCTGAAGGCTCAACCCGAGCTGGGTATGGACGAGCCACAGCTCGCGGGACACGGTGGTGTCGGTGATCAGCCGGTTATCGGTGTTCACGGTGACCCGGAGACCGAGGTTGTAGTAGAGCCGGATCGGGTGGCTGGCGATGTCCTTCACCGCGCCCGTCTGAATGTTGGACGAAGGGCAACACTCAAGCGCGATCCGGTGATCGTTGACGTAGTGAAGCAGGTCGCCGTCTTCGCGCAGCCGGCACCCATGGCCCACGCGATGGGCCCCACACACGTGAATCGCCTGGTGAATCGACTCAGGGCCGTACGCTTCCCCGGCGTGAATGGTCACGTTGATGTTGTTGTCTCGGACCAGCTGAAACGACGCGAGATGGTGTTTGGCCGGATGATCGTACTCGGCGCCGGCGAGGTCGTAAGCGACCACCCCCCGGTTCTTGTAGGCCACCGCGAGCTGAGCCATTTCGAGCGAGGACTCCGGCGAGATGTTTCGAATGCCGCAGATGATGACATTCGATTCGATGCCGAAGTCCTTCTGGCCCTCCTTGAGTCCCTCGAGGACCGCTTCGACGACCTGGGTCAGTCGGAGGCCCTGCCGCGTATGGAGCATCGGCGCGTAGCGGACCTCCATGTAGCGGACATTCTCGGCCGCGGCGTCGGCGGCGAGCTCGTAGGCGATTCGCCGAAGGGAGTCTTCGGTCTGCATCACCCGAAGAGTGATATCAAAGGCCTTGAGATACTCGACGAGGGAACCGGTGTTCTCGCCCAGGTGCATTGCCCGGGAAAGGCCATCGGGATCCCTGGAAGGAAGCTCGACCTGCTGCTCCTCGGCCAGCTCCAGAATCGTCGATAGGCGGAGCGAGCCGTCGAGGTGGACGTGGAGGTCGGTTTTGGGAAGGCGCTCGAAGAGTTGGAGAGACAGCGTCATTAATGGACGGTAGCGCGGACAATTCCCCGGCGTCGACCCCAATCGTGCGACGAAGCCACCACGAGGCACCAAGCGTGATTCGCCAAGGAGCTCCTGGGCAGGCTTGCGTCAACGGGGAAGGCAGATCGCCCCCGCCGGGGCTCCCTGCCGTTGGGCCGGAATGCAGAGGAAACCTCCGGCACAGTCGCGGTCGTTTACGCAGTTCTCGAAACAAATCCGTGCTTCGCTGGGATCGCCCACCAGCTCGAAGCAGGAACCGTTGCCGGGGCAATCCAGGTCGTCGACGCAGAAGCCGCTGCACATCCCGCCCCGACCGGACTCCCAACGTATGTCGAAGCACTCATCCGTGCCCGCCCGACAGTCGGAGAGGCGACCGCAGTCCTCGTACCAGGAGGAAGGGGCATCGGAGGAGGTCAGGCAGCCCCCGAGGACGCCGAGGAGAGGGAGCACTAGGATATAGAGCCTGACCACGCCCCTTTAGGATGCGGGGCAAACGCCTGCCTGTCCAACCGACAACGCCCGAGACGACGGGGGTTAGCGCCGCATCGACCCTGCAGCGCCGGTCGTCACGTAGGTGCCCCGTGGCCAGTGGCGATAGAAAGCAGCCCGAATCAGCGGTCCGCCCTCGTCGTCAAAGTCGCCGGTGGGGCTCCCGTAGACCTTGACCAGGGATCCGACCCACATCCGGTCCTGGCCTTCCCGATCTTCGGGTCGCATCTGAATCTGAATCGAAAACGGCCCGATCGCACGCTCCGACACGGTGACTCGACAGGACGAGGAACGCTCGTCTCCGCACAGATGGCGCTCTCGGTGATTCCGATAGGTCAGGGCCACCGTGGCGTTTCCACCATCCTCGTGCTGCACCCTGGTCACGATCCCAAACCACCCTAGGTTTGACTCGCGAAAGTCCGCCGGGTCTCGGCGCACCTCTTCGTAGCTGACCGGAGATGCCTGCTCGAGAAATTCTTCTTCCTGGCCCAACGGCACATACTCGCGCGCGTAGCTATATTGGCCGCCCCCACCACAGCCCAACACGGCGGCGATCGCTCCGAAAGCAGCCAACCTCGGCAGAAGTCCCGATCTCATGGATGGCGGTTTTGTCACAAATCGCTCCGAACGTCGATCTCTTCGCCGAGCTTTCCTCGACCGACGACTTGTCGGGAGCCCCACCTCGCCGGACCATCCTCACAGTCACGGATTGGGGACCAGAATCGAACGGGCTAGAGTGCTAGCGGACGGAGGCGTCAATGCCGGGTAGCGGTCGGAGTGACTTCGGATTCAAAGAAAACCTCATCTTCGAACTGGGCAGTCCAGGACGAAGCGAGGCTTCCCTCATCCCCTCGGATGTGCCCGAGACGGATCCTCGTGCGCTCTATGGCGACGAGTTTCGAGCCGATGGGACCGACCTCCCGGAGGTATCGGAACCGGAAGCGTTCCGGCACTACGTTCGGCTGAGCGGTCAGAACTTCGCGATCGACAAGGGCCTCTATCCCCTCGGCTCCTGCACGATGAAGTACAACCCGAAGGTGAACGAGTGGGCGGCGCGGCTCCCGGGGTTTGCCACGCTGCATCCGCAGGCTCCGGACGAGACCGTCCAGGGGGCGCTCGAACTCATGTACCGACTCGAGCGCGGCCTGAGCGAAGTGTGTGGAATGGACCGGGTGTCGTTGCATCCGGCGGCGGGCGCCCAAGGCGAGCTCACCGGCTTGATGATGATTCGGGCCTACCATTCAGCTCAGGGACGAAGCCCCAAGAAGGTGCTCGTTCCCGACACCGCCCACGGCACCAACCCGGCCTCCTGCAATCTGAACGGACTCAAGGCGGTGCCGTTCCCCGCGGGGGACGACGGGATCGTGAATCCGGAGACGCTGGCTCCGCTGATCGACGACGAGACCGCGGCGATCATGATCACCAACCCGAACACCGTCGGACTCTTCGAGTCAGGCCTCACCACGATCACCAAAATGGTCCACGACAAGGGCGGTCTGGTGTACGGCGACGGCGCCAATCTGAACGCGATCATGGGCCGCGCGAGACCCGGCGATCTCGGCATCGACGTGATGCAGTTTAATCTGCACAAGACGTTCACCACGCCCCACGGCGGTGGCGGACCGGGCTGCGGTCCGGTGGGCTACAAAGACATCCTCGACCCGTTTGCGCCGGTTCCCGTCTGTGCAAAGCGCGAGGATGGCACGTACTATCTGGACCACGATCGGCCCGCGAGTATCGGCCGACTTCGAACCTTTCACGGCAACTTCGGTATGATGGTGCGCGCGTACGCCTATCTCCGAGAGATGGGTGGCGAAGGACTTCAGCGGGCCAGTGAACTCGCGGTCCTCAACGCGAATTACCTTCGCGCGCGCCTCGGCGAGGTGTGGCAGGTAGCGTACGACCGCGTGTGCATGCACGAAGTCGTCATCAGCGACCGGCATTTGAAAGATACCGGCGTGACCACCATGGACGTCGCCAAGCGACTGATGGACTACGGGTTTCACCCCCCCACCGTCTACTTTCCGCTTGTGGTGCGTGGCGCGATGCTCGTCGAGCCGACGGAGACCGAGACCCTCGCGGCGCTTGACGAGTTTGTCGAAGCGATGCACGCGATCAGTCGGGAAGCGGAGACCGACGCGGAGATGGTGAAATCCGCGCCGCACTCCACGCGGCTCCGACGCCTCGACGAAACGCGGGCTGCGCGAAAGCCTGTCCTCCGTTGGACTCGCGAGTCGACGCCGGCCGCGCACGCCGCCGAGTAGCCCTACATTCCAAAGCGCTCGAGGCACATGCGGAGGTCCGGCGTGTCGGTCCAAGCACATTGGCCATCGCCCTGGAGCTCGCAGGTCGCGTCGCGATAGCACTCGAACTCGGGCTGAACATCGCACGTACTCGGGAGTCCCGGATCCGCCGAACAGATCTCACTCGAGCAGCCGACCACATAACACTCCGGCGGGTTGGTGGGACCCCCGTTGACGAGGCACGCCTCCAACGCAGGGGTGGGCGTCCAGTCGCAGCCACCCCCGGGCTGCCACTCGCAGGTCGCGTCGCGATAACACGCATACTCGTCGCGCCACTCGCAGGTGCTCCCCGCGCTCTCCATTGGGGTGCAAAGCTGCCCGGAGCACCCTCCCACAAAGCACGGAACTTCCGTGCCTCCTTCGGGCACCCCGCGGTCGGGGTCGACGCGATCGGAGGACGAGTCCACCGGAGCATCGGCACTCGCGTCGTCCCGGTTCTGGCCAAGCGAATAACGGTCGGCGCATGCGCCCACGAACCCGCTGGCCAGCGTGCCAAGGAGGGCAACGCGCACAGTAGGAAGAACGACCGTGCCGAGGTCCCCGAGC
>JBCCZL010000732.1:0-4589 GCA_039187775.1 Myxococcota bacterium
CGCAGATCCGGGCCCAGCTATCGTTTGTGCTTCAGGCGGTCGTCAGCCAGGTGCTACTGCCGCGCCCCGACGGACCAGGTCGGGTCATGGGGTGCGAAGTCATGATCCCCAATCACGCGATTCGGAATCTGATCCGCGAAGACAAGGTCCACCAGATCTACTCGACCATGCAGATGGGTCAGGGCCGGAGCGGAATGCAGACGATGAACCAGTCCTTCTTCGAGCTATACATGAAGGGCTTGGTGTCGATCGAAGAAATCTTGGCGCGGTCCGCCGATCCGGCGGAGCTCCAGTCGATGATCGAACATCGGTCCCCGCTCGCCCCGGGCGCTCGACGCTGACGAGCCATCGTCTAGGTCGCGCGCCCTTCGAATGGCGGGCTTCGAGCGGCTGATGGCGCACGAAGCAGAGTTCATTACGATGTTCCTCGACGAGGCGCGCCTCGCGGTCGGATTCGCCATCCGAATGCCGTAGCCTCGATATCAGCGACTCCGACGGGGAGGGCTTCTTTCTCGTGATGGACTATGTGGAAGGCGACCTTCAGAGTGCGCTCCTTCGTGAGGCTGCGCGCAAGGGCGAACCAACGATCGACAACATGACGATGACCGGCGCGTCCGCGGGCAATGCGCACATGATTCTTCGTCGCGGCAGCGAGATCCGACGAGATCCGAAACGTCGTGGCGATGAACTTTCCCGCCGAAGCGATCGATGTGCGCTCACCGTCCGGCCCTCGTGAGACGGCGAAGGGGTGCGACGCGCTTGACGCGTTTGTCACCGAAACGCCATCATGGTCTACTTAGAGACCCAGTTGGGCTCATGGGATCGGTTTCTGTAGCGCACGGCTTTTCGCTTTCTCGAACGAGTGTTGGTGCTCTGCGCACCGCAGATTCCAGTACGGGCAGATCTAAACACTCCATACTCGCGATCCTCGGGTGGCTGATCGCGCTCGTGCTCCCGCTTCCGGCCAACGCGCAGGACCAGACCCAAGCCGCGGCCGATGCCTACGACCGGGGTGCAGAGGCCTACCTCGCCGAGAGCTGGTCCGAGGCGGCCCGCTGGTTCGAAATGGCGCACCGGTTTGCTCCAGCCGAGCCGGCCCTCACCCAAGCGGTCCGATCTCACTTCCAGGCGGGAAATATCGCTCGGGCGGGAACGCTCGCTCTCCGCCTCGAGGCGAGCTATGGCGACTCGGATCGCGCGGCCGCGGTGGCGCAAGAAACCCTCGACGCGGTGACCTCACGACTTGTCCGCGT
Organism: Myxococcota bacterium; assembly: GCA_039187775.1. Lineage (GTDB taxonomy): Bacteria > Myxococcota_A > Polyangia > Polyangiales > JBCCZL01 > JBCCZL01. The sequence continues at coordinate 1,254 of JBCCZL010000732.1, forward strand.
GAGCGTGCAGTGCAACGAATGCAGCGTCGAGCTCGAAGGCGCGCTCCTCGAACACTCCGAGTTCTTCCTCGACCCGGATGTCGAGCATGAAGTGACCGCGCGCTTTGAGACCGGAGAACGAAGTCAAACGGTACAGAGCACCGCGGGCGATTCGGTCGGGCTGGAGTTCACGGCTCCGCCGCCCTCCCCCGGCGACCCCGAAGAACGAGAGGAGAGGCTGCCTTCACAGATCGAAGTGCCCGAAGAGCCCGGCGGCGGAGTGCACCCCGCGGTGTTCTTCACGCTCCTCGGTCTCACTGCGGTCTCCGGCGGCATCCTGATCTGGTCGGGCGTCGACACGCTCGCTGGCGTCGACGATTTCGAAGCGATGCCCACCCAGGAAGGGCTCGACGAAGGACGCGATAAAGAACTCCGCACCAACATCCTCATCGGAGTCACGTCGGGTTTCGCGCTCGCCACCGTGATCTTCGCGTTCATTACCGACTGGAGCGGTAGTCCGGACGAGACCCAAGGACTCCGTCCGGGACTCCATCTGAGCCAGACCGGGGCGGAACTCTCCCTCGGGGGAACCTTCCAGTGATTCCCGCACAGGACTTAGGCCACACCCTCGCCGGCCGACGGCTCGGTCGCTACGAAGTGCTCACCCAGCTCGCCACCGGCGGAATGGCCACCGTCTATGTCGCGCGGGCGGTGGGGATGGCCGGGTTCGAGCGTCTGGTCGCAGTCAAAGTCCTTCATCCTCATCTCGCGCATGAGGAAGAGTTCATCACGATGTTCCTCGACGAGGCTCGCCTCGCCGCGCGGATTCGCCACCCGAACGTGGTCGCGACCCTCGACATCAGCGACTCCGACGGCGCCGGGTTCTTTCTCGTCATGGACTACATCGAGGGCGACCATCAGGGCGCGCTCCTTCGGGAGTCGTCGCGGCAGGGGGAGCGGCTGCCCGCGCCGGTGGTGGCGCGGATCGTGCTCGACGCGCTGGCCGGCCTGCGCGCCGCCCACCAGCTGACCGACGAACGAGGTCAACTCCTTCACCTCGTTCATCGAGACATTTCGCCCCACAACATTCTGATCGGCACCGACGGGATCGCGCGCCTGACCGATTTCGGCGTAGCCAAAGCCGAGGTTCGACTCTCGTCGACCCGCGAGGGACAGTTCAAAGGAAAGCTTGGCTACATGGCCCCCGAGCATGCGTCGACCGGGGAGGCGGACCAGCGGTCCGATCTCTTTTCGATGGGCATCGTGCTCTGGGAGTCGCTCACCGGGAAACGTCTCTTTCGGGGAGAAAACAACGCGGCCACCCTCAACCTGATTCTTCAAGGCGAGATCCGACCCGTCGGTGCGTTCGCTCCCGAGCTCGCCCCCTACGAGGCGGTCCTCGGCCGCGCCCTCGCCCGCCCGCCACAGGAGCGCTTTCAAACGGCCGAAGAGTTCATGGACGCGCTCGAAGCGGCGGCCCAGCAAGGCGGCGGCGTCGCTGCTCCACGCCTCGTCGGCGAAGCCATCCGTCAGTACTGCGGCGAGAAGATCCACAGCGAAAAGGACCGCGTTCGAGGCGCGATCGACCAGCTTGGCTACGCCAACGTCGCCGAGACCCCCATGCCGTTGCCTCGCGACGGCTCCAATAGCTTCATGCCTCGCCGCCCCGGCGCCCCCGAGGACGCAACCCAGGCGGAACGACCGTCGGCCCGTCCCGCAGGCAACAAAAAGGGGAGTTGGCTGCTCCTTGGGGTCTTCGGGTTTCTGCTGATATCCGTGGGCATCGTAGGGATCGTCCTCGGTCTCGCGGCCAGCGACACGCCGGCGGACCCGGCGCCGGAGGTCGAAACCGGCTCCGCACCGGAAGTCTCCAGCCCGACGCCGACCATGCAGCCCACCGATCTCGAGATGCTCGACGTGCCTACACGCGTGGAAGAGACCCACATAGAGCCCGCCGCGATGGCGGTGGATCAAGGCGACGATCGGGAACGGCAGCGGCGACGCGAGCGACGCGAACGACGACGAGACCGCCAAGCCGAAGCGGCGTCGATGGAACCCGCCACCCAGCCCGCGGAAGAAACCCCGGCGCCGATGATGGTCATCCAGCGCACAAAGCGTGCCTCGGACGATCTCATCCTCAACCCATACCGACGCTAGGCGCGGTCCCCGGTTTTGACCTCGGGGATCGGGATCGCATACGATCCTAAGGCATGGCTGAATTCACCTGGGAAGCCCGCACTCGGACCGGAGAGCTCCACCGCGGGACCATGGAAGCCGACACGGCGGAGATGGTCAACAACCGGTTGCGCGCGCAACAGCTGAATCCAACCAAGGTTCGCAAGAAAGCCCGCGAGTTTAATATCAGCATCGGGGGTCCGGTCAGCGACAAGCAGCTGGTCGTGTTTACCCGACAGTTCGCCACCATGATCGACGCGGGTCTTCCGCTCGTCCAGTGTCTCGAGATTCTTGCAACCCAGGGAGCCAATAAGCAGTTCAATAAGATCCTTCGGGACATCAAGAGCACGGTCGAACAGGGCTCGACTTTTTCGGACGCCCTCCGCCGGCACCCTCGGGTGTTTGACGAGCTCTACACGAACCTCGTCGCCGCCGGGGAAATGGGCGGCATTCTCGACACCATTCTCAACCGGCTTTCGGTCTACATCGAAAAGCGCGTCAAGCTGAAGCGGCAGGTGCTAAGCGCGTTGGTGTATCCCACCGTCGTGACCCTCGTCGCGGCAGTGGTCGTGTTCGTGCTCCTCACCTGGGTCATTCCCGCATTCCAGGCGATGTTCGCGGACTTCGGCGCCGAGGCGAATCTTCCGGGCCTCACCCTCTTCGTCATTCGTATGTCGGAATGGTTCGTCGGCAACCTTCTCTGGATCGGGCTCATCCTTGTCGCGGTCATCGGCACCGTCATCTACACGTACCGCACGGCCAAAGGGAAACGCTTTTGGCACACCCTGTTCCTCACTGCGCCGCTGATCGGGCCGGTGATGCGCAAGATCGCGGTCGCCCGATTCACCCGCACGCTCGGCACCCTCTTGAGGTTCTATTCCGGCAAATCCCCGCTAATTTTGCGCATGATGACCGAGAAATCCATATTGCCCTGACCCTGCGCCGACAGGCTTTCATAAGCTGCCATGGCGCGCGCGCCAAAGACGGTGTCGACGCCGGCTTGTTGCGCTGCCGCACTGGCCAAACGCAAATCCTTCAGCATCATGTCGACCGCAAAACCGGCTGCATAGTCACGATTAGAGGGGGCATTGGGAACCGGCCCGGGCGCCGGACAGTACGAGGTCATCGACCAATTTTGTCCGGAGGCGTTCGAGGCAATTTCGAAGAAAGTCTGGGCGTCGA
>JBCCZL010000733.1:0-4586 GCA_039187775.1 Myxococcota bacterium
CGTCCTCGATCGAGGCGGCGTGGAGGAGCTCCCCCGCCTGAGCGAGAAGCTGCCGACTCTCGACCTCGTCGACTCGAGAGACCGCAAACGAGCGGACGAGCGCAACTTCGATCTCGGCCGCCGGATGGCTCGATGCCGCGAGCTTTGCCTGATCGAGATGATGAAGCGCTCCCTCGAGATTGCGGCGACGAAGGCACACGCTCGCGAGTCCGAGCTGAACCCAGACCCGCGCGGGCGACTCGCTCACCGGTGGGCGATCCCAAGGCCGAAGAAGCTCCATGCAGATCGACGTTGGAAGATCCGTGAACCGCGAATGGTAGTGACCCATCCAGCGCACCCGTTCTTCGATCGCTTTCGGAACCCCGTATGCGGCGAGGATGCGGCGGCCCCACGTTCCACCATCCCGGAACCCTCGTCCTCGAAGGCGCCGGAGGCCTCGCTCGACGCTGGAAACGTCTTCGACGAAGCCTCGCTGCGCGGCAAGATGGGCCGCGAGGGCAGCGATCGAGCCACGCTCGGCGACCAGCGCGTCGACGTACCCGCCCCAGTCAAGGCCCGAGGGATGACTCTGCGGTGGATCGGAGGAAGACATATGGAAGGCCATTGCCTAGGCGGCAAAGCGTAGCCCTGGCGGCAAGAGCGTAGCCTGGCGGCAAAAGCGTAGCTTGGCGGTCGGGTCATGGCTCGGTCGGGGCCGGCGAGCGTGTCCGGATTCTTGTCCGGGCGCCGGCCGTCGATCGCGCGCACGCTTGGGGAGTTCTTTTTGTTGGGAGCACCGCCATGACCCATTCGCATTATCTGGTGATCGATCTCGAGGCGACCTGCGACGACCAGGGCGCGGTACCGAAGCATGAAATGGAGACCATCGAGATCGGAGCGGTTCTCTGCGACTCCCGAACGCTTCAGCCCACAGAAGAGTTTCAGTCCTTCGTACGACCGGTGCGGCACCCGACGCTGACGCCGTTCTGCACCGACCTGACGTCGATTTCCCAAGGCATGATCGCCGATGCGCCGCGGTTCCCCGAGGCGATGGACGCGCTCGGCCGATTCATTGATCGCCGGCGGGTTCTGTTCTGCTCCTGGGGCAACTACGACCGGAACCAGCTCCGACAGGACGCCGTCTTTCATGGGATTCGGCTGCCGTTGACCCATCGTCACCTGAATCTCAAGCAGGCGTTTTCTGACCGACGTCACAAAAAGAAGCGGTACGGCATGGCGCGGGCGCTCGCGATGGCCGGCATCGAACTCACCGGAACCCACCATCGGGGAATCGATGATGCGCGCAATATTGCGAAGCTGCTCCCGCACTGTGTCGAAGCTCGGCGGAGGTAGCGTTGATCCTAACCGCACCTTGCCCAGGTGGCTCGGATGTGTCCGTCGAACCAGTCGTTGACCCTTCAAGGTCGAGCTGGCCGGAGGTCCAAGAACCGCTCCCCGAGCATTCGGCAGGCATCGGTGCTCGTCAGGATGCCCACGAGCCGCGTGTCGTCGTCGACGACCAGCACGCTTCCGATTCGCTGTGCCGCCATATCGAGGAGGACCGGCCCGAGCGCCGTCATCACGTGGCGACTGACCGGAGACTCCGTCCCGAGAAACCCCACCGTGATCGAACTCTCCGTGCCGGCGATCGCCTCGGCGACGCGCAGATCGCGGTCGCTGATCATGCCGAGCGGCCGGCCCTGCTCATCGACGATCGGGAGGTGGCGGACTGCACCCGCGGTCATCGCGGCCCGCGCTTCATGCAGGGTCGCGGTCAGGGGAAGGCTTTCAGCGGGCCGCGTCATCGCGTCTCCCAAGGTGAGCCGTGGCGGGGGCTCGCCGAGATCCAGCGAGTCGAGAACGAGCCTCAAGAAGTCCGCCTCGGTGACGATGCCTACGAGCCGACCGTCCTCCAACACGGGAAGACAGCCGAACTTGTGGTCGCGAAGGAGACGCGCCGCGTTGAGCGCGGGTGTGGTCGGAGACACCGACCACACGGTTTTCTGCATCAGCGAGGACACCGGAATCGCGAATTCGAACTCCGAGCGGTCCTCCTTGTCCATGGGGAGCACCCGGCTGACCTTCGCGGCCAGGAGATCTCGGTGGGTGACCAAACCGAGGAGCCTCCGCTCGCCGTCGATCACCGGAATGTGTCGAATGCGCTGACTCCGCATCGCGGTCTCCGCGAGGGTCAGGCTTTGGCCGGCGGTGAGCGCGAACACCCGCGATGTCATCAGGTCGCGGACGAGGAGCTCGCGATGGGTGGCGTCCATATTCGGCGGAGCTTCTGCGGCTTCGGATCAGGCCGAGGCAGCGTGGGGGTGGAATTCGAGCTCGAAGTCGAAAGGAAGCGGTCTCGCTTCGTCGAACTGAATCAGGAGGAGCATCAGGTCGGTGGAGGTCACGAGCCCGACAAGCCGGTCGGTGGTGCCCGCAACCACCGGCATCGCGTCGATCTTTCGCTCGGTCATCGTCCGAACAATGTCCGCGACGTCGGTGTCGGGGTTGCACACGAACGGCGCCGGCGACAACGCCTCTCCGGCGGATGTGTCGGGCGCGACGACCGCGGTTCCGACGAGGGAGGACCGCACGAGCACATCGCGGTCCGAAAGGACTCCCACGAGCGCTCCAGCCTGCACCACCGGGAGATGCCGGATTCGCTGTTGTTCAAAAATCTTCCACGCCCTTGCGAGCGGAAGCTCGGGGGGGATCGTGATCACTCGGCGGGTCATCGGAACAGATGCATGCATCGTTCGCCTCCTCCCCACACAGGTAAGCTCTCTCGTGCGAACGGCAACGAAAGAACGAAGGAAGAGTCCACCTTCGGGAGTTCACGCAGAACGTGCGTGACTTGCCGATGGCTTGCGCACGACTTGCGTCTGTCGCGATACGCACGAACTGTCGTTGCGAAGGTAACGATTGTGCATCGCTGACACGGACAAGACGCCTTGTTTCGTAAGGCTTTCGTCTCGGCATGCAAATTGACGTAGTCCGTTTCGACTATGGATGCGTCGCCTGGGAGGGTAGGGCGTATCGCATGGGTTGGGGTTCTTGCATCCACGCTGTGGTGTGCCGGGGTCGTTCCGTGCGTTGCCCAAAGTGAAATCGCGCAGATCGCGGCGGGCGACGACCCGGAAGAGCGTCCGCCGTGGCGCGGCTCGGTGGTCGAGCTTCGCAATACCGTCGGAGTGATCGGCCTCGACCCCGACGCGGAGCTCACCCACGATCCCTACTACGCCGCGACCCTATCGTTCCGCCCGCGCTGGTGGTTCGGCGACATCGTTAACGTAGCGGCGTTCTTCGGGCTCATTCACGAGTTTACCGAAGCCAACACCACGACGTCGGAACACGAGACGATCGTGTCGGACCTCACGCTGCAAGCCCAGGCGCGACAGGTCCTGACGATTCCGGGACTCGAGATCGCGGTGACGCCGGATCTTCGGCTGGCCTTTCCGACCGGAAAAGCCTCCCGGGGGCGCAGCTTGCAGACCGCGATCGGCCCGGGCCTCGCGCTATCGCGGGGGTTTTCGCTTGGCGACGAGGGAACGCTCGTCCTCGCCTATCGCGCCCGATTTACCGCGCTCTTGCATCGCTATACCGATGCGAGCCTCGAGACGCCGTTCATTCCTGGCGATGTCGACTGCCGCTACTCGTGCAGCTCGGGGCTTCGGAACACCCGCTATCGCGTCGGGCAGGGCGGCGACATCGTCTACGTGCCGAATAGCTGGCTGATGGTGGCGATCGGCTACTACCACTTCACCGATTTTCTCTACCCGCGAAGTCCGGTGTCGGCGCAGGCCGAGCAAGGGACCGAAACCGGGGCGTTCGGAGTTTCCTACGAGGCGTCCGACAACACCGACGTTCGCTTTCGATCGTCCTTTGGCATCGAAGTCGCGGTGATGCCGTCGTCGCTGCTTCAGCTCGCCCTCGGCTACGAGACGACGAGCCCCCAGCTCGCGCCGGACTCCACTTACTACAACCCCATCTACAACCGATTCTCCACAGTTTACTTCGACCTTCGCCTCCAGGTGGAAGGTCTTGTCGATGCGATCGAGGACTTGTGATGACCATGATGCGACACGCTGCCATTCATTTTCTGCTGAGCGCTTTGCTCGTCGGCTGCGCCGAGGAGCGGGCGCCGATCAATCGCGTGCAGCCGCTCGCGCTTCCGAAAGCGTTCTTTGTCGGCGACGATCTTCAGGGCGCCAGCGACGACCCGGAGTTTTGGACGCAGGGCACCCTCATCGACGTGGGGTACGGCGCCGCCCAGGATGCGCTCTTTACGTCGACGTACGCCCAGCCCGTATCCCGGTTACGTTGGCAGATCACGGAGGACACGCTCCTCGGGCGCCTCGCCTACGAGCGGGTCGAAGGCACCGACGGCAAGGGGGCCGGGGCGGCCACGCAAGACGGCGTGGTGGTGGTGGCCTATCCCATCGAAACGCATTTCGACATCGTGCGGGCGTACAATCCGACCACCGGAGAGCAGCTCAATATCCTCGAGGAGAATACGACCGACCGTGCCTGGTACGAGCGGGAGTACATGCGCGTCGACTGGTCGAAGAACCAGAACACCGAAAGCTACGACTTCGACACCCTCTCGCTCA
>JBCCZL010000734.1:0-4563 GCA_039187775.1 Myxococcota bacterium
CGGGTTGGAAACTATCCAGGGATGACCGTGGACCGGCGGAGCGCGAACATCGCCGTCGGCAACCAGCGCGTCGAACTGGTAGACCTTCCCGGGACGTACAGCCTCACCGCCCGGTCCCCGGAGGAGCAAGTCGCCGTCGATGCGCTGATCGGTCGCACCGACCGGCCGCCCGATGCGGCGGTGGTCGTGGTGGACGCCACGTCCCTCGCGCGCGGCCTCTATATTGTGCTCCAGGTCGCGGAAACGGGCCTCCCCTTCGTGGTCGCGCTCAACATGATGGACGAGGCAAAGCGCCTCGGGATCCGGATCGACGAAGCCGCGCTAGCCAAGAGCATTGGCGCCCCTGTGGTTCCGATCGTCGCGGCTCGGGGCACCGGTCACCAGGCTCTAGTGGAGTCGATCGGCGCAGCCCTCGAACTCGAGCCGACCGGCCCAGAAGAGGAAGAGGAACAGGAAGTCGACCCGGCCCTCGAAGACGTGGTCGCCGCGATTCCCGAGCCCATCGCTTCGCGCTCCCTGGCGGCGCGGCAGGCGTACGCTCGCTGGGCGGTGCTTTCGGTCGGCGACGACGAACTCGCAGAACTTCCCGAAGCCCTTCGCACCGCCGCCCTCGCCGCGAGCGAAGGAAGCCCCGATGTGGGAAAGGAACTCATCCGAGCTCGCTATCAACGGATCGACGCGATCCTACAAGAGGCCGTCACCGCGGCCACCAAGACCCGGACCACCACCGAACGACTCGACAAGGTGCTCCTCCACCCGGTCCTCGGCTCGCTGGTGTTTCTGCTGGTGATGTTCGGCGTATTCGAGGCGCTCTTTGCGTGGTCGGACCCGCTGATCGGGTGGATCGAAGCGGGGGTCGGATGGAGCCAGGGAGCGGCGACCGCGGCGATGCCGGATGGCGTCCTCCGCGGGCTTGTCGTCGACGGCATCATTGGTGGCGTAGGCAACGTGATCGTGTTCGTGCCGCAGATCGCGATCTTGTTCCTGCTGATCGGCATCCTCGAGGACTCGGGCTACCTCGCGCGGGTCGCGTTCCTGATCGATCGTCTAATGGGCGGGGTCGGGCTCCACGGAAAGGCGTTTGTCCCGATGCTCTCGGGTTTCGCATGCGCGATTCCCGCGGTGATGGCCACCCGAACCATCGAGAGCCGAAAGGACCGGCTCCTCACGATGATGGTGGTGCCCCTCACGTCGTGCAGCGCGCGGCTTCCGGTCTATGTCCTGGTGACCGCGGCGGTATTCGGATCGAGTTCGACGACCCTCGGCCTCTCCACTGGGGCGCTGGTGCTCCTCTCGATGTACGTGCTGTCCATTGTCGCAGCCCTGATAGCCGCCTTCGTACTCCGGCGGACGGTCCTCAAGGGACAGCGGCCGACGCTGGTCCTCGAGCTACCCCCGTATCGACTTCCCCTACCCCTCAATCTGCTCCGAAACACGTGGTCGCGGGTGAAGTCCTTCCTCATCGACGCGGGCACGATCATTCTCGCGTTTACGATCATTCTCTGGGGCCTGCTCACCTATCCCCAGAGCGACGCGATCGTCGCCGAGTTCGACCAGGAGCGCGCCGCGGTTTCGGACGATGCACCGGATCGGGACGAACAAATGGCCGACATCGACGGCCGGCAGGCCTCTGCTGAACTCGAGTATTCGGCAGCCGGTCGTTTGGGCAAAGCGGTCGAACCGCTTCTCGAACCGTTCGGCCAAGACTGGCGGGTCGGCATTGCGATCATCGGAGCCTTCGCGGCGCGCGAGGTCTTCGTGAGCACCTTGGGCATGGTGTTTGGTATCGAGGACGCCGACGAAGAGAACGAATCGCTTCGTGAGCTTCTCAAAAACGCAAGCTGGCCAGATGGACGGCCGCTCTTTACGCCTCTCTCGGGTCTGGCTCTACTCGTGTTCTTTGTGCTCGCCTGTCAGTGCATGAGCACCCTGGCGGTGGTGAAACGCGAGAGCAACAGCTGGCGGTGGCCGATCTTCCTCTTCGTGTACATGAGCGTGTTCGCCTACCTCGCCGCAGTCCTCGTATTCCAGGTGGGTTCAGCCTTCGGCTGGGGCACCTCGTGACATGGCAGGACGCCGTCGCCTGGACGGTGATCGCGCTCGCGGTGGTGTACGTCGCGTCGCGGTTTCGGTCGCAACCGTCGCCGAAGAAACCGGGACCCGACGTTCCGGTGGGACGCCTCGTACGCCGAGACCGAGAAATGAAGACCCGCCATCCGACAAAAACCGGACCGGCGACTCCGCGCCGCAGGACGGCGGGTGATTCGGCGGACCGAGGTGAGGTTCGCAAGTAGCTCGTCGCCGGGGCTAGGGCGCGGGGACCGGAGTGACGGCGCAGGGTCCAGCGCAAGGATTGATGACGGTGCCGGCCGCGTTGGGATCGGCAAACGAGAAATAGGCCTCGACCTGCGCGTGGACTTCGCTGTTTCTCCGGATGGCTTGATGCGCGTTGGGGCTCTCGGTATTTGCGGTGCTGAGCGGCACGATCGGAAGGCCCGGATCGTAGTACTGAAGCATCGTGATGCCGGCCGCGGTCGGCGTGCCTTCGGTAGAGACGTCGTGGATCTCGCGCACCGTGGGATCGGTCTGGGAGAAGTTGCCGGTTCGGACCATCATGTCGCAGCCAAACCACGGCGCTCGAAGGTCGCCCTCGGCGCATTGCCAGAGCGCGTTCTTCGGCCCGAGCGGAGTGAGGGGCTCCGCCACCATGTGCTCGATGTAGTTGATCGGATCGCCACCGACCTCGAAGAACCGCTGGGTGAGCGCAAGGAGAATCTGCTGATCGTTCCGATCCGGGACGCCGAGGTCGAGCAGCGCTTTGAATGGCGTGAACTCTGGACTGTGGGGCAAGAGGTTCACGTAGCCCGCAGACGGGACATGGAGCACCCCAGTCTGCACGTAGGGCGAGAGCGCCATATAGGTCGTCCCGAAGATCCCGCCCTGGCTGATCCCGGTATACGCGACGCGGGTCGCGTCGACGAGGGTGCCCCCGGCCTCCGCCGCGAGGAGCGGATCGTTCGCGAGCACTTCGGTCATGAACGGCGACATAAGGACCATGTTTACGATGCCTTGCGCGAGCACCGCGCCGAATGCCGGCGCAGTGTCAAAGTCGGAAATCACCGTCGCCGCGCGGGTGAGGTCGTCGCTCGAGAGGCCCGTCCACTTGGTTCCGAAGAAGATCGCGCCGAGCCGATCCGCGAGCACCATCTGGCCATGGAATCCGACATCGTCGGCCACATAGGTCTCCGGTGACGCGAGGAGACCGTGGCCGAAGGTCACCACCGGAGCGCTCCCCGCGGCCGCGGTCCGAAGCGAAGTTGGGATGTTCACGACGAAGTCGGCGGTGGTGGTCCCCATCGCCATCGGAGCTCCGGTATCGTCGATACGAATGCGCTCGTCATCGTCGAGAAAGCTCGGAAGTTGGACCGTGCCGTAGATCCGGCGCCAGGTAAGCGGATTGAGGGTCGTGTCCCCGTCCACCTCGGTGCACCCAAACGCCTGGCGATCACTTTCTTCCGACGATACGCAACGAGTGATCGCGTAAGCCGGCGCGGTCGCGGCCACCGCCTCCGCGCCTCGGATCACCATGGCGGGAAGCGGGCCCTGCGCCGACGCGCGGCTCGCGACCACAAAATCCCAGGCGAGGAGAATGCGCGCCCGTTCGATACCGATCCCTTCGAGAACCCCAAACATCGTTTCAAAGTCCGCCCGCCGACCTTCGAGCGAAGCGATGTCGGTGTCCTCGCCATCGCGCAGGATTCGAAAACCCTCGGGCGGCGCGGGAGCGGTTCCTCCGGTCGTCTGCAGCGAATCGGTCACCACCGCCGCAATCCGATGGCCAAACGGAAGACCCACCATCGGTCGCAGGATCAGCGAACGCTCCGCAGGGGTGGTGGCCCGTCGCTCGAGATCCCCCCACACGGGAAGCCGTTCGCCGGTATCGAGGTCGACGAGCTGAACCGGCGAGGAGGCCATCAGGCTCGCCTCGAGGTTCCGGGGCGTCGGCAGATTGGCATCGTCGAGTTCGGCTTCCGGGAAAACCGTGGTCATCGACGTGGCGCGCGAGAATCCGTCGGCTTCGTTGTAGGCGGTGCGGGCGACGTCTGCCCCTCGAATCGGCGCGGGCATCGCCTCCGCAGTCAGCGCCACGCGAAAGCCGGTCGCGGTCGATGGGTCCGCTTCCAGATACTGCATCGACGGGAAGGGAAACGCGCAGACGCTCGGTACGAGCATGTCGCAGCCCGGTTCATCGACCAGCGGTCCCGCTGCATCCGCATCGGTCTGCGCGTCCGCGGCATCCATGGTGACCGCATCGCCGGCGCTCGCGTCCGCGGGGCTTTCGTCGTCATCGCCGCAGCCGGCCATGGCGAATGAACCAAGGACAAGCAAGAGAGAAGAGAGCTGTTTCGGGTTCATGGGGCCGTTTTCGGAGGCAAGGGATCAAGTTCGCAAAACCACCCAGGTGTTGCGTTGGACATTCGTAGGTCAAAACGAGCGATCGCGGGATCGGTGCGTGATTCAGTGAGTCCGGGAAGAAGTATGCGGGAGCATCGCGGGCGAGAC
>JBCCZL010000735.1:0-4561 GCA_039187775.1 Myxococcota bacterium
GTCCCTCTCCCGAGCCTTTCAGGGGTGGCAAACCGAGGCCGTCAGTTTCGGCTGACAGCTTCTGCTTCCCTTCGCTTCATCGACTCGCAGGAATCACTGATTCTCGCGAGTGGAGTACGCAAGGAAGGCGGCGGCGAGAATGGAATCTGGGCCGGTGTGGCGCCGACGGGTGAGGAAACGTTGTCGCGGCGCGAAAGCACGCACAGCGCAACCGGGAGTCATTCGGCGGCACCCGACGAGGTAAGAGAAGATGTCAGAAAGCTTGGAGAGAATCGGGTAAGACGATCTCCAGTGGGGAAGGTCAGTGAGAGCTGACACCTGGTTCCGCGCGAGAGCGCAGAACGAGGGCGGGAAATTGCAGGCGTGGCTCGACCGGAGCGCTGCTGAAAGGCGGCACTCGGGTGGGTGCGCGAAACCACGAGGGATCATCGGATGCGGGCTACGCTCTTTTTGGGAGTGCTCGGACATCGAGACTCGTTCAAGCCGAAGTCGGTCATGGTGAATAGCCAGACCGCCCGTAGCGAAGCGACCAGCGCGAACTGGCGTGAGCAACACGGGAGTCCACACAGTGGCGGTCACGGCGGCTGCAGCAAAGGCGAGAAGCCGATGCGGTCGCGAGGCGCGGGGCGAGCACTGCTCGCTAGCTGGGCAGGGTGCGAACCCAGGCCCAGTGGTCGGTCGAGAATGCGCGAATCTCGCCCGGTACTGCGCAACAAGGACCTTTCCGGAAGGCGATTCGAGGAAACTCGGGTCGCCTTTCGTTATTTGTGTACCCGGGTTTCCGTTTCGCGGAACTGGAGCCATTCGGTCGAACAAGGCGACTCGAACAAGGGCAACCGCGAGAGACCGGAGGCAGCGCTCGGGCCGAACTGCCGGACCGATGCCGTCCGGAAAACCCCATGGTGAGGAATGGCCGATGGGTTCCGAACCCACTTCGTAGGGATCGGAGGTGAGGTGGCGTTGAGCATCAGGACACGAGGAGCTCCGGGTGTGCGCAAGATAAGTTCAGCTGCCATATTTCTTCTGGTCGCCTGCGGGGCGGACGATGACCCCTCCGGAACTCTGGACGCGGGCGAACCCTCGGATTCCGCTGCTGATCGCGTGGTCGACGGCGAATCAGGGCCTCGGGACGCCGGGGACAGCGCGGTGGACGCCAGTTCGTGCCTTGCCCCTGGCAACTACGACTACGAGGTCGAAGTCGACGGTGTGGCGCACTCGTTCGGCCTCCACGTGCCGAGCGGGATGGTCCGATCGGCTGTGCCACTTGTGATCCAGCTGCATGGTGGCGGAAGCAACGGCACGGCCCTCGACCGAGTCACCGGTTTGACCGCGCTCGCCGATGACGAGGGCTTTCTGGTCATGACGCCCAACGGCTTCGACATCGGAGGCGGCCGACGCGTCTGGAACGCGGGGGCCTGCTGTGGGCCTCGAGGGGTCACCCTCCCGGATCATGTGGCGGCGATCTCCGCGATGATCGACCGCGCCGGGACCGAAGGCGCATGCCTCGACTCGGCACGCATCTTTGCGACCGGCCACTCGAACGGCGGGATGATGACGTACCGGCTCGCGTGCGAGCTCTCCGAGCGCATCGCGGCAATTGCGGTGAGCGCGGGAACGATGGCCGACCAGGATGCGAGTTTGACCCCGCCAACGATCTATCCATGCGCCCCCGCCGCTCCGGTTCCGGTGCTCCACGTGCACGGTCTCGAAGACCTGTGCGTGATGTACGACGGCGGCGAGAGTGCGGGTTCGCAGAATCGAGTGCTTGCTGACATCGAATCCGTGATCGAGCGCTGGCGGCAGATCAACCGTTGCGGTGCCGATGCGACAGAGTCGGTCGATGGTCCGGTTCGCCGCCGGACGTGGCTCTGCGACCGGTCCACCGTCGAGCTCATTGCCGTCGAAGGCCTTGGTCATCCGTGGGGCGGTTCCCCGATCTACGGCTCCGCCGATACGTGTGGAGGCACGACGACCACCGCCGTTTCGACCACCGAAGAGCTGTGGCGCTTCTTTTCTGCGCTTCCGCCCTGACGGCCCTCATTTGCTTCTACTCTCCTGCGGATGGCAACCCGGCTTCGATCGCCCGCGGGGACCTCGATTCTCTTTGCGCATGGCGCGGGAGCTCCGTCGACCTCGGATTGGATGACTGGCTACGCAAAGAAGCTTCGCAAGATCGCGCCAGTGACGACCTTCGACTATCCCTACATGGCGGCGGGGCGGAAAATGCCCGACCGGCTGCCGAGACTCGTCGACTTCCACCGTCGACGGTTTCGACGCTTCCGCAGCCGGGGCCGCCGGGTGGTTCTTGCCGGCAAGTCGATGGGTTCGCGGGTGGGGTGCCACGTCGCAGTCGAGGAGACGGAAGCTCCGCCCTTCGGTCTGGTGTGCTTTGGCTATCCCCTCATCGGCGTAGGAAAGAAGAAGCCCCGACGCGACCAGGTGCTCCTCTCGCTCCAAACCCCGGTGCTCTTTGTGCAGGGAACGCGCGATCCGCTCTGTCCCATCGACGAGCTCGAACGCGTGCGTGGAAAGATGCGGACGCACTCACAGCTGCTCGTGGTGGAGGGCGGCAACCACAGCCTCCAGGTGGCTAGGCGAGTGCTCAGTGAGCAAGGACAGACCCAAGCGGACGTCGAGGAGTTGATCATTGCTCACGTCGCCGAGTTCGTTCGATGGGTTTGTCGCGCTACAGACAAGTGACGAGTGTTTCGTGCGCCCGAAGACGTTCGCCCGCTTCATGCTCAACCGTACTCACCTCGATCCGGGTGTGCTTCGGGGTCTCTCGCAAGCCACGCCGCAATGAGAGCCGGTTCCCTTCCTTTTGGGGGCCGGCTCTTTTCGTTGTGGGGCGGCAACTGGGCCGACCCTTGGCCGATAAGGGGCCATGGCGAATAATCCGTCAACGGTCCCGACTGAGCTCACCCCCGAAGATCCAGACTGGCCGTCGGGTCTCAACGACGCGGCGCCCGCGCTCGAACGACTCCGGATCCTCGGCCGTCTCCCGGACCTCACGCGAGCGGTGGCGATCGTTGGGACCCGCGCCGCAGACGTCGAAGGGCTCGTATTTGCTCGCACCTTGGCCCGCGAGCTTGGCCGCGCCGGGTGCCCGATCCTGTCCGGCGGTGCCTCGGGCATCGATGCCGCAGCGCATCGGGGGGCGCTCCTTGCCGGCGCACCCACCGTTGCGGTGATGGCCGGGGGCCTCGATTATCTCACGCCGCGAAGCAACCGCACGCTCTTTTCCGAAATCCAGGTCGCCGGTGCGCTGGTGTCGGAGCATTTCGACGATGTGGCTCCGCGGCGCGAGCGGTTCGTCGCAAGAAACCGTGTGATCGCCGCGCTGGCGACCGTCACCGTGGTGGTCCAGGCCCCGGCGCGCTCGGGAGCACTGTCGACGGCGGCCTCCGCGCGTGCGATGGGACGAGGCCTCTTCGCGGTTCCGGCGGGCCCGTGGGAGCTTCGCGGTCACGGGTGCCTCGACCTTCTGCGGCAGGGTGCGGAGGTTTGCACCGGTGCCCGAGATGTCCTACGGCTGGTCGACGCGGGGCCTCGCGAAGAGCGCAGGCCCGCGTCCTCGGACCTCCAGTCCACCTTTGCGTTTTCTCCCGAAGATGAGCCCTCGCCGGAAACCGAAATCCTCCGTGTCCTCGCCGATCGACCGCTTCATCCCGATGAGCTTCTCCTTCGGACGGGCCTTTCCGGGGATCGACTGCGGGCGGCGCTTGCGGTTCTACTTCGCTCCCGGAGAGTAGAGCTCTGGCGAGGACGGTATGCCCTTAGCGAAGCCCCTCAGTGAACCTATTCCTCCTACCACCCCGCTTCTCGGACGCGATAAACCAGCATGAGTTCTGACGTCGTCACGGTGATTGGCGCCGGCCTTGCCGGCAGTGAGTGCGCGTTCCAGCTCGCAGAGCGTGGACAGCAAGTCCGACTCGTCGACCAGAAGCCCCGGCAACGGAATCCGGCCCAGAAGCTCGACGGATTTGCCGAGCTCGTGTGCTCGAACAGTTTTCGAGGCGCGGCGCTCACCAACGCTGTCGGATTGATCAAAGAGGAGATGCGGCGCGTCGGCTCGCTGGTGATGGCCGCGGCAGAGGTTGCGAAGGTGCCCGCGGGAGGCGCGCTCGCGGTGGACCGCGAGGTGTTCAGCGCGTGTGTCTCGGAGGTGCTCCGAGCGCACGCAAAGATCGAGCTTGTGGCTGAGGAAGTCACAAAAGTGCCGAACGAGGGCCCCGCGGTGCTGGCGACCGGGCCGCTGACCGGAGATGCCCTCGCCAAGGATCTCGAAGGACTCGTCGGCCGCGAGCGCCTGGCGTACTACGACGCGATTGCGCCGGTGGTCGCCGCCGACAGCATCGACTGGGATCGAGTGTTTCGTGCGTCCCGCTACGGGAAGGGCGGCGACGATGCGTATGTAAACTGCCCGCTCGATGAAGCCCAGTACCGCGCGTTCGTTGCCGCGGTAGTCGCCGGCGAGAAGGTCGTGCCCCACGACTTTGAAGACGTTCGTTACTTCGAGGGATGCCTCCCGATCGAGGTGATGGCCGAGCGCGGCGTCGAC
>JBCCZL010000736.1:0-4556 GCA_039187775.1 Myxococcota bacterium
CCGTCCAACGGGAATGTGAGTAATCCGCCCCGGAAGAATCACCCCTCGACGAAGGGGGAGGAGCGGCAGGCGAGAACCATGAGAAGAACTTGGCATGACCCGAACGTAAGTTCGGTCCGAAGCTCGTCAACTCACTAAACGGTCGGAATCACTCCGGTAACACTCCGTCGGCACTAATTCTGGAGCCGTTTTCGCCGCTTGGCAACCTGCCTATTCGAGGAGGAGGCGGACCTTGGCGAAGCGGGCCACCGCAGCCACGATGTCCTCGCCCCCCGCCAGGTGCTCGAGAAGCATCAGCGCCTCTTCCTTAGACATCGCCGAACCGAGACCGAGCGCGTCTTGTTGCTCTCGAACCGCGAGCGCAGCTTTGTGCTCGCCGATCGCCTCGGAGAGCATTGCGATCAAATGACTCGCCGATACGGGGTCTGGACTGTCGGCCGGTCGGGTCATTTTTTTGGAAACGCGAGGACCACCGTTGTCGTGTTGTGAAATCCGCTCATGTCGCCGACATCGAGGGCGATTTCTCCATAGGTCTCGAAGCCGCCAAGCGGGACATTGCCGAGCTCCGCAGCCATGCCGCGGACCGCCTCACCGAATCGTTCCTGGAGAATGATGTTGCGGCAGATGCAGTCGAAGACAATGGCGCCGGCTGCCGGTCCATCGAGTTGCGTCCTGGCGAGCTGGGCTGCCTTGTGGGCGGCGCGAATCTGGTCCGCGGGCTCCGATTCGCAGATACGAAAGACCGTTCCTTCTGCCATTCCGCAGGCAAAGTTGAGCGCGCCCTTCTCTGACATCGAAAGGGGCGCACGAATCTTGTGGGTCGAGCCCGATGGGAGGGCGGCTTCGAAGCGAAGGAGGTATTGACCGGCCGCGACTTCGTCGAGGTGGTCCGGGTCCAGTTGAAGGCGTTTGGCCGCTTGCTCGGTGTGTTGCTTCCAGACCATCCACGCGGGCTCGCCGTTGACCTCGTACACCACGTTGCCTTCCGCTTTCGTGACGGTGAGCGGTTCGCTGATCGGTTCATGGGCGTGGCATACGCCGACACCGAGCGGACTCTTGGAGAAGATCACGGTGATCACCACCGCGTCGCGTTCAGCTCGAGATCCGCAGGCCACCCAAGTCTCTTGCATGCGAAGGTCGTCGCCGGCGGCTCCTCCAGCGAGGCGGACGTGGGGGCCGAGTCGCGCAGCGACTTCCAGCGTGGTCGCTTCCCCGTTTCCCGCGAAAGGGTCGAGAAGGAGCGTGGCGGTGCGATAGGGGTAGCCGTCGACCGCCTCAGGAATGCTGCGAAGCGCTTCGTTGACCGCGTTCGAGTAGCTCGCCCGAAGGTTTGTGCCGATGCCCGAGCGAACGATGTAGTCGCCGGCCACTGCGATCGCGACGACGCTTCCCTTGGTGTCGCCAGCCTGTGTGAACTCTCCCGCGCTCGACGCGCCCACCACACAGCTTCCGGGAAGCCGCGGGGCGAGCGTAGCCACCACCTCCGCAAGCGGCTGGTCCGTCGATGCGAAGACCATCACGAGCTTCGGATCGGTTTCCTGAAGCGACCGCTTGAGGCCCGCAGAAAGGGCGTCGGCGGCTTCTGTCGCGGTGCCGCGGGCGGTCGCGCTCGCGACGATCGTGTTCGACATGATGCGTACTCCCACTTGTCCACATCGGCAGCCCGATGAGGTCCGTTAGGGGGGGAGGGGTTTCCGACGGATGGGAGACGCGAACACGGACGGAGGCCATCGGGCAGAGCAGCGTGCGAGTCGCGTGAGCTGTGTGCTTATCATTTTGAAATTACAGCGTTTACGTCATGTGCCCCCTTGACTTCGGACCTTCCGTAGTTAGGTAGGGAGGGTGAACCAGAGATTTATCGCCGCCGCGCAGGCCGCCGAGTCCGACCGCGCCGATTTCATTCGGCTCACCTACCTCCACCTCGGGGTGGCGGTCCTGGCGTTTGCCGGGCTCACCGCGCTGCTCATCAACAGTCCCTTCGCTCCTGCGATGATGGAGCTTCTCGCGACCTCGCCCTATAGCTGGCTCGTCGTGCTGGGGGGCTTCATGGCCGTCGGGTGGATCGCCGACCGCTGGGCCCGGTCGAGCACGTCGATGGGCATGCAGTATGCGGGGCTCGCGCTCTACGTCGTCGCCGAGGCGGTTCTCTTCGTTCCGCTCCTGTTTATCGCCGCGAACTACGCGGGGCCGGACGTGATTCCGACCGCGGGTCTCTTGACCGCCGTAGTGTTCACCGGCCTGACGGGGACCGTGTTCATCACCAAGAAGGATTTCTCGTTCCTCGGCCGCTTTCTGATGATCGCTACCTTCGCTGCGATCGGGTTCATCGTGGCCGCGATCTTGTTTGACTTCTCGCTCGGCCTCCTCTTCTCCACCGCCATGGTCCTCCTCGCCGCGGGCTACATTCTCTTCTACACGTCGAATGTGCTGCACCACTACCCGGTCGGATCGCACGTCGCCGCTGCCCTCGCGCTATTCGCCGCAGTCGCGCTCCTCTTCTGGTACATCCTCCAGCTCGTGATGGCCTTCGGCCGCGACTAGCGTCGCGTGGAGCGAATGAATCGGGTGGTGCCGAGCGGCTCGGCGGCGGAGGCGCAGAGGAGGCCGCCCATCATTGCGCCGATGACGCCGACGGTGGTGACCTCGCTGCCGGAGAAGTAGAGGCCCTTGATCGGTGACTTCGGGCGAAGCCAAGGGTTTTCGAAGCGCTTCGGGGTAGGTTCGATGCCGTAGATCGATCCGCGCATCGGCCGAGTGAAATGATGCGTCGTCGCGGGGGTGGAGAGTTCCATTATGTCGACCATCGGACGTAGCTCCGGCATGTGGCGGAAGAACTGCTTCGCGAGCCGGTCCGCGAGCTCCGACTTGAGGGCTTCGTATTCGTCGCCGCGTTTCTTCCAGCGAGCGTCCTTCCAGGCTTGAAAGTGCTTCCAGGGAACGAATGTCACGACCTCGCCGGTGTGCCGAAGTTCTGGGCCGGGGTCGTGTTCGGGATCCTTGAGCGACGGGAAGCTGCAGTAGAGGATCGGCGCGTCAGCGTCGGGGTCGTCGACCTTCCACGCTTCGGCTTCGGTGCTCCAGGTCTCGTAGAACCATTTGTTGGCGGGCGACGCGCCGGCGCTTCGGATGTCCCCCTTGAAGCCGAAGTACAGACAGACGTGAGCGGGCGCCGGGTCCAGGTCCTGAATCGAACGGGCCCACTCCGCGGGCACCGACAGGAGCCGCCGAAGCGTGGACTGGACGCCCACCGCGCTCACCACCCGCTTGGTGTCGATGACCTGGCCGTCGACGAGCCGCACTCCGCTTACCTTGTTTCGGTCAAGGACAATCCGCTCGACGTCGGCGCGAATCACCGTCCACCCACCCGCGTTCGCGACGGTTCGGAGGAGAGTCCGGGCAATCTCCTTGGCCCCGCCGACCGGGTAGTAGCCCCCGTGCATGAAGTGTTTAGCGACGAGGGCCTGAATCGCGAACGATGAATGGCTCGGCGTCGATCCGTAGTAGCCCCACTGCGACGCGAGCACGCTTCGAAGCTTCGGATTGTCGGTGATTCCCTCGAGCACATCCTTGGTGCTCTGATCGAGAAAGCGCTGCGCCTCGCGGGCAAGGAGCCGATCGCTCACCGGTCGAAGCGCGGAGGGCGCGAGGCGCGAGAGATAGTAACCCTTCATCGCGCCCGACACTTCGCGGACGAGATTGAAGTAGCGATGAATCGCATCCTTTTCGTCGGGAAACGCGGCTTCGAGGTTCTTCCGAAACTGCGCCGGGCTGTCGGGGAAGTCGATGTGAAAGTCGTCGGGAAAATGAAACTCGTCGTAGACCGGTCCCAGCGAGTTCCACTGGAGGTCGCCGTCGGTCAGCGCGGCAAGCACGCGCCCGGTCATCGAATGATGCGTGACCTCTCCGACCGCGTGCACGCCGACGTCCCACTCGTAGCCCGGCCGCTTGAACATGTGCGTAAAGCCGCCCGGCACGTAGTGTTGCTCGAGGACGAGCACCCGTTTGCCAAGCTTCGCCAAGGTGGCCGCGGTGGTCATGCCTCCCATGCCGGAACCGATGACCACATAGTCCCAAGGGCCCTCTGGAATCTTGGTGCTCCAGTATCGTTCTTTTTCCATCCTGCTACACTCGGCCCCGATGCCAAGCCTCAAGTGGATGGCGCCGAAGGGGCCCCCGAAGGTTTACCCGATCTTCAAGAAAATCACCTCGATTGGACGAGGCAAAGGCAACGATGTGCGCCTTGACGATGGGTCGCTGTCGGAGTTTCACGCCCAGATCGTATTCGACGGCCGGGACTTCAACCTTGCCGAGGTCGACCGGAGTGCGTCGATCCAAATCAATGGAAAGAAAAAGCGGCGAGGCAAGATTTTTCACAACGACGCGCTCACCGTGGGCGACATCGAACTCGTCTTTTCGGTCTATGACGAAGGCGTCGAAAAGGAAGATACCGCCGACCTTCCACGGGCCGAGCTTCAAGGGATGCGGCGCCTGGTGGAGTTCAGCGAGAAGCTCAATGGACTAAAGAGCGTTCAGGAGCAGCTCGAGGCGCTCGTCGA
>JBCCZL010000737.1:0-4550 GCA_039187775.1 Myxococcota bacterium
AATCCGTTGGCTTCGTTTCGCTCCCCCACCAGCGCGTTGAAATCGAACTCTCGTCCCGGAAGGACCACCATCCCATCGATCTTGGCCGCCGCGACCCGCAGATTGAACGTTCGGTCCTCCGCCTTCTCGGTGGGGTTGTACCGAGTACGAAAGGTCCCGAGCACTGCGTCGAGGGACACCTCGCCCACGTCTTCACGGGTCATCGTAGGCGCCTCGGTTTCGACGACCAGGCGCATCGTCCGTTCGCCGGCGAGCAGCTTCACTTCGAATTCCTCGACCGTCGCCCACACGTCCAAGGTCAGCCCGTCTCGATGGGCGAGCACCTGCTTGGTGTCGGTGTCCACCCGAGCGTTTTCCGGCCTCCGGTCGATGTCCGCCTTGAGCTCCACGAGAAAGTCGAATAGCCGCTCCGCCTCGAAGGAGCGAGGAAGCGGAAGCTCGAGTGGCGCATCGCCACGAACTTGTCGATGCACCCGCCGGAGCGCCGACGCGGGGTTTCGAGCGTCGAGCAGCCACTGCTTCAGACGCTGCCGGTCGACGCGTGCGCCAAACCAGTAGCGGCTTCGTTCGAGTTCGAGCTCAATCCCTTCGACACGCACCCGCTCACTCAGCCAGGCCCGGGAGACGCGTTCGATGAGCGCGTCCGGATCGGCAGCGAGGTCGACGGTCTCGCCCCCCACGCGAACCTCCGGTGGCACATCCGGCCCTTCCGCCGCGGCCGGTGACCGCCCGCCGGAAACGCTCCCGTCCAGGCCAAAGAACGCAGCGAAGCAGAAAAACGCGACCGTTCGCCCTCTCATCCCTCCGATAGGGCAATTGATCCCCGCCTCGGTCAAAAAACCTGCGTACACTTTCGCCGATGTCGGCACCCAAGCTCAGAGGCCGCCGGATCCTCGTCGCGGTGAGCGGCGGCATCGGGGCATACAAAGCGGTGCTCCTCGTTCGTGAGCTCCTCCGCCGGGGAGCCGAAGTGCGCGTCGCGATGACCGAAGCCGCCAAGGCGTTCGTTGGCCCGATGACCTTCGCCGGCCTCACCGGTCGGCCGGCCGCGACCCACCTGTGGGATCCGTCGTATCCCGGCGAAGTCCACGTTGAGCTCGGCGAGTGGGCGGAGCTTATCGTCGTGATGCCCGTCACCCAGCATCTCATCGCCCGAGCCGCCCACGGCATGGCCGACGATCTGGTCTCGACGACTCTGGCCTGCGCCAAGGGATCGATCCTGTTTGCCCCGGCAATGCATCACCGCATGTGGAATCACCCGGCGACCCAAGCAAATGTCGCAACGCTCCGAGACCGCGGCACCCACTTTGTCGGCCCGGTTCGAGGCGTCCTCGCGAGCGGAGAGGTCGGCGATGGGCGGATGAGTGAGCCGCTCGACGTGGCCAATGCCTGCAGCGACCTCCTTTCGTCCTCTGGGGTCCTTCGCGATCGGACGGTGCTGTTGACCGCCGGTCCGACGGTCGAAGACCTCGATCCGGTGCGTTTCTTGTCCAATCGGTCGAGCGGACGCATGGGCTACGCGCTCGCCGATGCCGCGCTTCGGGCGGGAGCACGGGTCATTCTCGTTAGTGGACCGGTGACGATCGCCCCGCCGCCCGGCGCCGAGCAGATCTCTGTGCGCTCCGCCCGCGAAATGCGTGATGCGGTCATGCCCCGGATCCGCGACGCAGACATCGCGATCTTCGCGGCGGCGGTCGCCGACTACCGACCGAAAGAGATCGCCAAAGAGAAGATCAAAAAAGCGCCCGGCCCCTTGGTGATCGAGCTCGAACGCAATCCCGACATCCTCGCGGAGGCGGGCGAGCAACGCACGGGACGCCACCCCGTCCTCGTGGGCTTCGCCGCCGAGTCCTCGAAGCTGGTGGACCGCGCCCGCGAGAAGCTTCGACGAAAGCGCTGCGACCTGATTGTGGCCAACCTGGTGGACGAGGGATTCGAGGGAGAGGAGAGCCGGTTGGTGCTCGTCGACGAGACGCAGGAGCTCGATCTCGGCCGCGACACCAAGGCCGCCCTCGCCGGTCGCGTGGTGAGCCGGATCGCCGAACTCCTCCCATCGGCGTGACCGGAACACTCCGGGAAATTCAGCGGATTCCGGCGGGCCCGGTTCCTTGTTAGACTCGCCGCGTGACCGACCTTTCCCAAGGCCTCGGCCCGGACCCGCTCCTTGGGCAGGTGCTGGAGGGCCGTTACCGCATCGCCGAACGCATCGGCTCGGGCGGGATGAGTGCGGTCTATCGGGCGGATCCGGTGGACGGGTCACCGCCAGTGGCGGTCAAGGTCCTGCACGACGAGCTCCTTCGCGACGAGGCGCAAAAAGAGCGCTTTGAGCGTGAGGCGCGGGCCCTCTTTGGGCTCGACCACCCCAATATTCTTCAGGTCTCGGACTTCGGGGTGGTCAACGGGGTTCCGTTTCTCGTGATGGAACAGCTTCACGGGATGACCCTCGACAAGTTCACTGAAGACGAGCTTCCCGCTCCCGAGATCGCGCTCCACATCGTCGAGCAAGTCCTCGAAGGGCTCGCCTATGCGCATCAGCAGGGCGTCCTTCACCGCGACCTCAAGACGGAAAACGTGTTTGTCGCCCAGGCACCGAATGGAGGCCTCACCGCAAAGCTCCTCGACTTCGGGCTCGTGAAGTTTGTCGATGACGACCGCTGGGGCCAGGGCAAGCAGCTCACGTCCTACGGCGAGGTGTTTGGCACTCCGGCCTATATGTCGCCGGAGCAGTGCACGGGGGCGCACGTCGATACCGGCTCCGACGTCTACAGCATGGGGGTGCTCACCTTCGAGCTCTTTACCGGCACGTGGCCGTTCGTCGAAGAGACGCGGGTCGACATGCTTCGGGCTCACCTCATGACCCCCGTGCCAAGCCTCGCGAGCGCCAACTCAGAGGTCACGTTCCGACCGGAGTTCGACGCGTTTGTGCAGCGCGCCCTTCAAAAGGACGCCAAGGATCGCTTTGAGAACGCGGGGGCGATGCTCACCGCCCTTCGCGCAATTGCAAAGCCGGTAGCTCGGCGCCACGTACGCCAGGACTCTGCTGCCAACTTCAAAGTGATCCCGAGCGGCCCCGCCGCACTCGGGAGTCTCGCCACCGATTCGACGGCGCGCCACGCGGCCCAGCCCCCCGCCCGGGTCTCATCGGGGGTACCGCCGATCCTCGTTTGGTCGTTTGTGGTGTTGTTTGTCCTGCTCCTGGGCGCCGCCGCGGCCCTCTTCGCCGTCGTACTCCTGACCTGAATCGAAGGTCGAGGTGCGGGCAGAGCGGCCCCAAACTCCGCGATCGACCTCGAAGCGCCGCCCGCTACACTGGTCGCTGTGAAGGCCACCGCGCCAAACGAGTCCCTCGTGGGCACCATCATCGATCGCTACGAAGTGCTCGAGGTGCTTGGGGAAGGCGGCTTTGGCACCGTCTACCGGGCCCGCCATTCCATGCTGGGTCAAGACTGCGCGCTCAAGGTGTTGCACCCCCATCGCGCCGCCCACCCGACGATCGCACGACGCTTCCTCCAGGAGGCCAAGGCCGCGGCGGCAGCGGGGAGCCCCCACATCGTGCGAGTCACCGATGCGGGGATCGCGGACGGCCGCGCGTTTCTCGCAATGGAGCTTCTCTCGGGAGAAACCCTCGAGGCGCAGCTCCAGCGAGAGGCGCCGCTTCCCGTTCCGCGGGCCCTCACCCTCGCGAAGCACATTCTCCGAGGGCTGGCAGCGGCCCATCGCGAAGGCATCGTTCACCGCGATCTGAAGCCTGAGAACATCTTCATCACTACAGACGAGGCCGGTGACCCGGTCGCGAAGATCCTCGACTTTGGCGTCAGCCGGGTCACCGACCCGGAGCAGGATTCGGACATCACCCGGACGGGCATGGTCGTCGGCACGCCGCGCTATATGGCCCCGGAACAATTTCGAAGCTCGCGGGTCGACGCCCGCGCGGACATCTACGCGGCCAGCGGAGTCCTCTTTCGGGCGCTGACCGGAGAGTTTCCCTACGCGGGGCGGCGCTACGACGAACTGCTCCTCGAGATGCACCGAAGCGCGGCGACTCCGGTCCGCTCGCTGCGACCAGAGCTCCCCGAATCGTTGGCCTATGTGGTGGACCGGGGGCTCGCGCGCGATCCCGACGGGCGGTGGTCGGAGGCTTCGGACATGCTCCGCGCCGTCGAGCGCTGCGCGCGTGGTGAAACCGTTCCCATCAACGAGACACCGACCGAGGATCGGCAGGCGCTCCGGTTTGGCCTCGCCCCCACCCTGCTGGACGATTCCGACGATGTCGCGGTGGAGCCGTCGCGGCCGTCGGTGTCGGAGCAAAACCGATCCGACCCGGCAAACCTCGAACCAAAGGGGCGAACGCCCGCCCCATCGCCTCCGCTCCACCGTTCAGTGGACGACCCGTCAACGCTCGGTCCCGCGGCGGTCGATTCTGCAGCGACCCGCCTATCCCCCGCTAGCGGGTCCTCTACGACTCCGATGACCGTCGAACAGCTCGTGGAACGTGCGGCTCCGCGCTCCCCTTCGTGGACCCTCCTCACCGTCCTCGTGCTCGGAGCAAG
>JBCCZL010000738.1:0-4529 GCA_039187775.1 Myxococcota bacterium
GCGATCAACGCGGTGAGCGGGAACCTCGACCGGCGCGGCGGCACCCTCGTCGGGAAAGGGATCTTCGATTTTCCCAAGTTCGGCAAACGTACCGGCACGCTGATGAGCGACGCACGTTCTCGAATCGGCAACTACGGTCAGGTCAACGACGGGTTCCCGGGAGGACTTCTCGCCGAAGAGATCCTCACGCCGGGCGAAGGTCAAATCCGAGGCCTCTTCGTCACCGGAGGCAACCCACTGATCACGATGGCCGACTCGGGAAAACTTCGCGAGGCGTTCGACGAGCTCGAGCTTCTCGTGGTGCTCGACATCCTGCCGAACGAGACGGTACAGCACGCCGATGTCGTGTTCCCCTGCACTTCGCCGCTCCAGCGCCCCGACTTGCCGTTCGTGTTTCCGCTGTGGCTCGGAATGCAGCTTCGACCGTACCTTCAGGCGACGAAAGCCGTGGTTCCCCCGGAAGGCGCGCAGCGCGATGAGCCCACCATCTACACCCTTCTCGCCAAGGCGTGTGGCACTCCGCTCTTTGGCTCGTGGGCCGTGCAAAAGGCGCTGGAAGGCGCGATGGCCTGGCACTCGCGCGGACGCGCGGCACCGCGGGTTCCGATGGAGACCATTCTTTCGCTCATGCTCCGGGTGAGCGGTCAGCCAAGCTTTAAGGCGCTGCTCGAACACCCGCACGGACTTCTTCGTGACGACCACCAGGGTGGGGACTTCCTCGGGCAGCGGATCGTGACCGACGACGGCAAGGTCGACGTCGCGCCCGCGCCGCTCCTCGAGGCCGCAAAGGAGCTCGATGACCAGTTCCGCGAGCATCAGCGGAGTGCGCGGCGCCTCCGTCTGATCACCAAGCGAGCGGTCACGACCCACAACAGCTGGACGCACAATCTTCCTGATTTCGTCGCGGGCGAACGGGGGAGCAACTACCTCTACGTGCACCCTAAAGACCTCGAGGAGCTTGGCCTTTCGGATGGCGATCTCGCCGATGTCCGGAGCGAGGCAGGGACGGTGCGGGTACCGGTCCGTCGGCTCGCGGACCTGATGCGCGGCACCGTGGCGCTCCCTCACGGCTGGGGTCATCAGCGCGCAGAGGGACTCAGCGTCGCTAAGGAAACCCGCGGGGTGAACGCGAACCTCCTCGCGATGAGCGGACCCGGCTACATCGATCCGCTTAGCGGAATGTCAAAGCTCACCGGCCTCGAAGTCGACGTCGAAAAAGCCACCGGCCCTCAAGACCAAAGCGACTGGTCCGGGATGCCCGATGACTCGACCCTTGCGAACAAAGCGCGCGACTCCGCAGAACAGCCCTCCGCAGAACAGCCTTCGGTTGTCCCCGGCACTCCCCACCACGCCGCTCGCACGAAATAGGAGCGCGGGAAGGCCAGAGGAACGCCTTCCCGCGCGAGAAGTCGCAGCGGAAGCCGAAAGTTGCCCCGCTACGCCAAAGGTCGGTTCATGGGCAGGCGCCTCTGCACCTGCCCGGAACACTGCCTCACGCTACAGCGCTTCGTCAGTTCGCCGTGATCGTGACGTTCAGAAGCTCCGACGCGGCGGGGAAGTTCCCACCGGCGTAGACCCGAACATTGCTGTCCGGGTCGTCGGCGCCAGTGTTCGGCATCGGCTGAAGGTGAACCTGGTCGAGGCCCACCCCCGGGAACTGGTCGATCTCCGTCCCGGCATCCCAGATCTGGAGCATCGCACTCATCTCGCCAGACACCGGCATGCCGGCCGCATCGAAGAGTTCGATGCCCGCAGGATCAAACGCGAAGATCAGATCGTTTGAGGGCACCACCATCGTCGCAAAGGAGAAGCGGTCGCCCGGACTTGCCGTGAACTCGGCGGTGAACATGCCGCCCGGTCCAATCGGCATGGTCCCGATGGCGCCGGCCGAACTCACGCCATCGACGGTCCCCAGGGCATCCACGAGACCCATCGCCATTCCATCCTCGGCGATCGCCTCGAGTCCCTGACCCGGATCGGGCATCCCGCTCTGAAACAGGGACACTGCGTCGGTATGGACTGCCCAGGCGCCCGGCGACGACACGGCAGTAATCCCCGTCATCGCCTCGACAGACATCGCGAGTCGGGTGTTGAATCCATCCTCGGCGATATCGTCGATGCCCTGGTCGCGATCCGGCTCACCCACCGTGAAGAGGGGCCCCGGGTCCGCATCGGCCTGGTTGTGCACGAGCCATACCCCCGGCGACATCGGGACTGCGCCGTCGAACGCGGTTGCCCCGGCAATGGTGCCGGCCATCGACATGTTCGTGATGGTCACGGTGAACTCGTATTCGCGATCCACCTCCGTGGCCGCGACCGTTAGCTGGATCACCTCCTCGATCCCGGGGAGGTTCGCGCTCGTGGCGAGACGCACCATATTCATGGGGTCAGCATCGCCAACGTCTTCAGCCGTGGGTTCTTGATTTTGCTTCTGATTCGGGGAGGTCGCCATGTCACCTCCGAGGGGCTCGTCGGCCTCAGTGCCGGCGTCCCACACCATCAGCTCGGTCGTGAGGTCACCCGTCCGCGGCATGCCCATCGCGTCGAAGAGTGGGATTCCGCCTTCGCCGGGCGCAATGAAATAGTCATTGCTCGGAACGAACATCGTGGCCAGCGAAAGCCGGGTGGTGTCCATCTGACCCGGGTACCGCGGCGCGGCCCGGAAGGTAAACTCGTAGGCTCCGCCCGGGCCGATCGGCGCCGCCGCGGCCTCGCCCACCGGGGTGTCGAAGACTCCACTTGCCGGAAACTGAAATGCGGTAGCGGTGTTTTCGATGGTCAACGTGAAGCTGGTCGCGCCGCTTGCTGCGTCGCCATCCATGCCGCTCCCATCGGGGCTCGCATCGGGAGTACTCGTATCATCATCATCGCCGCAGCCGATCGCCAACGGCGCAAGTAGGGAAAGGATTATCCAAGCTCGCATCATTCCTCCAAGTAAGGGTCGACCAGTGCGGGTTAGCACTCGGTCCACGCGCTACTATCCCAAGGTCGACGATTGCGTTACGACGCCTGAAGGTTTTTCGTGAACGACAGCGAACTCATGATGCGGTACGTCCGCGGCGATCGGTCCGCCTTCGACACGCTCTTCGTTCGCTACCGAGAGCCGCTTCGTCGTTATTTTCGAGCGCAGGGGGCCACTCAGGATGCCGCGAAAGACCTCACCCAACAGACCTTTCTCCACCTTCATCGGGCTCGAAACGACTTCCGGTCGGACCACGCGCTCCGCCCCTGGCTCTATGCGATCGCGAAGAATGTCCTTCGTCACGAGCTTCGTCGACGGCGTCGAAAGCCCGAAGCGCTGGTCCCTGACGAAGCCCTCGATCGCGCGGATCCCGCGGAAATGCTTGGTTCTTCCCGGCTAGACGTGGCCCGGCTTCTCGCTCAACTGCCGCCTCCGCAGCGGGATGTGCTGATTCTCTACTGGATTCAGGGGCTGAGCTTCGCGGAGGTTGGGACCACGCTCGGAATCCGGGAAACCGCGGCCCGCGTCCGGGCGCACCGCGCCTATGCGGCGCTTCGAAAACTTCTCGAAAACGAACACGAGCTCGGTAACACGGTGCCCCAAGCCGGGATAGTCACGGACGGATAATGGACGATCGCACGCAGTGTGAGGCGATCCGCGACGCCCTCCGCAGGGAAGCCGGTCCTCACGAGGAGGACCCGGTTGAAGGACGACTGACCGCCGAACAACGTCGTCACGTGGAAGAGTGCCCTCTGTGCGCCGAGGTGGTCGCGAGCGCTTCGATGCATCGACGGCTCCTCCGCGACCTCGAAGCAGAGGAAGAGAGCGCTTGGGGTTCGGTGCCGTCCCTTCCGCCACCTACCCTCGCGGACCGGATCGACAGCGCGCCCCTTCCGCTCCGACGGGCTGCGGCGCTCAGCCTGGTCGTGATCGCAACCGGCGCGGTCGCCCTCGCGTGGCTTCGGCCCGATCTCTCGGTCTATCCACCCATCCGGTTTGCTACCGAGCTTGCAGTGCTCGGTTTCCTCGGGCTCGCGGCGGTTTGGAATCTTCTCCACCCGGTGTACCGAAGCGTGCCCACGCGGACGCATACCCTGACCGCCGCGGCGCTCTTCTTTGCCGCCCCGTTCCTCCTCGCCGCCGGAACCCCGGTGCATCTGGACCATCCGCTATCTCTCGTGCACGGGGCCTCCCATTTGCTTCAGGGGATCGCGATGTGTCTGGCCATCGGAGCCGGGTTCTCGATCGGAACCTACGGCCTTCTCAGCAAGGTGGACCAGGGAGGCTTTGGCGCCGCACTTTCTGGAACGCAACGCGCGGCGGCGAGCGGACTCGTCGCCCTCCTGGTACTGCACCTTCACTGTCCGAACACCAGCACCGCGCACATCGTGGCGAGCCACACCGTGCTTCCGCTCCTTGCAGCAGGCACATCCGTCGGAATCACCTACCTGATGCGCCGCTACGGCAAAAGATAGCCCGTTGGTCAGCGACAGGCTCGGGTGGTGCTGGCACTCGGCCTTTGGATCTCCACGCCCGGCACATCGCCGGTGCACAGGTCCACAAACGC
>JBCCZL010000739.1:0-4529 GCA_039187775.1 Myxococcota bacterium
AATACCGGCCGCGGGGATCTCCGGGTTGGCCCGAAGCTCGAGCATTTCCGCCTGAAGCAACACCCCGTCAAGGAGCTGTTCGACCCCTTCGCCGGTGATCGCGCTCGTCCGGACGTACATCGTGTCCCCGCCCCAGTCCTCGGGCTGCAGCCCTTCGGACGCGAGCTCATTCATGACCTGCTCGGGCTTTGCGTCCGGCCGGTCCGACTTGTTCACCGCAACGACGATGGGCACGCCCGCCGCCTTCGCGTGGTTCACCGCTTCTCGGGTCTGCGGCATCACACCGTCGTCGGCCGCGACGACGAGAATGACCACGTCGGTGGCATTGGCGCCCCGAGCCCGCATCGAGGTGAACGCTTCGTGGCCCGGCGTGTCCAGAAACACGACCGTCGCCTTCTCGTGTTCGACGCGATAGGCGCCGATGTGCTGGGTGATGCCCCCGGCCTCACCGGCGGCGACATCGGCACTTCGAATCTTGTCGAGGAGTGACGTCTTTCCGTGGTCGACGTGACCCATCACCGTCACGATCGGCGGCCGACCGATCTTGTCCTCGTCCTTGTCCTGGAAGTCGCCCCGGGCGGCATCCACGATTTCCTCGGTGGTCCGAGCGACGTTTTCGACCTCGTAGCCGAACTCGCTGGCGAGGATCTTCGCGGTGTCCGCGTCGAGGGTCGAGTTGATATGAACGCCGGCCATCCCGAGGCCCATGAGCTTCATGAGCACATCGGTCGCCTTCACGCTCATTCGCTGCGCGAGGGCCTGGACCTGAACCTGATCCTCGATCCGAATGACGCGCTTCTGTGCACTCGGTGTGGTGATCTCGGTCTGCTTGCCCTTCTTGCCGGGCGCCATCTTGCGCCGAGCCGGACGACCGCCGGGACGGCCGCCCTGACGACCGGTCGGACCGAGCGCCGCCCGGCCGATCTCCTTGCGCCGAGGACCGCTCGGCTGGCGCGCCGCATGCTCGGTCACGATCCGCTTTCGGGTGGCCTCGGAGAGCGGGCCCGCACCGGGGGCCACCGCCTTTCCGCGGGCGATCACGCCAGGCGGAAGCGCCGCATGCCCAAGCCGTTCGCTCACGGGCGGCGGCTGAGACTGGCGCGACCGCGGCTTCTGGGGCGGAGGCTCAGGACGATGCGCCGTCTTGGGCTCGGGGGCGGGCTCGGGCGCCGCCGCCACCCGCTCGGGCGCCGGCGAAGGTTCGGGGGCCGCTTCGGCCGCGAGAGGCGCCTCGGTCGACTTGGGCGGTTCCACCGGCGCGGACGCCGGCGCTGCTTTCACGGGCGCTTCGGTCTTCGGCGCCTCTACTGGCGCCTTTGCGACCTCGGGCTTGGGAGCACGCTTCTCGGGCGCCCGCGCAGCGACCTTCGGAGCGGTTTCCGGCGCGGTACGCGGCACCGGCTCCCGCGGGGGCGCGGGTCGAGGGGCCGGAGTCGCCTCGACCACCGGCTTTTTGGGCTCTTTCTTCGTGACCCGGCGGCGCACCACCGTCGGTCGAATCCGCTCTTCCACGACGTTCTCCTGCCGCTCTTTGTCGAGGGCTCGTTTCACTCGGTCGACTTCCGCTGGATCCAGAGCGCTCATGTGATTGCGGACCGGGATACCGAGCGACGCGATCTTCTGGACGAGCTCGCGATTCGCGAGTCCTACGTCCCTCGCGACTTCGTACACGCGAACCTTGCTCATGTACCCTCCGAAAGGTCAGCGAGGCATTGCACCACCCGTGCAAGCTCGCTCGCCATCTTCCCGTCGGTGACGCCGACGACCGCGAGCTCCGGGCGCCCAAAAAGGGCTCCCAAGCGCTGCTTGTTTCCAAAAACCACACAGGCGCGGCCGAGACGCCCGGCCTGGGCCCAAAACTCATCTCGCCGATTCTGAGCGTCCTCCGCCACGACGAGCGCGGAAATGCCGGGGCTGCTCCGCCGGAGCTCCTCTCGGATCGCCCCGGCCCCGAGCACGAGCTTTCGGCTTCGCTGGGCAGCTCCAAGCAGCCCTTCGGCCCGGCGTTGATACTGTTCGGCGGCCATCGAAACGAGAAGATTGGCATCGACTGAGACGGGCCGCCGAAACGCTCGTGCAAAACCTCCGCGGTTCGCGGCCATTTCGAGGCACCCCCGCCGCGGATGGACCGACGCACCCCGACCGGGCAGACGACGCATGATGTCCGGGGCCAACCGGTCGCCGGAGGGTGAGAACACAAAGCGCAGCAATGCGGACGGAGCGTCGGTGGTCCGACACCCTACGCAGGTCCGCTCCTGCTGTCTTGCTTCCGCTGTCACTCGCACCACTCCCTTCGCCTTCTGGTGTTGCTCAGGCGCCGGCCGGCTCTTTGGCCGTGTCTTCGGCGCTTCGCGGCGCCTCGCCACCCGACTCAGCAGCCTTCGCCTCGGCTTCGGCCCGGGCCGCTGCTTCCTTGGCCTCCCGCTCGGCGCGCTCGGCTTCCGCCGCCGCGCGGGCCTTGGCTTCCGCCGCCTCCCGCACACGCTTGTGCGACTCGTACACCGGCGGCCACTCGCGACCAAGAAACTCGCCGACCGCTTCCTTCACCGCCGCGGCGCGATGCGAGCCGAGGCCGGTCTTGATCGCCAGCCGGTCCGAATCGTCTTCGCGGGCGATGTCGTCCACCGAGCGGTAGCCGCCGCCCTCGAGGAGATCGACCACCCGCTGGTTGACACCGCGCACCAAGAGCATCCGCTCGCGTTCGGAGACCGCTTCGGTCTGCGTCGCCACCGCCTGGAGACGCTCGAGCCGATATTCCTCAAGGGCCTCGGCGGCTCCCGCTTTGAGCTGCGTGGGATCGCCGACTCCGCTGATCTGCTGAAGCTCCTCGTCCGGCGCCTCCGCCACTTCGTCGAGGCTTCGAAAGCCCATCTTGTACAGCGACTTGGCGAGGTCATCGGACGTGCCCTTGATGCGCCCGAGCGCACTCATCACCTCTTCCTCGAGCTGCTTGAAGCGCGACTCGCTCACGATGTCGAGGCGCCACCCGCTGAGCTGCGACGCGAGTCGCACGTTCTGACCGCGCCGGCCGATGGCGAGGGACAGCTTCGCGTCGGGAACCACGAGCTCCATCGACCCGTTGGTTTCGTCGATGACTACCCGCACCACTTCGGCGGGAGCGATCGCGTTGCACACAAACCGGGCCGGGTCCCGGTCCCACGGCACGATATCGATCTTCTCGCCGCGGAGCTCCTGGACCACCGCCTGCACGCGCGAGCCCTTCATCCCAACGCAAGCGCCCACCGGGTCGACGTCCGAGTCTCGGCTGCTCACCGCGATCTTCGAGCGGGCCCCCGGTTCGCGCGAGGCAGCGACAATCCGGACGATTCCCTCATAAATCTCGGGAACTTCCATCTCAAAGAGCTTGATCAAGAGACCCACGTCGGTGCGCGACAGAATGATCTGCGGCCCGCGCGCCTCGCGGTCGATGTCCTTGAGATACGCCACGATCCGATCGCCGGGCCGATAACTCTCCCGCGGGGTCTGCTCTCGCGACGGAACGATCGCTTCGACGTTTCGACCGAGGTCGACGATGATGTTGTTGCCCCGTTCGAAGCGGCGAACGACGCCGGTGATGATCTCGCCCTTGCGGTCCTTGAACTCGTTGTAGGTGCGCTCCCGCTCCGCGTCGCGGACTCGCTGAATGATCACCTGCTTGGCGGTCTGCGCTGCGATTCGGCCGAAGCCCCGTCGATGCTGCTGCATCTGAAGGAGGTCACCGAACTCCTTGTCCTGCTGGCGAGCTCGATCCGAATCGTCCGGCATATAGAAGATCTGAAAGCCGAGCTCTTCCCCGGGCTCCGCGTCGAGCCCGTGACGCTTCGCCGCGGCCACTGAGATTTCGCGCTCCGGGTCGTCGACCTCGTCGGTGACGGTCATGTACTGAAAGAGATCGACCGCGCCGTTGTCGTTGTTGTAACGAGCTTCGAGTTCCCGCGTCATCCCAAAGGTGCGCTTGGCTGCCGTAAGAATGGCCTGCTCCATGGCCTCGACGAGGACCTTGGGGTCAATGCCTTTCTCTTGGCTCACTTGCTCAATCACGTGCTGGAGGTTCGGACCGCCCTGCATCTCATTTACCTCTCGCCTGACCCCGATTGACGGGCATCAGCGCAGTTAGAACCGATAGACCAGATTCGCCTTCGAAATGGCCTCGAATGGGATCGCCACCGCGGTGCCGTCCTGTTCGATGCGGACGGTCTCTCCGTCCACACCAAGAATCTTTCCTTGAAACGAGCGTCGGTTGCCCACCGGGACCCGCGTTTTGAGTTTCACTTCGCGCTCCTGAAATCGCTCGTAGTCCTCGAGGCGAACCAACGGTCGGTCGAGGCCCGGGGAACTCACTTCCAAGTGGTAACGACCGGGAAGCAGCTCCTCGTGGAGGTCGAGCGCAGTGGATACATCTCGACTGACATTGGTGCAGTCGGTGAGGGTCACCCCGACCTGCTCAGGATCGAACGGGTCATACCCCGGCCGATCGAGAATGATTCGAAGGATGTGGCCCTGAGGTTGTCGAAGGAGCCGAAGCTGAA
>JBCCZL010000740.1:0-4518 GCA_039187775.1 Myxococcota bacterium
CCCGCTGAATCCCGAAAAGCCGTTGGTGCCGGACGACTTCTTCAACTTCGAGCTCCTCGCGGAGGCGGGCATTCGGCTCGACAAGAAAGAGCGGGCGAAGTTCAAACACAGCATGGGGGCGTGGACGCTAAGCCAGTTCCTGCATGGTGAGCAGGGTGCGTTGTTCGCGGCGGCTCAGGTGACCGAGGCGGTGCAGTTCTTTGACGGCAAGTTCTACGGCGCGACTCAGGTGATGGACGAGGCGCGTCATGTCGAGGTGTTCCACCGCTATATCGATGAGAAGCTCGATAAGCTCTACCACATCAACGACAACCTCTTTGTCATCATCGACGCGTTGATGAGCGACGGGCGCTGGGACATGAAGTTCCTCGGGATGCAGATCATGGTCGAGGGTCTCGCGCTGGGTGCGTTTGGGTCGCTTTATCAGATGAGCCGGGAGCCGCTCATCCGCGACATCATTCGAATGGTCATTCAAGACGAGGCGCGTCACGTTCACTACGGCGTCGTGGCGCTACGCGAGCATCTTCGCACCGAGCTTTCTGAAGCAGAGCGCCGGGAGCGAGAAGACTGGTGCTTCGAGATTTCGCTCCTCATGAAGAACCGGCTGATGGCACACGAGGTCTATGAAGAATGGTTCGACGGAGTCATCACGCGAAAGCAGTGGGCCCATATCGTCTACCACTCGCAGGGCATGGAAGACTTTCGTCACGTCATGTTCAGCCGCCTCGTCCCGAACCTGCGAGAAATCGGCCTCATGAGTGACCGGATCAAGCCACACTACGACCGGGTAGGCCTCATGAAGTACTTCCACGGCCGAGCGGCCCCCGACCTCACCGGCGACCAAATGGTCGCTCAGCTCGACGCCGAGTCGAGGATCACCCACGACGAAGAGCTCGGCGCGACGGCCTGACCTCGCGTTTTGGGCTAAGCTCGCGCGTTGCCGGAACTGGATGTCAGCGTCTTGATCGACGCACCGATCGACCGCTGCTTTGACCTTACTCGGAGCATCGAGTTTCACGAGGCGTCGTCCACGATGATCGGGGGACGCGCGGTGGATGGACGGACCTCGGGGCTGGCTGAACTCCATGACGAGACGGTGTGGTCGGCGCGGTTCTTTGGCCTCCGGTTTCGCCTTCGGACCCGCGTGGTTGCCCTCGACCCGCCGCTTCGGATGGATGAGGACATGGTGCAGGGCCTTCTTCGCCGCTTTGGTCACCGGTACGAGCTAACCCCCCTGCCCGGTCAATGCACCCGCCTTCGGGATCGGTTTCGCTTCGAGCTTCCTTTCGGCCGAGCGGGGAGGGTGGTGGAGCGCGTCCATCTCGAACGCTACCTCGGAGCCGTGCAGCAAACGCGCCTCGAAGCGATTCGTCGCGCCTGCGTGTCGGAGGAGTGGCGAGCTTTCCTCACCGCCTAACTTCCCAACCGTCTAACTTCCCAACCGTCTAACTTCCCAACCGTCTAACTTCCCAACCGCATGAACGCGGTCGGAACCGACAGCATCTTCGGCTGCATGCGGGGATCGAATCCAGCGGGCCACACCATGAGGGGCCGATAGATCGCCTCGTCGGGCAGGTCGGGCACGTCGATGTCCACTCGAACCGCCCACGTGATCGACACATTGGCACTGTGGAGCGACCACGGACAGCGGCCGGGCTCGGGCATGATGAGGCGCGCCAGATATTCGCCGGGCGTGTCACTCGGAGTGGCGAATACTCTCTGATGATAGAGCTGATGATCGTACGTCGTGGAGTGATCGCCACCTGACCGCACCGCCACTTCATACACCGCGAGCTGCGCGGTGACGCCTCCGATGACCGCGCCCGGCTTCATCCACACCGCCAGGTCGAGGGCACGGGCATCCGCCGTCGGTTCGATCCGCACCTGAACCCGCCCCAAAGCCCGCAAACTGAAGATCCCCCAGAGTGAGCCTGCGGCTGGCAACAAGGAAAAGACCCCCACGATCCCAGAAAGCGCTGCGAGCACCTCGATGTCTGCGATGAGCCCGCAGATCAACCCGCTCAGTGCCAAGAGAAAGATCGACGCTGCGATGAGGAAGGTTCGAATCGGCGGCTTGCCTCCGGTGACCTTGTCGGGGCTCCCGTTGTTGAACGACCGGACGGTGGTCGCACCGGCCGGTCCCTCGTTGACGAGCGGCACCTGGAATGATTCTTTGCCGATCCGAAGGCGAAGAAACCAGCCGAGCGATAGCACGGTGCCTCGGTACGTCGGCGGCCAGTTCGGCGCGGGGATCGAAAAAGGCAGCGTGAGCTGCTGTCCTGCCGTAAACGGTCCGGAAGCGATGCGTTGGCGGTGAAGGATCTGCTCTCCCGGCGTGCCCTTGCCATGCCAGCAAAAAACCACCGATAGCTCGGCGCCGTCCTGGATCGCCTTCTCCACGGTCGCGCGCACCGTTCCACCGATCTGTTCCCCCGGACGAAAGCGACCTTCGGGTCGCTCGAGTCGAATCGTGACATTGTCGATCCCCACGGCGCGGTTCTATCAGGCAATCCCTCAGGCAGGAAAGTGCCGGGAAATCGTGGCGAGGGGGGATGACGAGACTTACCGTGGCCCAACAGAGGTCAATATTGGAGGAAGAGTCGACTACTACCCTCGTTTCCGTCGGGCCAGAGGATGATGAACGAGCCCGTCTTATCTGCGCACTTCTCGCTTCCGCCGCCACCTTTGTGCCGGTTCCTTTCGTTGACGACCTGCTCCGAGAACGGGTCGCCCAGTACATGGTGTCGCGAACGCTTCGACGCGAAGGACGCACCTTCGGCTCGGCTCGCGTCAAGCCGCTCTGGGCTCCCAGTGGTGGCTGCGTCCAAGGGTGCCTTCTTTTCCTCCTCAAACTTCCGGTGGCGCTTCTTCTCTTTCCGATTCGGAAACTGGTTGCCTGGTTGTCGTTGGCAAAGACGTTCGCTGAAGATCTCACCACCATGATTCTCCTCGGTCACGCGCTCGACCGATCCCTAGAGAGGGGACGGCTCGCCGCACCCGAGGGGGTGGCCGGATACCGAGCGCTCGAAGAGGAAGCGGCACGGATTCGCGTCGCCTTCGATGCGGCAAGAAAAGGATTCGACGCGCAGATCCTGACCGCGTACCTCAAGCGTGCGCTCAGCGGAGTCAAAGGTCTCGGTGGCGCGGCGGTGCGCGCGGTCCGCGCCCTATTTCGTCGAAGCCCCCCCGAGGGCGATCTCACCCTGCCAACACAGGAGCGCGAAGTGCTGGAGGCCGGCGCTCGAGAGGTGAGCCTCGTGTTGGATGACCCGAAGGTTCGAGAAATGCTCGAGCGTTTCGAGCTTCGCTTCGAAGAGGAGCTCCGCGCCGTCGAAACGTAAAGTCAGCGTGGCGATCCAATGTTGTCAACTGGCTCCGCGCAGCCACGATCGCCAAACGAGACCCCTGAAACGATGGGCACACGCTCAGAGATCACCGTTGCCCGTTTCGACAATCCGTGCGACGGATTCCTAGCAACTCGGACCCCGAGCCTCCGATAAGTCCCGCAGCCGCAGGATGACTGAATCCCACGCCATTCCAGACCCTTCGCCGCCCCGCGCGGACTGGAGCCGCGTTCTTGAAGAGCGTTTTGGCTTCGAGGGCTTTCGGCCCTGGCAAGAAGAGGCGGTCGCCTCGGTCCTCGGCGAGGCCGGCCGCGCGCTGGTGATCGCGCCGACCGGAGGCGGAAAGTCGCTCTGCTACCAGTTTCCCGCGGTGCTCCTTGAAGGCACGACGGTCGTGGTTTCTCCGCTCATCGCGTTGATGGAGGATCAGGTCCGCGCCCTCACCCAACGCGGCATTGCGGCGACCTGGCTCGCGTCGACGGTCGAGGCCGAGGAGCGGGAGGAGCGCCGCGATCGGCTGGCCCGGGGGGACTACGACCTTGTGTACATCGCGCCGGAGCGGCTGCGGGGCGGGCCGGTCCTCGATATCCTGCGACGAAGCGAGCTGCCGCTCCTCGCGATCGATGAAGCCCACTGCATCAGTCAGTGGGGTCACGACTTTCGCCCCGACTACCGCCGCCTTGGCCGAGTGATTCGCGAGCTTCAGCCGAAGCGCATTCTCGCTTGCACGGCAACCGCGACTCCCCAGGTGCGGGAGGACATCCTCAAAGCCCTCGATCTCGGCGGCGAGACCCCGGTCATCCTTCGAGGGTTTGCGCGACCGAACCTTCATTTGGCCGCGGCCGAAATCAGCAGTCTCCGGCTTCGGGAAGCCGCGATGTTGAGTGCGCTCCGAGATTCGCTCGGCGATCCCCGATCGCCCAAAGGAGCCGCCATCGTCTATGCGATGACCCGAAAACAGACCGAGCAGAAGGCGGAGCCGATCGCCCGCCTCGGGTTTCGTACCGCCGCCTATCACGCGGGAATGGAGCCCGAAGCGCGCGCGGCGGTGAACCGACGCTTCGCCGATGGGGAGCTCGACGTCGTGGTCGCGACCAATGCATTCGGCATGGGCATCGATCGGGCAGACATTCGAGCGGTGATCCACTTCCAGCCGCCGGGCTCGATCGAGGCC
>JBCCZL010000741.1:0-4511 GCA_039187775.1 Myxococcota bacterium
GGTAGGGTGCGGAGAGGGCTTTGGCCATCGCCCCTTCGTGACCGGCGGCCAGGCTGTCTTCAAAAAACTGCTGCGCCTTGTCCCGATCCGACGTGATGATTCTTGGAAGAAGGACCGCCTCTGAGGTGCCGCGTTGAAGAGCGGTGAAGCGGTCCGAGAGGGAAAGATCGATCAGGGCCTCGCCGTCGAGCCATAGACAGTCGAACAGATACGTCGTCAATGGGACCGATTCGCGCATCGCGTTGACCTCGAGCCGTCCACCGAAGCGGCCCATCGTGACCTGAAACGGCTCGGGCCGGCCGTCTCCTCGGAGGGCCACCGCTTCACCGTCGGCGATGAGCTCCTGCGCGGGAAAGGCTCGCACGACCTCCACGATGTCGGGGACGCGCTCCGTCACGTCATGGAGGCCCCGGGTGTAGATCCGAACGTCGTTGCCGCGTTTGTGAATCTGGATCCGAGCGCCGTCGACCTTCACTTCAAACGCGCTCTCGCCGTGCCGGTCGAGGGCATCGTCCACTTCCTCGGCGGGTTGCGCGAGCATTGGCTGCACCGGTCGAAAGAGCGTCAGCTGAAATCGGTCGAGGCCAGCTTCTCCCTCGGTGGCGGCGGCGCGGCCGATCTCCGGGGCAGAGCCGGCCATCATCGCCGCGCGCCGAACCGCGGCGAGGGGGACTTCGAACGCTTGGGCGATCGCATCGAGCATGACGCCCTCTAGGGCGCCCTGTCGGAGTTCTCCGATGACGAGCTGCCCTAGAAAGGACTGCTCCGCTTCGGTGGCCCGGGCGAGGAGCTCGGTAAATCGTTCATGCTTTTCCTTCTGCGAGCCCGCGCCTTCGCAGCGGCCGATTTCCTCGAGCGAGCGGTCGACCTCCTCGACGGTGAGCGTAGGAGTGGGGGCGCCCCGGGTCTGCGCATCTCGAACCGCGGCCCAACCGAGCCCGATCTTACCCTGGGGCAGGTCGCCCGAAAGGTACGCTACCACCACCGGCACCAAACTCGGAGGCGTGTCCGCGAGGAGCGTGGCGAGGAGCGTGCGCTTTTTGTTGCGAGCCCGGACTCCTCGGAGGTCGGCGGAGGTCGTTACCAAACGGTCGAAGAGCACGTCGCGCTCCTAAAGGCAGAATACGCGGTAGCCGCCCGGTGGCACGTCCCGCTGGCCGGCTTCATCGCAGCGTTCGACATTGCCCGCGCAATAGGCGTCGCCATGCTCCCGGCAGCGCTCCGTTCCGCTCAGATCGCTCCGAAGGGCCGGCTCGCAGCGCGGCGTGTCAAAAGCCGGGAACACGCACGCCTCCGTGTCGACCGCGCAGCGCCTGGATCCGCATGGGTGACCGGAGGTCGCGGTGTCGGTGGCGGCATCGGTGTCGCTTTCGTCACCGCAGCCGATGGGACCTGCGAGAATGGAGCCTGCGATGACGAAGAACGCCGGAGCCCGGGTCACGGCGCGCCTCCGGTCGCGATCGTGATGAGCTCGTTGGGGCCCGTACGTTCCCCATAGTGATTATCCACGATCAGGCTGTAGCCGTCGGCTTCGACCACGAGGCCCTCGAGGTTCGGGTCGCCTTCCAACGTGCCGGCAAGGTCGCGTTCGACCGTGGGGGTTAGGTCGGAAGCGTTCGCGCCGTTCGCCACGAACACCGAAATGATCCGATGCACCGCGTAGTGGCGCTCGATGGCGTAGACCTTGACCCCTCCGGCTTCGCCCTGGCAGTCGATGCCGGAGACCTTGCCCGTGTCGGTGGTTAACCACACGCGAAAGGGCCGCCAGGAAGCGCCATGGATGTCGTAACGGCCGAGCACTGCGAACCGACGCCCCTCGTCCTCGCCGACGGGCTCGAGGCCCGCGAAGATCACTCCCTCCGCGGCACAGATTCCTTCGATGCCGCGATTGTCTTCCGCCTCGACCCCCATCGCTTGGTACGGGAGCCGGAGCTCTCGCTCAAGGCGGACGCTCGGAGCATCGGGCGTTGGATCGAGGGTCACGAGGTAGATCGCGTCCTCCGTCCGGGCGCGGTTGGCTTCCGAGCCGATCGCAAACCGCTGGCCGTCCAGCCAGGCGATCGCCTCCCCGTCGACATCGTCGGGCAGTCCGGTCAAGGCATAGCGGGTGAGCGCAAGGGTAGGGCGCTCGATCGCCACCACGAACCGGTCGGTCTCGGCCACCGTATAAAGCGTCCCCGACCCGTCGACGGTGAGGCCGGAAAGACCGTTGACGTCGTCGAGGCCGAGATCCGACCGCTGAGGTTCGAAAGCGACCGGCTCGGCCGGTGGTCCGGATATCGGGTCCGACGATGGTGCGGCTGGCGGGGCGGTCAGTGCGCCGCTGCTCTGGGCGGAACCGCACCCGAGGCAGAGGGAGAGGCAGAGGCGGAAAGGCCAGATCTTCATGGGCAGGGTTCGTTGATCGCGCCCGGGGTTCCGAACACGTCCCCGGTAATGCTCATGCCATAGATCATAGTTGCGTCGCAGGAGAGCGACCAATCGTCGTTGGTCATCGCGGTGATCGACGGGGGAAACTGGCGGGCGAAGCGCTCGGTGTGATCGTCTGAACTGAGGAACCGCACGCTATCGATCACCACTTCGGTCGCGGTCACTTCGAGACGGAGCGAGTCCCTCGCGTTGTTAAGGACCACATCGGTCACCATCATCGCGCCGCCGGCGCTATATGCGTAGTTGAACGGAATTCCGAGGTTCTCGTCCGGGATTGGGCTGAACGCAAAGACAAAGTACTGACCAGGGCCGATGAGGACGCTGGTCGTGATTTCGTGGGTTCGGTCGAACCCCGAGCCATTCGGGCTGATGATCGAAATGCCGTTGAGGTCCGCGATGCAGCTCTTTCGGTTCACGACCTCGAACCACTCGCCGAGGTCGCCGCTTCCGAACCGA
The DNA here is from genome assembly GCA_039187775.1 of Myxococcota bacterium. Classification (GTDB taxonomy): domain Bacteria; phylum Myxococcota_A; class Polyangia; order Polyangiales; family JBCCZL01; genus JBCCZL01. The sequence goes on from JBCCZL010000741.1 coordinate 2,887, forward strand.
GACGCCACCATCACTTCGGTGATCACGAGATCACCAGCCTCAATCGGGCACGGAGGCAGCGGCGCATCCGCATCCATCGTCGCGTCTGCGTCCACTGCGCCATCGGTCGACGCGTCGTCGGGAGCGTCGACGGTGGCGTCTTCGATGGCTCCGTCCGGGTCCACGGCGGCGTCCGCATCGAGTCCGGCATCCGGCATGCCGCCTTCGCGCGGAGGGAGGGGCCAGGGCGGCAGGTTCTCAGCGGGGATGAAGGGGTCGATGCAGCTTCCTCGACGGCAGGTTTGTCCGTCGCAGAGCTGGCCCCGGCAACTGTCTTCGAGGAGAAGATAGTAGCCCCGCGACGCGCCCTCCACATATCCGCTTCGAAGGGTCGCCCGGGCGATCGGCCCCGAGCCGTCAAGTGCGGTGGCGACGATGCGGAATGTCCGGCTCGCGTCTTCGTCGCGGGGGGCGAGGGGCACTTGAACCGGCCATCCCACGGTGGTGAGCTCTCGAAGGAAGGGCGGCTCTTCGGGGCCGCCCGCCGCGCTACCGAATACCTCGATCGAAAGCGTCCGGAGATCTCGGCGGATGCCCGGGTCGGCATCGACCACCACCACCACCTGTGTGGTCTCGTCGTCGTTGCAGCCGACGCCAAGCGGAAGTCCAATGAGGGCCACGCCGAGGACGAGCCAGCGCATCAGGACCCCTCCAGGGTAAACACCACGCCGCCGACATCGCTGTCGGCAAAGTCTTGCCCATCGTTCCCGGAAAGAAGGAGGACCGCGGTCACCGTGGCCGCTCCGACCACGACCGCTCCGACGATCACCCAAAAGAGCGGCGACGAAAACACGCTTCCCCCACTCTCCTCGGCGCTGGCCGTACCGTCGTTGTCGCCAAGGTCGAGACTGCTCCCCGACCCCGAGCCGGTCCCGTCCGGATCGTGGCCGGCCGCCCCGGGCAGCGGGGTGAGTCGCATGATCTCGCGGGCGCGCTGCCCTCCCCGCGTGGTCACGGTGCGGCGCATCGGAAGATAGCCCTCCGCTCGGATCTCGATCATCGCATCTCCGGCCACCACGCGAAGGGGCGCCGACAGGGGAAGGCGGTGTCGGAGCTCGCCGTTGACGTACACCTCGCCCACCTCGACATTGGCTTCGAGCTCGACGGTGGCCAATCGCTGACCGATCGCCCGGAGGGCGTCCTCGAGCGGTCTTCGGTTCCGGCGGACCCAAGGGTCGGCCTGGTCTTCGAGTGCCTCCCGAAGGTGCGCTTCGGCGTCGATCCATCGCCCGAGGGCCTGCTCCGCGAGGGCGATCTGGCCGAGGGCGTGGGCGCTTTCGTCGACCGCATAAGCCGCTTCGAACTTGGCGAGGGCGGCTTCATCATTGCCCTGCTCGCGGAGGACCACGCCCTCTTCAATCAACGCTGCGGCGTCCTGAGCGTCGGCGCCGCTCGGGAACGCAAGAACGAGGAGGAGGCAAGACAATCGCGGCATCAGCACAAGACTAGAGCGACGATCGGTTAGAAGCGAGATCCGGATAGTTAAGTGATTTCGATCGCTTAGGATTTCGGCCTCGCCTACTGCCTCCTGACGTGATCCCTTGGCTCCGAGGAGGTGGCGATGAGCTCGTTGTGTTGGGAGCCCA
>JBCCZL010000742.1:0-4510 GCA_039187775.1 Myxococcota bacterium
TCGAAGAGCGGCATCCGAATCTTGTCCTTCGGCGGGTTTTCCTGCTCGGAGGCATCGAGGTGCGAGACCAAACGCTCGGCGCTCTTGTCTGGCTTCCCGTCTCGACCGAGGTCCCATTCCGCGCGCATCGCGAAGATGACCGCGTTTGGATAGCGCTTGAGGAGGTCGCCACGAATCACGAGGACCAGCTGAGCCTTGTCGCCGTCCTCCTCTCGCTGATTGTGGTCGCCGAGCTTGCTCGCCCGACTCCACACGTGGAGCGGCCGGATGTCGTAGAGCTTCTCTTTTTCCTCGTCGGTCGGTGGAGAGGTCTTGGCGATGCCCCGGACATCCCAGAACTGACGACAGACCGTGCCCCGAAGGTCCGTGGGAAACTCCCGCCAAAGAAGTTCTCGAACAAGCTCGTGGTTGACCCCCACCATGTAGCTCTCGATGAACGGCTGGTTCGTTTCCAGAAGCGTGACGCTGTTCTGTGGAATGAGGTGGATGTTCGGGAGGAAAAGCTCGGTGCCAAGGGCGACGAGCGGCTCGTACATCGGCACGTCGATCGTGGGGTACGCCATCACCGGTGCGAAAGGTTCGACCTGAAGCTCCAGAATGTGTTGCGGGATCGCCATCATCGTTTTGGCTCGTTTCACCACGGCGGTCTCGGGGTCCAACGCGCTCACGAGGGCCGCGGCGGCGTCGTTTACCTGGAGACTCGGCGCGAGACTTTCGGCTGTGTCCGCTCGTAGGGAATAGGTGTCGGCGAGGGCCTCGACGAATCCGTCGGCGTCGCTTCGAGTGGCGGTCGATCGTCCGCTCGCCACGTCGCGGACCGTGTCGCGTCGGCCCACGACGGTTCGGTCGAGTTGACCGATTCCCCCAGTTCGACCGATTCCTCCAGTTCGACCGATTCCCCCAGTTCGACCGATTCCCCCAGCTCGACCGATTCCCCCAGTTTGACCCATAGGGCTGACCCGGCCGATCCCCCCGATCGGCGTCGCGCCGCGAGGCACGACCCGGGAGCGGAGTGGGGGCTGAAGTACGAACTCGGTTTGCTTTGGAAGCCCCTGCGCAAAGCTGGGGGTGCGCTTTTGGGGAGTCAGGAGATCGCTGAGCTTGTGCTTCGCCACGTTGTCGGGTGCCTCCGCGGCGGCCACGGCAGACTGAAGCGCGGTCATCGTGGAGGCCTTTTCCAACGTGCCGATGGGCCGCTCTGGTTGAAGCTCGTCGAGCTCGATTCGCGTCAACGTTTCCGCGGTCACACTCATACCGCGGAGTCCGGCGCGCCGAGCGAGCTGGCCTCGCGGGCGAAGCATCCGACGGAGGCTCGACGACACGACGGCAGTGGGGACTTTGCTCTCCGCGACCCGTCGCGCCACGGTTTTGCCCTGCTGGAGGACGCGGCGCTGCACTGGGGCGGTGAAGGTCACCGTCTCCGCGGCGGGCAGCGGCTTGACGGTCTTTTGATAGAGCTGGGCCCCTGCTTCCCGAGCGAGGATCGAGAGGGCAGCGACGCGGTTTGCGGCCTGGATCTCCCCGAGCTGCTGAAAGACGCTATCCATGTAGGTTTCTTGGTTGTCCTGAACGATTCGCGTTCCGAACCCTGCGGGAACCCGGTAGCGGGGGTCGAGGTTCAACCCGTGCAGCCAGTTATCGCGGAAGGACACCGCGCTTCCATCGTCCTCTTCGAGCAGTCGCGAGGTCAGCCCATGCCAGCGCCCGTAAAGTGGCGGAACCACGATCGGGTCGGGGTCGCCGTCGGGGTTCGCTTCCGAAGCGGTCTTTTTCCGATAGTCGTCGGCAAGGTTGATGCGCTCGGCGAGGGCCGTCTGAAACGGGTGGGTCGGATAAGGCTCATCCCACTCTTCGAACTTCTTCACCTCGTCGGCGTCGACGTCGCTAGGAGGGACTTTGAGCGCGCCGCCGAGACGAAGAATCCCGCCAAGGTCCACGGGGGTGGAGATCGGCGGAAGCCGCGAGCCGGGGCGAAGCACATCCATGTTCCGCACGCCGACGCGCCGGTCCGCGGGCCGTGGCTTGAGAAGCCGCGCGAGGTACTCGAAGTCGCCAAACGCGCCGGTTCGAAACTGCCAGCGATAGTAGTAAGGAAAGTCGACCTGACCGCTGTCCCACGCCGACGCGGTCGCCATGAGATCGGGTGGCACCGTGTCTCCAAGTCCGATGCGCCGACCCGCCTCGAACGACGGGATGACGAACGCGTGGTAGCTGGTGTTGTTCTCGAGCCGACGGGGGCACACGAGTCGGGAGTAGGCGCGGTCTCGGTTCCCCTTGAGGATCTTTTCGAGATCGGACGCCACATTGCTCTCGAGTTCTTCGTTCACGTGAACGTGCGCCCAGGCCCAGAGCGCAGTGGGCTCGGGAAAGATCTCGCTTGCGCCGACGTCGCCGAGTTGCACTGCAGGAAGCGGAGCCCCGGGAGCCTTCACGACTTCATCGAACTCGTTCTCCTTTAGGACCACGAGGGTGATCCAGGGACGCAGGCGGGTTGGCGCCGACGAAGCCGGGGTATAGCGCCAAGGGAAATCCTCGTCATAGAACTCGATGTGGGCGAGGAAGTTTGGCTCGTAGTTGGTCACCCAGTTTCGCGGCTCGACCCGAATCACCGCCTGGGCTTCGATCCCGGTGATGTCCCCGGGCCCGTAGAGATCGACGTCTCGGCCGATCGCGGTGTTACTTGCATCGCCCGCCAGGTTTTCGATGCCGAGGGTGATTTCCACCGGCACTCGGGCGCGGACCTTGGTGTTGGGATCGAGGTCAGGGTTCGCGATGCTGTTTCCGACACCATGCCGAACCCACGAGACGAAGGAATAGCGCGGGTCCTTGCTCATGCCGCCTCCACTTCGAACTCAGGCAAAACGTGGAGCGCGCCTTGCAAGGCCGGGTTGTTCGCGATGGCTTTTTTCATTTCTAGTTGGGCAACCGCTTCGCTGGCGAAGCGCTGAAGTCCGCCGTGGGCGGAGTTATCGAGGGTGGATGCGACGACATAGCCCTCGCCCGGCGGGGGTATCTTGATCCTGGGCGGTTGGCGAAGGACCTGGTTCGCAAGGGACTGAACGCTCCGAGTGGCGGCGTTGCCGGAGAGCATTGCCTGATGCAGTCCTTTGAGCTGAGCGAAGAAGTAAGGCTTAGGCGGTTCCTTATCGATGACCGCGATCTCGTATTCGATCGTTCGGTGGACGGCATTGCCGGCTTCGAGATCATTGCCGAACGCGAACAGCGCGCCCGCGTCCATGGCCTCGAACGCCGGTACCGACAGTTTTTGGCTGTCGGTGAGGTTTTCGTAGTGGGAGCGGGCGAACTCGTCGCGCGTGGTTTCGATGGAGAGCGGGATCGCATCGCTCTTCGCCGAGTCGAACCACGCGCACCGAATGTCAGCGGGCTTTTGGTGGCCGATGCGCTGCCAATCGAAGGAGAGGGGCGCCACCCGCTGCTCGACCGCGAGCTTGCCGGCCGGGTGGAGGACGAGCTCGTCGGGCGCGAGGAGCGGTGCGAGGGCCACGGAAAGGCTCGTGCCCGGCGGGGGAAGGGCACGCCAATGGGCGGGCTTCTGCAGATCTTCGAGGAGCAGCGGAAGAACGTCGATGTCCGGGAGAGCGGTGTCTTTGCTGTCGCCCCAGCGAATGTCGAAGTCGGCTTCGATCTCCCAGAAGAGAATGGTGACGCTGCCCGTTCCCCAGGCGCGCCAGGGCGTGGGGCCCGAGAGGCTGAACGAGATCTTGATGCTCAGAACGTCGGCGCCGAAGACGTGAAGGGTGAGTCCGGCTTTGATCGAGATTTCAAAATAGAAGGGCGAAAACCGAAACAGCGCGTCGAAGCCGAGGTAGCCATCGACGTAGAATCCACTGAAGCCGATGTAGAGCTCGGCCTTGGCTCCGAGCTGGACGCTGTTGGAGGTGAGGGCGAAGTAGACCTCGATGCGGATCCGGGCGGCGCCCGAGTCCAGGATCGTGATCGAGAGCCGCTTCATTCCCTTGTTGACCTCGAGGGCCGCGGGCGGCTGGTACGACGGGTGAAACCCGCCGACGGAGATCAAAAAGCCCGCGGGCGACGACCATTTGAAACGGACCGCGAGCTCGCCCTCGAGGGTGAGGCTCAGGATGTAGGAATCGAAGAGCGCCGCATCGAATCGAAGAAGGCCCTTGTCGAAGTCGATGGAGCCCGCGAACGCGACCTGGATCTTGAGGAGCGCGAACTCCTCGGTGGGTAGCGCGATCCGGAGGAGGCCGAGGATCGACACGCTTCCCGGAATGTCGAGGACCAGGCCGAAGGAGAGGCTGATCAAGGTGGGAGTGCCCCAGCCAAACTTGGCCATCGGGCCTACGAGGAAGTGTCCCTCGGCCGGGGGAAAGATTGCGCGAAGGTCTTCGATGATCTGCGGGGCGTTTGCGACGACGTCCTTCGGAAAGAGGACCGACTCCGTGGACCCGGTCTTGACCCCATCGCTCAGGACCTGGAGGTTGACGGTGCGGCTGACGCCGACGAGGCGCTCGAAACGCCGAAGCAA
>JBCCZL010000743.1:0-4506 GCA_039187775.1 Myxococcota bacterium
CTCCACCGGCGGCACTTCCCGGGGGCGCCTCCGCGAGCGAGTCCGCAGCGAACCCCGAACCCGCGGGAAGCTCGGTAGTCGAGTTTTCGAACCCTTCGGAAGAGACGCCAAGCCGCGAGACCCTCGCGAACACCTCCGCCAACGGCCCCGCAATGGACGAGCTAGGAGAGGAATCCGGAGATTCGGCGGAAGATGAAGCGGAAGACTCCGCGCGAGACACGTCGGCTTCGTCTGAAGCCAGCAACGCTCGACAAGGCTCTGCGTCTCCCACCGCGATGAATATCGCCCGCAGCCGCCGGGCCACACGCGCGGATCCGGAACCTGAACCCGCGCCCGCTCCGCCAGATCCGGTGACCGAGCCCGAGCCGGTGGCTGAAGCCCCAGCTGCGCCTCCGCCAGTCGAGGCGACTCCCGAGCCAGCGCCCCCGACGGCGATGACGCCGGTGCCTCCGCCTACTCCGATGACTCGCGTGCGGCGCGTGCGTCGGCCGGTGAAGAACCGACCCACTCCGATGATGTCGGAGACTCCGTTCTCGTTTTAGCCACATCTCGATGAACCGCCTCCCCGATCGCCCCGAGTCGGTGCGCGGTCCCGCCGAACGGTGCATACGCGGAGCGCTTCGCTCTGTATACGAAACCTAGTCGTCCACTCGTTCTGAAAGAGGGAAATCGCACCGGGTCCTGGTAGGGTTCTCGTGGCCAAGGAGTTTTTGTGCGCATTGTTCTGGTACTGCTGCTGATCGTGGTCGGAGCTCCGGCAACCGCGAGCGCCTCCCCATGGACCCTTCCCGAAGGCGACATCGTCGTCGCAGGCAGCTTCGACTATCAGTTCGCCACCCGCGAATACCTCGACGACGCCGGCGACGTGCAGGTCTTTCCCCTGCGTGGTGAATACGCAGCCTCCACCTACTTCCTCGGCGTTCGCGCAGGGTTCACAGACCGACTCGAGCTGGAGCTCGGCTTTCCCATCCGGCTGATCTCCTATCGTTCCGATCCGGTGCTTCTCCTGCCCCAGCCGGGCGACAGTCCACTCAGCGCCTACGACTACTACCAGGAAAACGTCGTCGACCTCAGCCGGGCCAAGGTCGGGGTCGGCGACATTCTCATCGCCGCGCGGTACCAGCTCGTCCGGGGTTCGCCCTTCGTGATGGCCCTCGAGCTCCGGGCCGAAGCGCCGACCGGCTACGAAGCACCGGCCGGCACCTTCGGCGATGACCCAGAATCCGCCCAAGAGTTTCTCTCCGACGTCGGACGCTTCGTGTCCCCCGACAATGTTACCGACGACGTGACCCTCGGCGACGGCGTGCTCAACCTTCAACCCGGCATCCTGATGGGCGTCGCATTCTCGACGCGTACGTTTGCGCGGCTCGACCTTGCCTACCGACTTCGCTTTCCGAGTGCGGGCGATCAGATCTTCGCCGGCGCGAAGGTCGGCCAGTTCGTGCTCCCCTGGCTGCTGGTCTTTGCCGAGGGACGCTTCGCCTACGCGATCGAAGACGGCGGTCGAATCGGGGTGAGCGTTGCCGCCATCGATCCCACCCTTCCTGCCCAAGACTACAACGGCGTCGAAAACCTCAACCTGCGCGAGGTCACGCTCGACCGCGACGCCCTCGACGTCGGCGGTGGCATCCTCTTTCGCCTCACCGACACCGTCGAGACCGTGGTGGGCTTCAGCCGCACCATCTGGGGCCGAAACACCGCGGAGATCAACACCGTCTACGTGGGCATGGCGCTACGCACCGACGTGCGCGACGACCCACCGCCGGTAGAGGAGCTCGAGGAGGTCTACGAAGAAGAGGTCTACGAGGAGGATATCTACGAAGAAGACGTCCCCGACAATGCGGTTCGGGGCACCGATAATGCGGTTCCGGGCACCGATAATGCGGTTCCGGGCACCGATAATGCGGTTCCGGGCAATGCGGTCCCCCCTGAGGCCACCGACGTCAGCCCAAGAAACGTGCCGGTGGCCGACGAGTAAGCTCGCTAGCGCGGAAGACTGATCTCCTCTTCCGTCGCGCTGTCCACGGTTCGAAGAAAGCTCGCAAAGCTCGGGTAGTCCTCGGGGCGCACGAGCATGCGAGGAAGCTCCCAGCTCCGAACCACGGTGAGCGCGTTCCCGCTCCGGGTGGTTCGGCCAATGTAGCGCGCGCCCGCCGGGCCCGTCAGGTCAGCATCGTCGGGGCCCTCGACCCCCCCGGACTCTGACCGCACCGTGATCCGGACGTCCTGAGACGTCCCCGGGAAGAGCATCACCGTGCGTCGACTCGGAAGCGACGCCAGGGACCGTGCGAGGCGGCTCGGATAGAGGAGCGGCAGCACTTGGCGCCCCCGATCGACGCTGCCAAGCCGAGCGATCGTAAGCTCGGCCCGAATCGTCACATCCGCCTCCCGGTCCTCGACTCCCGTCAGCGCCACATCGCGAAGGCGCGATCCGGGGAGAGCCTGGGCGGTGAAGGTCCCTTCGAGCCCATCTCGAAGCTGCTCCGGCGTAGCGCGTTCGACCGCCCTCCGCATCCGCGCGGCAGACTCCCCACGACTCGTCAGCACGATGGTGACCTCGGCCGAGCCGTCGGCCGCGACCGAAACATCGACATCGACCTCGCTATGGTCGGGCGCCACTCCAGGGTCGGGGATCTGCACTCGGGGAAGGCCATCTCGCAAGATGGTCGCCTCCTGGCCGCGAAGCCCGACGGGGAGATAGCCAAAGGGAACATCGCCGCCGCCAAGCCACACGAATCGGGGCTCGTTCCCGCGAATTGCCACCAGGGTCCCGTCGAAGTGATTTTCGTCGGCGAGCGGCGACTGTCGGCGGCCGCCGAACGACGCGGCCACCGCGAAGTCTGCCGGAACGTCAGCGAGGGCCAGGAGATAGCGGTACACCCGCGACGGCGACCCCGCCCGCTCCGACACCGCGACCGGGGCAAGGACCGTAAACGGCCCCCCCGGCTCGATGTTGTCGTGAACCCAGCCATAGAGCACGCGGGCCTTCTCCTCGACGGTTTGCGCGTTGGCCTGGCGGAGGATTCTCCGCACGAGGCGCTGGGCATCGGGGTCGACCGGATCCCGATCGGCAAGGTTGTTCCGGATGCTGGTGAGAAAGTACTCCCAGGTGTAGTGGCTGCCGTAGCGGATCCGCGGGATGACCTCATCGATTCCCGCTCGCATCGGTTCGTCGGTGAGCTGCGGACTATCGCGAACCGTCCAGGTGAGCACTCGGTCGTCGCCGTCAAAGGTCTCGACCGGTTCGGGAAGAGGGCCGCGGCCATCGAAGGTCAGCTCGAGATCCCGGGGAGCGATCACGCGGAGCTGGCTCAACCCAAACGGCTGGCCGAAGCTCTGAAACAGCCAGCCGCTGGACACGAAGGATCCATTGGGACGAGCCCCATGCTCGAGAATGTACTCGTACTCGATGTAATCGGAGATCGCGAGCTCGGGCATGGGAATAGAGTCGAGGCCCTGGATTCGATTTGGCTCGAGGATTCGCCCGTCCGGCTTGATCGTGCGGAGCGTCAAAAGTCGCCCCGGCAACGACATTTGCCCAAGCCGCTCGAGCGACTCTTCGCTCTGGACCTTGATCACTTGGTGAACCAACGACGTGGCGGAACCGTCCCGATTTACGCGGGTCACCATGTAGTCGAGGACCAGCACCTGACCAGCCTCGCTGTGGGCCTCACCGGAGGCTTCGTACGCGTCGATCGCCTCGCGGCCGCTGAGGCGATAGCCTTCCAACCAGTCTGTCTGAGAAAGAAGCCGGCGAGGCACACGAAGACCCGACATGTAGCGAGGTGATTCGCGAAGTGCGGCATCCAAAAGCGCCACCGCGCCCTCGCGGTCGCCGGACGCGAGGCGCCGGTCCGCCTGGCGGAGCCGCGGTGCAGTCGCGAGGGGGAAATCCGCCTCGCGCTCGCGCCGAAGCGCTCGCACCGCATCCCGATCCCCGCGCGCGGTGGCGAGGCTCATTCGATGGCGCCGCTGACGGGCTTCGCTCGACATCGGGGCGAGTCGGGCCGCTTCCGCCTCGGCCTCTTCCCAACGGCGCTGGCTGAGAAGCAGGTCGAAGCGCGCACCGGAATTCTGGTCACAGCGCACGATCTCAGCAACCAGCGCATTCGCCTCGGGAACGCTTCCATGTTCGGCCAGGTATCCGCGCTCCACGCCGATGGTCTCACAGGACTCGGGAAGAATCTCTCGCGCACGCCGGATATGCCCTTGCGCCTCGGCGGGATATCCGGACGCGATAAGGAGGCGTGCGAGCGAAAGGTGGAGCCAGGCCGCATCGGGAAACCTTTCGACCGCCTCTCGGGTCCGAGCGAGCCGCTCGACGTCGCCCGACTCCATGCCGGCGAGCGTCGCCGCCGCGTCGATCAGGTCGGGATCCTTCTCGATCGCGAGCTGGAGCAGCCGACGCTGCTCGTCGGCAGCCTTGGCTTCCGTAATGTACGGATAGGACCCTGCCGCATAGGCCTGAAGCTCACGAAGTGGCCCGGGCACATCGCCCCGAAGGAA
>JBCCZL010000744.1:0-4498 GCA_039187775.1 Myxococcota bacterium
ACCATCGAAGCCAATGACGAGCAGCGTCGTGAGGAACGACGACAGCAAGCCTGTGAGGTCTTGCGAAGCGGGCGACCGTCGCCATACCTCGAAGTCCATTGGCCTTGCCGTCGCCAGCCGATCCTTTCTGCGCTTATTCGAGGGGGATGGTGAGGCGTTGAGTGGCTTCGGGGACGACCGTGACTCGGCGGACTACTGGGGCGCCGGTGCCGAATGGGCGGAGCTCAATCCGATGCGGTCCCGCGGGGAGCGCGAGTCGCGTGGGCGTCTGGCCGCGGTTTGCGCCATCCACATACACTGTGGCCCATCCGCCTCGAGTGGCGACGGCGACGTATCCGTTGCCTACCGGTTGCGCTTCTTCCTCCATCGAAGCGGGTTCCTCGGTGTTCATCCGAGGTCGCGTTCGGTCGCGAGGCGTTCGCTGGCCCTCTCGCTGAGGTGATCGCTCGACTGCGACCGGGTCTTCGGTGCGTTCCTCGGGGGGCGCGGGGGTCGGTTCTTCGACTGGTTCGGTCAGGACTCCGGCTTGTTCGGTCAGGACTCCGGCTTGTTCGGTCAGGTCTCCGGCTTGTTCGACCGCAGGAGGTGCCTCCTCGGACGGGCTGCTTGTGTCTGACGCCGGCGTTTCTTCTTCGGCGGGTGGTAAGGCGGCAACCACGTCGACGCCGTCGAGGGTCTCGTCGCTGGCGAGCGGCTCGCCACCCGACGACCAGACCACATACCCGCCGGCCGCGAGAACGATGCCGAGGAGAGCCAGCGCCACCCAAAGCGCCGGCGAAGCGCGCCGTTGGCGGGAGGTGGCCTTCGGCCCGGCGGCCGCGGCAATGCGGACCTCCGACTGTGGGTGGGAGGAGAGGGAGCTGCTGTCGAGACGCACCCGAGGAACCACCGGACCCCGGCTTCCCGGGAGGCCAGGGCTCGTCACCGCTTGCTCAATGAGCCGCTGCTTTTCATCGCGCCCGTCAGGAAAAAGCCGCTCCATCAGCTCGGCGCACCGCGCGTTGCTGACGACCTGCCCGGCGTCGTGCAGCGCTTCCGTGATCGCCACGCCAAAGTCGCGAGCCGTTTGGTAGCGGTCCCGGGGGTTTCGGGCGAGTGCCCGCATCACGAGCGCGTCGTAGGTTGCGGGGACCTTGGCGTTGGCTTCGGACGGAGACGGAATGTCTTCCTGCACGACGGCGAGAATGGTTTCGGTCTGCACCGACCGACGAAACAGGGGCCGGAGCACGAGCGTCTCCCAGGCGACCACTCCGAGGGACCAGATGTCGGCGGTAAGGTCCACCGGCTCGCCTCGGAGCTGCTCCGGTGCCATGTACGCGAACTTGCCCTTTACCTCGCCGGTGGCGGTGGTGTGGACGCGGTGAGCGGCGCTCGCGATGCCAAAATCGACCACTCGAATCGCACCGTTGTAGGTGACGAACAGGTTTTGGGGCGACACATCCCGGTGCACTACGTTCATATCGGCGCCGGTATTGGACTTGAGCGTATGGGCCGCGTGAAGGCCTTCGCACGCATCGGCGAGAAGCTTGAGCACCACCGGTCCGTAGCTCCGGTCGTCCCTCAGCTGCGGATCTTTTTGCACCGCGCGAAGCACTCGACCGAGCGGCTCGCCCACCAGGTACTCCATCGCGATGACGTAGGTGTCGTCGACCTCACCGAAGTCGAAGACCGGACACACGTTGGGGTGAGTGATGAGCGAGGCGATGCGTGCTTCGTCAAGAAACATGTCGACGAACTTTTGTTCACTTACCAAGTGATCGTGGATGCGCTTGAGGGCGACGACCTTTTCGAATCCTGAAGGTCCTTCGAATCCTGAGGGTCCGCTGCTGCGCGCGAGATAGACGGTGGCCATACCGCCGCGGGCGATCTCGTAGCACAGCGTGTAGCGACCGATCCGCTGGACGGTCTCCGCGTTCGCGTTCTCTTGTGCGTCAGTCAATGGATCCCGCGGAGTGTGGCGTCGTGCGAAGAAAGAGCCCTCCGCTTTCGAGACCGAAGGGCCTCAAACTAGAGCCCTACAGCAGCGTACAGTGGCACCCACAATTCGCGTCGCCGCTATCGAACTTAGGTCGAGTTGGGGGGTAGACTCAAGAACCAATGAAGTGGCACCGAGGACTCGCGACGCCGGGGATGGTCACGCTTCTTCTGGTTTCGAACGTGGTGCCGGCGGCGGCCCATCCGCTGCTTGACGAAGCTTCCGAACTCAACCAGTCCGCCGAGTTTGAAGCGGCCCTCGAGGCCCTCAATCGAGCCGAGGCCGCGTCCGATCTCGAGAGCGACGACGTGGCGCGCCTCTTCGAGCTGCGTGCGCTCGTTTTCTTCGCCCTTGGTCGCACTGAAGAGATGACCGAGGAGCTCGCGCGTCTGGTGACGCTCGATCCGGAGTATGTGTTGGCCGTCGAGGTCCCGCCTCGGGTGCGTTCGGTGCTCGAAGAGGTGCGGGAGGTCTACGGTTCCGATCCCCTTCGTCTTGAGCTCAGCAGCCAGCGTCCCGATGAAGCGGGGGTCGAGGTTCGGGTGCGAGCTCGTGCCCTTGGTGATGAGCTCGGATTGGTCCGGCGGGTCGTCGTATTGACCCGAGTCGAAGGGTCGCGACGCTGGGAGCGTCATCGCGGCACCGAGGTCGAACAGACGGTGGCCGAGGACACCGTGCTCGAATATCGCGCGCAGGCGATCGGCCCGGGGGGAGCGGTCATTGCCCGGGCTCGCGGCGAGTCGATTCCTCCGGAACGAATGCAAGCCCCTGAGGAAGCGGGAGGGGTGTCACCCTGGTGGTTTGTTCTCGGCGGAAGTGTGATTGCGGTGGGTGCGTTTCTTGCGGTCTATTTTCTAGTGATCGAACCGGCAAACCGCCGGACCCAGCCCGGGGTTCCCGAGTTCTCCATGGAGATGATGTGATTTCCAACCGCTGTGGTGTATCTGGATATCGTCATCGCTGCGGTGGCATGGGTCGTGCTGTCGCAGTGATGGCAGCGATGTGTCTCCTCCCAGGAGTCATCGGAGGCTGCATGTCGGGCACCGACTCTCTCGACTGGAATCTCGAGTGGGGGCCGGGAGCGCAACCCGCCGAGGCGGCCCGAGTGGAGGGGTTGATTTGGGAGGGAGCCTGCGGCACGGGGACGCTTCTTTGGCGCCAAGATGTGCCCACGCTTCCCGGCCAGGCGGTGCCGTTTCTTCCCCCCGAACTCGACCCGGGCGACTACTGCTTCGAAGTTCGGGCCTACGACACCGACTGCGTTCGAATCGCCGGGGACTCTGTGGAAATGGAACTTCCCGCCGACGCTCCGATTCGCAACGTCATCACCGCGACCGGGTCCACGATTCCGAGCTGCGTGAACAACGAGCGGTGCGTAGCGAGCACCTGCGTGGTGCTTCCACCCGACCGATGCACTCCGTTCACCTGCGCCGAGCTGGAGATCGCCGAGTGCGGAGTGGTGAGCGACGGTTGCGACGGCACTCTCGACTGTGGGGCGTGCATGGGCCCGGAAAGCTGTGGGCTCAAGATCGCAAACCAGTGTGGCTGCGCAGCGGTGACCTGCGAGGACGCCAATGCGACGTGCGGCGAAGTCGACGACGGATGTGGCGGGACGCTCGACTGTGGTTCCTGCTCGGCGAACCAGGTGTGCGATGCCGAGTCTCGACGATGTGTCTGCACTCCGAGGGAGCCGTGCCGCGATGGGGAGTGCGGAAGCTATCCCGACGGCTGCGGGGGAATGATCGAATGCGAACAGTGCGCCGCGGGACTGTTTTGCGGACTGAACCGCAGCAACACCACCGAGTATCTGACGTGCGATCGGATTCCCTGCATGCCGATCGAAAAGTGTCCCGACGGTGGCTCCTGCGGAGTGATTCCGGACGGCTGCGGGGGAACGCTCGACTGCGGGCGGTGCAATGATCCCGAGACCTGCGGTGGAGGGACCATGGGTCGCCCGAACTTCTGCGGATGCACCCCGATCACCTGCGCGCTGGCGAAAGCAGAATGCGGAACCATCCCCGACGGCTGCGGAGGGGTGCTTGATTGCGGCGGGTGCCGAGCTCCTCAGACCTGTGGTGCGCGGGTGCCCAACGAGTGCGACTGCGTGCCGCGGAGCTGCTCCGAGCTTGGCGTGTCCTGCGGGACCGCTTCGAACGGCTGCGGAGGAACGGTAGGCTGCGGCGGCTGTGGCGTTGGGCGGCGGTGCATCGCGGGGGTCTGCCAGCTCGACGCGGATACCGTCGAGCCCATCGAGGATCTTCCCTCCGGCGAGATCCCCGCCATGATGGCGACGCCCGACAGCTGACAGCCGGTGGAGAACCTGGTCGGCAAGCCCCCGATGGAAGTCGGTCTCCCAGCACCCCATTGCGGCGGAATCACCGCGGAACTCCCGCTCGGGGGATCCACCGTACAGGGTTGCCTGCGGTCGCGTTCGTCAGCCATGACGGCTGCCGGCGGTTCGTTGGGGCTCCCGTCCTTCGGGCTTGACAGCCGAGGGGTCCTCGGAGTTCGCTTCCCGCCGTG
>JBCCZL010000745.1:0-4496 GCA_039187775.1 Myxococcota bacterium
ATCGCGGCTGCCGTCCATACGCAATTCCTTGGCTTCGGGCGATATGCCCTCTACGGCGGGTCGTCTCGAACTCGCTTTTCTCCCCCAGCGCGACCGCGGCTCCCGAGGCTCGCGCCTCGATCGAACGATGGGAACGCTTGCCAGTCTTGCTGTAGTTGCCTTAAAGGGGACTGGTGTTGCCTCGCTTGGTCTTTCTCTGTCTCCTGTCGTCACACCTCGTTGCCGGCTGCGGCCTCGCCACCTGCGCCGACGGGTTCGTCGCGGCGCTCGGCGACTGCGTCGCCGAGGACTCGGTCCCCGCACCAACCTGTACCCCCGCCTGCAGCGCCACGGGCCACCAGGTTTGCGGTGGCACGCTAGAGGAGCCGGCGTGCGAATGTGCACCAGGCTATGGTGGCAACCCCTGCACGTGGGGCACGGTTCCCTCGGATCCCGGTTTTTCGAGCAATGCGGGCGCGTGGACGACGAGGACCGGGGCGAACGTGGTTCCGACTGACCCCACGCCGCCAACCGACCCCGGCTTGGCACGGCTCGAGGGAGTCGTGAACTGCGACGCGGGCTCGGTTTCCCAAATCGTGCAGATGCCTCCATACGAGGTCGCCGACCCCTTCGTAGCCGAAGTGACCTACCGTGCGACCGGCGGCGTCGGGTTCGCGGTGGGCTTCGATCGCGCGTGGAGGCGGTTACTCTCGACGGCAGAACTCACCTGGACGACCGAGAGATTCTGTCTGGGTGAAGCCGCCTACGGTGCGGACGTGAACCTTCAGGTCTCCGCCTTCGAGAGAAGCCCGAGCTGTCCGGACGGAGGCGGAATCGCCGAGTTCGACCGGCTGCAAATCGTTGTGGCCGAGCCGGGCGAATGCCCGACTCCCGGCGAGGTCGTCAACGGCGACGCCGAGTTGGACGGCGCGCCATGGGTGTTCGCGGCGACCAACGCGGCGGAGGCCGGGTTCGTCGGCGGGGTGGGGAGAGACGGATCGAGCGGCGCGCGACTCCTCAGCGCTCGGGCGGATTCCAACGACACGGCCGCCATGAGTACGGTCGTGTCAGTCCCGCTACCGAGCACCACGCCGTCGCCGGCGCTCCGCTTCTTCTGGCGCGCCACGTCGAGCCGCGTATTCCAAGTCGAGATCGGGACGGTCGATCGCGCGGGTTCGGGGACTCTTCGTCCCCTCGGCACGCTCCGTGGAAGCGACTCGGACGAGTCCGCGATCTACTGCTTGCCCCCGTGGACCCACGGCAACGTGGTGGATCTGGTCTTCGTCATGACCGGCCTCGAGGGCGATGCGCTCCGGTCGGAGCTCGTGGTCGACGACGTCGAGGTGATTAGCGACTCCCGCTGCGGTGACTCGACGGAGACGCTGGATCCGCGCTTCGACGCAACCCTTTCGCCGAGGGCAGGTACGAAAACCTTCGGCACTGAGTCCACCTTCCGGGTGGTCGAGGACGCCAATCGCGCGCGCGTTGAAGAGGCCGACGACCCAACCGGCTTCTTGGAGGTGCGAATCGGGTCGACGGAGCCCGCGGACACCGTTCGGATGGATGAATGGGTGTTCGTTCCCGAGTCGGACGAGGACGGAGGGCCTCGCGTCAGTTTCTGGGCGAACGTGCCTCGGGATCCCGCGGTTCCGGTGCTTCGATTCGTGGGTGTGGTGGACGACGAGGTGGGCACAATCGAGGCGACAGGTGACTGGGTTCGCAACGACAACTGCCTCCCGCCGGAATGGGAAAACCGATGGTACAGGCTGCAGATCGAAATCGGTGACCGCGCCGCGGCGTCTGGAGAGCCGCTGAGCCCACCCGAAACGATCCTCATCGACGACCTGGTGGTCGACACCGCGCCCGAGTGCCCCTCTCTCGAGTGACGAGTCGAGTCACGAGCCCAGGCGCGCCGGGGTGAAGTGTCGGATGCCGGTGTGGTACGCTCCCCATCCTCAGCGGGAGTTCCCTCGCTTTCGTTCAAGGATGGCCAAGGACGACTTCGACAGACGCGAGAGCGACCCACTCGGTCGTAGCTTCGGCCCGTACCGGCCCATCCGCCGACTCGGCGTCGGCGGCATGGCCGAAACTTACGAAGCGATCCGGACCGGCCCGAGCGGGTTCTCGCAGCGTGTCTGCCTCAAGCTCGTGCTTCCGTTTTTTCGGGATAGCGACGACTTCATCGAGCTGTTCGAAAGGGAGGCGCGGCTCGCCGCGAAGCTGCGGCACAGCAACATCGTGGGCGTCATCGACTTTGGCTCTCATCGGGGGACGCCCTACATGGCGCTCGAGCTGGTCGATGGGGCCGACCTCGAAGCGCTGCTCGAGCGGCAGGAAGACAAGCGCCTCTCGCCGGAACTGGTCGCGCTCGTAGGTCATCATATCGCAAGCGCGCTCAACCACGCGCACAACCCGCCGCCGAGGAGCGACCCCGGCAACCAGCTGAGCGCGATCATTCATCGTGACATCTCGCCGTCCAACGTGCTCATCAGCCGTCATGGCGAGATTCTTTTGAGCGACTTCGGCGTGGCCAAGGCCATCACGGGCACCACCCGAAAGCAGAGCGCGGTTAAAGGGAAGGTCCCGTACATGTCGCCGGAGCAGCTCCGGGCCGAGCCTCTCGACGGCCGTGCCGACCTGTTTGCACTTGGCGTCGTACTCTTCGAGTCCCTGAGCGGGCAGAGACCGTACCTGCGCGAAAACGACCCGGCGACCATCTTGGCGATTCTGAAGGGCGAGCGCCCTCGACTCGAGACACTCGTTCCAGAGGCTCCGGAGGGTCTGGTACAGCTGATCGAGTCCCTGATCGAGCCAGACCCAGAGGCGAGACCGAGAACCGCCGCCGAACTGATCGAGCGTCTCGACGAGTTCGTTCCTTCGCCGCGCGCTCAGCGCGACCTCGGCGCGCTCGTCTCCGCCATCCGCCCACCGCAGTCCCCCTCGACCGACGCAGCGGGGATGGCCTTTGAAGCAACCGATGCCTCGTTCGATTCCGAGCGGGACGAAACCGGAATCCAGATCCCCGAGAAGTCCGACGGTGCGCAGAGCGGGGTGACGGAACGGGATTCGGCTACCCCCGCTGCTGTCTCACCGCCATCGCGCAAGGTCACATGGGCCGCATTGCTCGTCCTTCTCCTCGCAGCCGTTGGAGCGGGAACGTTCGCCGTGCTCCGCGTTCCGGCGCCTACATCAGAGCCTCCGAGTGCGAGCGAAGCCGCACCTGTGGTGCAGCCGGCGCCGGATTCTCAAGGTTCCGAGCCAGAGGTTCCAACGGCCAGCGCGGAGGACGAGGGACCGCCTGCTGCGTCCGCCGAAGTTGCGAACGATGCCGAAGCCACGGCTCCAGCCCCGGCTTCAGCGAGACTTAGCGTGGTGGTCTACCCGTGGGGGCGGGTCTGGATCGACGGCAAGCCGAGGGGCCTTTCGCCGTTGAACGGAGTGTCTCTGAGGCCGGGGCGCCACCGGGTCAGCGTCGGGCAGAGCGAGCCGGTGAAGAGCGAGGTCGTTCGTCTTCGCGCTGGGCAGAAGCGCAGGCTGACGTTCAATCTCGTGGAATAGAGACGCCTCTCTTCCATCGTGGCCTCGTTCGGCATCTTCGAGGTGGGGCGATCTGCAAGCCTGGCTACGTGACCGGGATCGCGTAGTGGAACACCGAGTCGGGTGACGTCTCATGCCACTCGTCCCCGTAGATTTCGAGGTCCGGCCCGTACGTGTGCCGCTTCCCCGATTGCGGTAGCCAAGTGGAGTAGATGTAGTTGACAGTTCGGTCGATTTGCTTGGCTTCGCCACGGTGCTCGAAACGCGCGTAGGTCGCCGCCGGGACGTCGACGCGCTCCATACCCGCTGGAAGACGCGCCGCGTCGCGCACCTCGATCGCGGCGTGGTACTGCAAGAGCTCGGAGTCTTCGGCCGTCTGTTTGACGACACCGTAGTAGTCGCCTTCCACGGCGTCCTCGATCTCCGCAGCCCGAGGGACGAACTCGGCCCAGAGCTGCGGCAGCCTCTCTCCGATGTTGTTCTTCTCGGAGTCCACGCTGTAGAACGAAGTGCGCTGGCCGACGAGCATCAATGGGGGCTGCTCGTACACCACAGGCTCGAGCGAAACGTTCTCGTTGATGTGCCGGATGTAGTCCTCGTCGAACTGGACCTTGCGAAGAAAGAGGCTCTTGTCGCCAAGCCGTCGGTACTCGTTCGGCGTCATGCCAAACGCTTTCTTGAAGGCGCGCGTGAACGCTTCCTGGGACTCGAAGCCCGCGCGCATCGCGATGTCCAAGATACGCATGTCCGTAGCGAGCAGCCTGTCGAGCGAGTTTGCGAGGCGCCGTGAGCGTACGTACGTCTTGAGCGTCTCGCCGGTGAGGGCTTTGAAGATGCGCTGGAAGTGCCAGTGGCTGATGCCTCCCACTTTCGAGACGTCGCTCAGCTCGATGGGTTCGTCGAGATGGGCCTCGATGTAGTCGATCCCTCGTTGAATCTGGCGCAGATAGTTCACGTCGAGCAGGGCACCTACGACTGAG
>JBCCZL010000746.1:0-4483 GCA_039187775.1 Myxococcota bacterium
GACCCGTTGGCCTCCCCTTTGGCGCGAAGCGCGGACCCCAAAGAGGGACCCTGTGAGTAGGACACTGCGAGTAGGACACTGCGAGTAGGACACTGCGAGTAGGACACTGCGAGTAGAGCGTGTGTTCGCAGCCGCCGTTCGGCGCGTTCGGCGTCCCGAAGTCGCCGGTGCTGTACGTAGCGCTTTCCTCGACGCACGAGTTCGCACCGTCGTCGTTCGCGCTCACGCTCAGCGACCTGAGCTTAATGCCCCGTCGCGTCCCCCGGGGAAGCCGATCGCACCGTAGTTCACCGTGTCGATGGCTGTGCCCACGCCGCGGAGGGTGATGCCACCGCTGTTCGTGAGGGACCGGCTCATGAGTTCCGAAGCGGTGAACCCTGCCTCCGCGCTTCGCGCAAAGGTCGCGCGGGCGCCGGAAGCGACGGTCACCCTATCGGCGCTGAACCAGTCTCGAGACCCCTGGCTTGCCGTTCGAAAGGCGTCAGAAGTTGCGCCCGACTAGGGTTAGCCCGCCGCCCTCGGGGTTGACCCACGGACTCACTGCGAACTCCAACTCGTTTCTCGATGCGTGGCCATCGTCCGAAGTACCCAGCGCAAAACCAAGAACGAACATCGTCACGCCGGCCAGCTGAAGCACGCTGTCAAGCACAAACAGGAGCCGACCGGTGGTACTCCCGTCGCCCGATTCGATGCACTCGCCCGCGCAGATCGCAGCGCCCACCACGGGGACGAACATCAGGTTCCATTCGGACCGAGCGCTGAGGTCCACGGCGATCGCTCCAATCAGCACGCTGCTGAGATAGCCGCCAGCAAACATGGAAGCGCCGCCGATGACCAGACCACGACGCGGTCCACTCCGACGACGCGGAGGCGCAGGTTGCGGCACGTAGACCTCGGCGGGGATTTCGGCATAGGGCTGGGGAGTGATCGCCTGCCCGCTTGGCGAGTAGGCTCCACTCGGAGCGGTGGGCACCTCCGAGACACACTGGTCCCCATTCCCCACCAGACCCGCCGGACACGCGGGAGGACCACTGCAGCGGCCGGCCTGCTCCGACCACACTTGGTTCGGCCAACAGCAGCGACCCGCGGTCGCCTCGGTCATCACCCGTCCGCCTTGGCACGTGGGCGTCTGAGCCCCCGCACCGGTCGGACGACCGAAGAAGCTCGCCAAAACGGCCAGAACGAAGACTGGAGCACCAGCCCGTCGATTGAGATGCAGCACAAACCCTCCTAAGCGAAGGGTACGCGGCCACTCCCGCCGGAGCCAGCAACTCACCCTTGCCTACGGATCACAGGCAACGTACCGATGTCCGATCGAACAACCGGCTGCTGCACACTGGGGGTCTTGGGACGCCTGCCGATCCGCCGCAGCGATCCGCTCGAGTTCGGCCGCGTTGACGCAAGGAGACACCTCGACGGGATCGGTGCCCCCACAGCAGCCGCAACCGCAAGCATCGTAGAATCGACTCGACGGGTTCGAGCTCGTCACGCTCGAGCTCGTGGCGCTCAAGCCCAAAGCGGTCGAGCTCGGAGGTTCGGTCACTGGAGGAAGCGCTTCGCCGATCTGTTCGCGGAAGACATGAAGCGCCGGGGCGAGCACCGACATATGGTCTCCCGGCAGGACCCGAACCTCGAAGCGCCCGTCTGGAGCTCGCGCCTCCACCGCGGACGCATTGCGCCGGCCCCAGGTCTCTTCGGTGCCGAAGAAGGCAATGTGGTCGTGGACCATTTGCTCGGCATGGGGACCAAGAATCCGGAGTTCAACCTCGTTCCGATCGCTCAAGTCAAAACGCACCAGGTTTCGGTCGACACCTCCGCGGCTCGCCCAAAACGGAAAGGTTCGCTCGGCGTAGATCCCTCCGATACTCGCGCTGAGCTGCATCGGCACGTCGGGGTACAGGGTCAGCATCGCCACGGTGGCGCCGCCCAGACTGTGGCCCACCACATAGATCGCCTCCGCGTCGACGTCGGTTCGAGCGGCGGCCCAACGAAGCGCCGCGTGGGCGTCGTCCACCTCGCCGAGAAGCAGCTCGTGGTGGCCCGGGTTTCCATTTCGGCCCCGGAGGGTTGGCGCGAAGAACCCGACCGCGAGCCCGGCAAACGCTTCCCGCACCGTGCCAAGCTCCGCCGGATCGAGATAAAACCCGTTGTGGAAATAGACAATGAGAGGCGCTGGCCCATCTCCCGGTCGCGGGACGAAGAGGCCCTGGAGCTCGATCCCGTTTGAGGGGTAGGTCACGAGCTCGGCGCCCTCGGGCACGGTGAGCTCCGGCCACTCGGGAACGGTTGGCGCCTCCCGCTCGAGGCGGGTCTCGAATTCGGCGCGCCGAACTAAGAACGGTCGGTCGTCCGAAGACGAGCCGTCGTGGGCCACGGGTGGAGGAGTGGGGGTGCCGCAGCCGGCGAGCAGAGACAGGAGCAGGAAGACCATGATGTTCGCTACCTCCGAATTCCCGCACCGATCAAGGGATGGATGGATCCGCCGCCAGTTCAGCCGGGGGATGACGAGGCCAACTGGGACTACGGGCGCGCGCCGAGCGTGAACCGCAACGGAACCATGATGGTGGTGCACTACCGGTCGCTTTGTAAGGTCCAGGATTGTGGCCGGCCTTTCGTAATTCAAAGCACACGATTCGCTCAGAACAAGGTGGACCCGTGTGGAAACCGTAAGGGACCGGACCGCGCGGAATAACTTCCACAACAACGTGCCGTTGGTATCCCTATGCGATGGTGTGAAGTGAACCTCCGAAGTCGGGCGCCGGGGCTGCTCGTTGCAGTCACGTTGGGCGCGACCCTTTGGTCGAGCTGTGCGTCATCTCCGGCGGGGGTGAGGGGTGGTGGGGAGCCTGGCGCTCGTTGGCTCGGGTCGGCAGCGGATCCTCTGAGTAGCCGCTGCATGCCGCGACCGGGGAGCGACACTGAGGAAGGCTCCGAGGATGTGGAGAGTACGTTCCACACAACCGCAGCGCATCTCGTCGATCGTGTGGGACAGCACCTTGGAACGCCCCTTTGCGTCGCCTCGATCCGTCCGGTCGATGGGGGGACGGGCAGCCGGGTCGAGACGATGGTGCTTGAGGTCCGCGACGATGGCACCGGCCTTCACCGAAGCTTCCGAGTGCGTCGCCGCGCGCACGATTCCGAGTGGGAGACCGTTCGGATGGAGACCGCGATCGCGGCCGAGTTTTCACTCCGCCACGCCGCAGCCTGGCTGGATGCGCATTCGGAGATCGAAACGCTGACCCGAAAGGAGGCTGTGCGCGGCACGCAGCTCTATCATCGGCGGGATCGCGATGGCTCGCTCCTCTGCGTGCAGCGAGACACCGACCGGGGCCTTGGACCGCACTGGTGCTGGCGCGACGTCCGACCGGTGACCCGCATCGTGGACCTCGAAACAGAGTACCGAGACGGCGATGCCGAACAACAGGTCGCTTTAGTGCTCGGCCTGGTCTTTCGCGACGGTTCGGAACAAAGCTATGCGGTTCGGTTTCCCGAAGCGGAACAGGCTCCGGTATCGGTGCGCCTTCCCTCGGAGCCCGAGGTCCGGCCGCCGTGGTTTCCCGGTCCGCGGTCCTCGCTTCCGCAGCCACCGATTCCCCAGGAAGGCTGGAGGCCTTTGCCTCTCGTCGAACGCGCAGACCTCGGACCACTCGCCGCTCTCGAGGTCCGAGAGATCGGTGAATCGGTGCTTCTTCTTCGAAGCCTCCAGGAACAGCGCCTGTGCGCGCGATTCGACCAATGGGTGTGTGCGCCGACCGAACACCGGGATGACCTTCCACGCCCGGGTCGAGCGCACCGGTTTGCATCGCATCACGTGCACGGCGCCCATCGGCTTCACGGTTCCTGGCTCGCAGTCGAGCGAGCGGTCGTCGAGGCGGGAGGCGACGCGCTCGGCGAAGAGGGGCGGGGCCTTGCTTCGCTCGAGCTTTACGAACCGTCGGAAGGTACCCTCCGGCGGCAGGGTGCGGTAGCGAGCGGCGCCGTTTCCTGGACCGTCGATGCCCGCAACTCGGAGCGACGCCAAGCACTGCGAAGCTTTCATCGGATGCGCGTAGAGCGAGGCTGCCTTCGAGTGGACGACGCGGTCACGATCGCAGGACCCACCGGGCGGCGGTTTGATGCGGTGACCGGCCGTCGACCGAATCGTCCCGAGCTCCCGCGCGCCGCCGATCGTGTCGCTTTCCATGAGCGCCCAGCCGCATCTGTGTCGAACCTGGAGGGCCTCTGGACCATGGAGGATGGCGCGATGCGAAGGGTCGAGCGCTGCGAAGCCGAGCTAGGCCCGTTGCCGTCCTGTTCGGGGGTCCTTCCGGAAGTGCCCACCCACCTCCCCGAGGAGGCAGCGTCATGCGTCCGGGCCGCCCTTCGTGAGGCGCGGAACCTTGCCATCCAAGGCGTTCGAGCGCGCGAGCCATGCGCGGCGACCGAAACGGTCCGCGGCGTACCTACCGCCCGGCTGCACTTCCGGTACGAGGAAGGAAGGATC
>JBCCZL010000747.1:0-4481 GCA_039187775.1 Myxococcota bacterium
CTCCACTCGAAGGGCGAGGTTACGTTTTGCTTCCTGAAACAGCTGATCCCGGAGATGACGCGAGGTCACCCATTTTCCCGCACGGCCTGCGACCGGCGAGGAGTTCGTGACGAATCGGATTTTGATCGTCGGCTCTTCGACCTCGATCCGCGGGAGCGCCACCGGGTCCGCAGGGTCGGCGAGCGTGTCGCCGATCTGTACGTTTTCAATCCCCGCCAGCGCAATGATGTCGCCGGCCAGCGCATCGTCGAGGCGCACCCGTTTGGTGGCCCGGTAGCCAAATACCGGGCCGGCCTTCGCCTGGGCGCTCTTGCTCTCCCCGATAAGCACGAGCGGCTGATGGGGCGCGACCTTGCCACGATTGATCTTGCCGATCGCGAGCCGGCCCACGTACTCGTCGTGCATGATGTTGTGCACTCGGAATTGAAAGGGCTCTTCCACCGGGGCCTGGGGCGCGGGGACGCGATCGAGGATCGCTTTGAGGAGAGGCTCGATCGACTCGCTTTCATCCTCCAGTTCGTTCTTGGCGATCCCGTCCTTTGCCACCGCGTAGATCGTCTGAAAGTCCGCTTGTTCATCGGTAGCGCCAAGCTCGCAGAACAGGTCGAACACTTCGTTGAGCACCTCGTCTGGTCGGGCATCCTGCCGGTCGATCTTGTTGATCACCACCACTAGCGGCAGCCCGAGCGTCAACGCCTTCTGCACTACGAAGCGGGTCTGCGGAAGCGGCCCCTCCGCCGCGTCAACCAATAGGAGTCCCCCATCGGCCATCATCAGGGTCCGTTCGACCTCGCCTCCAAAGTCGGCGTGGCCCGGCGTATCGATGATGTTGATCGTGACGTCCCGGTACTCGATCGATGCATGCTTCGCGAGAATGGTGATCCCCCGCTCCCGCTCGAGGTCGTTTGAATCCATCACTCGGTCTTCCACCACCTCGTTGCGGTGAAACGCGCCAGTTTGGCGCAGCATGGCGTCGACCAACGTCGTTTTGCCGTGGTCGACATGCGCAATGATCGCAACGTTGCGGAGTTCCCGAGGGGAGGTCATCAGGCCCGCCAGGTAACACGCTTTTGAGTGGGCGCAAAGTCGATCACCGAACCCGTCTCATTCCTGTTGGATTCACCACCAAAAGGCGCATGGATCGGCAGGCTTGGCATGGGGTACGCTTCTGAGCGCATGGCGGACGAAGATCGGCTGGTCGGCAATCGGTACCGCATCGTTCGCGAGATCGCGGCGGGAGGCATGGGGACGGTGTACGAAGCCCAGCACGCCCTCTCGAAGAAGACCGTCGCCCTCAAAGTGCTCCACCCGCAGTACGCGAGAGACGAGGCGGCGAAACAGCGCTTCCTGCGCGAGGTCGCGGCCCCCGCGCGGATTGGCCACGACGGAATTTGCGAAGTCTACGACGCAGGTCACGACGAGGCCGACAACTCGCTGTTCGTGGCCATGGAGATGCTCAACGGGCAGACGCTCCGCGAGGCTTGGGACGCGGGAACCCTGACTCCCGATCAGAAGCTCGATCAGTTCGAGGAACTTCTCGAGGCGCTCGCCGCCGCCCACGACAAAGGCATCGTGCACCGGGACATGAAGCCGGAGAACGTGTTCGTTCATACGACTCGCGGCGGCAAACGAATGATCAAGCTTCTCGACTTCGGCATCGTGCGCGAGCCCGAGGAGACCAACGTCACTCAGGCCGGTATGGGCATGGGCACGCCGGACTACATGAGCCCTGAGCAGGCGACGAGCGCGAAGGACGTCACCGCGGCTTCCGACGTCTGGTCCTGTGGCGTGATGCTCTACGAAGCGCTCGCCGGACAGCTCCCGTTTCACGGGAAGACTCCGAGCGCGGTCGTGGTCGACGTGATCACTCGGCCGCACACGCCGCTGCGTTCGGCCGTGCACAACATTCCGCCTCCGCTGAGCGACCTTGTCGATCGGTGCCTGTCCAAGGAGCCGGAGCACAGGCCCCAGGACGCGGGCCAGCTTCTCGGATTTCTTCGTGCCGCCCGCGGCGCAGTGCAGGCGCTCCCCAAAACCATGGCGACGCCAGCGTTCCCCGGCCCCGCCGCGGTCACGCCCAACCCCGGGGCCCCGTTTGGGGTGGGCGCGCCGACGCCCCAACCGAACTCGACCGGACCGGCCGGTCCCGGCTACGCCCCGGCGCCGGGCTCCACACCCAGTCCCTACGGAGCCACCGCCGCTCCCGGGACCGCTCCCGGGCCCTTCGGCGCATCGCCCACGCCGGCACCGACGCCCGGACCGTTCGGACCACCGGGAACGAACCACGGCGTCCCGAGCCCCTCCGCAAACTACGGGACACCGCCGCCCGGGAGTTCGCCAGGCTTTACCGGCAGCGGCTACGGGGCGCCGGTTCCTACGCCGACCCCGGGAACCTACGGCGCGGTGACCCCGCCCACCCCGTCGCCCGGGGGCAAGGCGTCGGCGGGGAGCGGGATCGCGATCTGGGCGCTGATCGGCTGCGGCGTACTTCTGCTCGCAGGGTTTGTCACGGTGGTGATTCTGCTCATCGTGGACGGCGGCGGGAGCGGGGGCGATACGCTCGCCGGCGGCGACGGGCAGATTCAGGTCACGACCAATGTGCAAGGCGCCGAGCTGGTCATCGACGGTGCGAATCAAGGGGCGGTGCAAAACGGTCAGACCTACAGCATCGCGGGGGGCACCCATACGGTGGAGCTCTTCGTATCGAATGCCTCGGTGGCGTCTCAGATGATCACCGTGCTCGACAATCAGATCACCCAGGTGGTGCTCCAGCCCGCCGAGCTTCGTTTTACCGGGCTCCTCGAGCTTGGCGACCCGGTGCGCCCCGACGGGAAATACGCGGACACCTATACTTTTCAGTGGACTCAGGGTGCGGCAAACATCTTCCTCGAGTCAGACCCGCTCGACATGTTTCTCTACGTGCAGCTTCCCAACGGTACAGTGCAAGAGAACGACGACACGAACGGCACCAACTCGTACCTTCACATTCCCGTGACCCAGCCCGGCACCTATACGGTGACGGCCACGACGTACCAAGCCGGCCAGGTCGGACCCTACTCGCTGCGAATTCAGGGCCCGTAGCTCCGCGACCGGATGTGGGATCCCGACGGGCCCTCGCGCAGAAACCGGCTCGGAACAAGCTGCCAGGGCGCCAACGCTCGCCAAAAAAAACCCGCCGAAAAAACTCTCGCCAAACGACACTCGGCCAAAGCGCCAGCGCACAAAGTGGCTCGGTCCCCTCGACGCCCTTCGACGGCTCCGCCTATGCTGTCAGCTTACGTTTGAGCGGACGTGACGGCGACGCGTGGGATTCGACACGAATACATACGGATGAGTGCAGATCGATGAGTGGGATAGAGCTTCCGGAAGACCTTCTTGCGCGCTCGGCGGAGGAAGCCGTGCGCCGCATTTGCCTCCACCACCTGGAGGAGGCCCGAGCGGCCTGCGGGCGCCTTGATGACCCCGCCGACGCCGAGGCGCTCCACGATTTTCGCGTGGCGGTCCGACGCCTTCGAAGCCAGTTTCGCGGATTTCGTGACGAGCTGGCCGCCGTCGACAAGAAAGACATCAAGGCCCTCCGAGGATTTCAGGAGGCCACCGGCGCCGGCCGCGACGCCGAAGTCTTGCTTCTGTGGCTCGAGCCGCTCCGACCGACCCTTGCGCCGCCCCACCGTCTGGGCTTCGACTGGCTCGCCAACCGCCTCGAGACTCAGAAGACCGACGGTTATGCCCTCGCCCGAACCGAGATTCGCAAACGCTTCGAACGGTTCGCCAAGCGGCTCTACCGTCGCCTCGAGCGAATGGACGTGCGGATTCATCTCTTGGAGCCGTCTACCGCGCCAACGTTTGCCGGGGTCCTCGCCGACAAGATCGAGGCCCATGTCGTCGAACTTCGGGAACGCCTCCAGCAGGCCGAGTCGATCGACGAGCTCGAGCAGGCCCACCGAGCCCGCATCGCCGGAAAGAGGCTCCGCTACCTCGTCGATCCCGTGCGCCCGTACCTGCCCGAGGCGAAAGTCGTGACCAAGCAGTGCAGGGCACTCCAGGACGTGCTCGGCAGCCTAAACGATGCGGAGGTGCTTCGGACCCATCTCGAGCGGGCCGACCACGAAGCGACCGCCGCTCGCGCCAAGCGCCTTCACGATGTGGCGATGCGAGGGGACGAAGGTGCGATCGCAACGGAGGCGCTCCTCTCCGAGCGAAGCGGCGTCGTGGAGCTGAGTCGGCGGCTTCGCATCCACCTGGAAGAGCTATTTGGCCAGCTGCAGCGGGACTGGCAGAAAGAAGGCCTTGAGACCCTCGAGCAGGCGACCCTCGAACTGACCGCCGAGCTTCGGAGCGCCGGCACCCAGGACGTCGAAGTCGAGCGAAAGTTCCTCTTGAGCGCCCTCCCCGACCGGGTGCGTGACGTCCGGCCAGTCCATATCGAGCAGGGTTGGCTTCCCGGGAAGAAAATTCGCGAGCGTCTTCGCCGGAGCACC
>JBCCZL010000748.1:0-4474 GCA_039187775.1 Myxococcota bacterium
CCAGCAGCGACACCCAGGTAATGGTTCCATAGACCCAGGCGGTGGCCGGAACGAAGGGAATGGCTCGGTCCCAGGGGGTGAGAGGAAGCTCCACCGGCTCGAAGAAGGGTTCGAGCTTGCCCGCGCCGTAGCCTCCGACGATGAACGCAAACGTGAGGGCCCACAGCATGCCGCGCTTGAGGATTCCCGCCATCGGCGGGAGCGCCCACCGCTTCCCACGACTCTGCACGAACGAAGGATAGACGGTTTCGTCCCGTCTTCTCAAAGCGCTCGATGGGCGGTGCGGAGGCCCCGCCAGAATTGAACAAGCCAGAATTGAGAACGCCCTCCGGGTGGAGGGCGTGGAGGTTCTCCGAGCGGGGCTCAGATCTCAGATCTTGATCTCAGATCTTGGTGCCGGCCTTGCGCATGTCCTTCAGGACCGCGTCGATGCCGCGCTTATCGACGTCGCGAATCGCGCGGGTGCTGAGCTTGAGCTTCACCCAGCGGTTTTCGCTGGGGACCCAGAACTTCCGGGTCTGAAGGTTGGGCATCAGCCGCCGCTTCGACTTCCGGTTCGAGTGGGAGACCTTGTTCCCCACCATCGGGCGCTTGCCGCTGACCTGACATACCTTCGACACTGGATTCTCCTAAAGCGATGACTAAGCAGCCCTACTTCTTCGGGCTGGGCATTTTCTTTTCAACGAACTCGACGTGCTTCTTCGCAATCGGGTCGTACTTCTTGAGCTTCAGCTTGTCCGGCGTGGTCCGCTTGTTCTTGGTCGTGTAGTAGCGGTAACCCGTGCCGGCGGACGAGACGATTTGAATGATTTCGCGCATGGCGGTTCTACAATTCTCGGGATACTGAGCGCTGCCGGATGCACCGTGCGGCGCAGAGGGGCGGGACCGTACGGGATCGTCGTCCATCAGGCAAGTCGACGTTGAACAGTCGATCCTCCCACGGGACGTGGCGGCCGGAGCTCGGAGGTTTCGTTATTGGTTTTGGGTGCTTAGATGTCGAGTGGACCGCGGCGCCGAAACCAGATGTCGCGGGGCCTAGCGACGATGCGGCGCCGAAACAAGGTGTCGCGGGGCCTAGCGACGATGCTGGGCACGCTCGCGCTCGAGCTGCTCTTTGTAGGCCACGCTGTAGCGGGTCCAGGGACGGAGCTCGAGACGTTTGATGGAGATCGCGTCGCCGGTGCCCTCGCAGACCCCGTACTCGCCCTCCGCCATTTTTTCGAGGGCGTGCTCGATCTCGATGAGGAGCTTCCGTTCCTTGCCGGCGAAGCGGATCAGATAAGCCTGCTCGGTGTGGCGCTGGGCCATGTCGAGCTCGTCGGTGAGCGTGTCTGAATCCGTGGTCGCCTCTTGCATGTGGCGGTCCATCCCGCTCATCACTCGGTCGCGCTCCTCGAGGAGTTTGGCGTACAGCTTCTTGAGCTGGGCTTTGGTCAGTTTGGCATCGGGGTCCGCTTTCGGTTCGAACGCACCCTTCTTCCCCTCATCGGCCATGTCGGATTCCTCCTGCTGCTCCGGGACCGGGGGTTCTACCACAAAAGGCGCGGGCGGCAGAGGTCTCGGCGCACTTTCTTGGGAAAGTCGATTTTTCCCCTTCTTTTCCAGCGCCTAGAGGCGAAAAATGAGCGCCAAGTGGCCGAGGAAGCGCTCCCTGTCAATCGAGTGCCGCAGATTGTCGCGGCGCTTTGCCTGGTCGGCGTGATCGGGGGCGTCGCCTATTGGTTTTTTCTTCGCGACACGACGGTCCCTTCGCGGGTGATGATCGTGGCTCGAGGCTGCGGCTCGGACTGCGAGGCGGTGCTCCGGACGCGGATGGCATTTCATCTCGATAAGGCGCTGGGCTTCGAGCTCCGACCGAACCTGGACGATGGCCCCGTCGTCGTGGACACCCAAGACGCGGCGCTCGCCACGGCAAAAGACCTGGACGTCGGTTATCTCGTCGAGGTCACCGCCACCGTCGTCGAGGAGCGACCGGGCCTTACTCCCGACACGGTGTTCGTGGTGGCGGAGGCGGAGCTCGAGCTGATCTCGACGGTCGAAGAGACACTCGACCTTCCCGACCCGCTTCCGCCGATTCGATTCGGGTCCGAGGGCGTCGACCGCGCCGACGCCATGGGCAAGATGGCTCGCGCGTGGGCGAACGTATTCTATGCGCAGATCGCAGGCGATCTCCTCCGTCAGCCTCGGCTTGCGGAATACATCGAAAAGGGGGGCGAAGCGTCGAGCGCAGGTTATGTGGAGCGGCTCGAGGATGCGTTTAACCAGCTCGCGGGGCGCGATCGAACCTCCCAGCGTCTTCGAGAGGTGTGCGAGGAAGCCGACGAAGCCCTCGCGTCGGACGCGGGGCCTCACGAGGTGCGGTGCGGACCGGTCGAAGGATGTGGTCAGCACTATCTCTTCGGCGCGAGCGCCGACGGCTCCCGATATCTTCGCCACGTCGAGTCGCCCACCTGGTTCATTCCGTTCGAGGCGTCGCCGACGCCGGCGATCGCCCAAACGGTGGAGCGCATCGACCTCGTCGAGGTCAGCGGTGCGACCCGAACCATCGCCTACGCGAACAACTTCGTGGGCTGGGGCGACCTGAGCGCCGACGGGACCCGCGCCGTGTTCGTCGAGCAAGGATCACGACGGCAAGGCCTGGTGGTGGTGAACGTCGAGACGGGGGAGCGGCAGGTTCTCTATGTCGCCGAAGGCCGCCGCTATCTCGACTCGCCGAAGATCTCGCCGGATGGCGCGTTCATCGGAGTGATGGAGCGGGTTGGCCGGCGCGGGGCGCGACAGCTCTATACCCTTCGAGTGGCCGACGGACTCGTTGCGGGACCGTTTCCCGCCTTGGCGTTTGATTGGCTGCAGCCCGATGAAGGTCTCCGGCTGGCGTACATTCAAGCCGATCCCGCGGTCGGCCGACGCCTGGTGCTTCACGATCCCACCAATGCCGCACCTGCGCAGGAGGTCGCCGGGGAACTCTCGGTGCGGGACATCGTGGGCTTGGGGCCGACTGGCATCCTTGTGACCACCGGAAATGCCGCGGACGGCTGCGGAGTGGCTCGCGTCGTGACCCATCCGGAGCCCGGCCTCGTCGACCCGGTCGACAGTCCCTGCCTTGGCCATCCGGTGGTGTTCGGTGAGGCGATCGTTGGTGCGGCGCGCGAGTCGAGCGCGGGCGATCCTCTCGCCGGCGACCCCGAAATGGTCCGCGTGGACGCAAGCGGGAACTCCGAAGTGCTCACCGCCAACCGGCTTCTGGAACGCTACCCTCAGGGCGGAGCGCGGCTGTTTTTCGAGCGAGTGTTCGAGAAGAGCCCGTTCACGCGAACCATCGCGGTGTCCACGGTCTGTTCACTGTAGAGCGCGCGGTTTGCGCGGCGTCTCGTGGGAAGTGGCCGTGGAAATGTGAGCTCCCGATGGCGCACCGGTTGACGGGGGTCGAGGCGCGGCCGCGAGCGTTCGAAAGCGCGCGAAAACTCGGGTGCTTCCTCGCGGATGCTCGCGGCGCCTCGACCTCCGAAGGCGAGTAACCGAAGGCGCGAAACCGGCCCACGGTTAGAGGCGCCCGTTCCTGCCTCTTCTGGAGAATGTTCATGTCCGCACTCGTTTCGCTCTTGCGCTCCCCCTCCCTTCTCCCGTTCGGTCCGATCGCACTTTCGTGCGTGTCGATCCTCGCGATGCCGTCCCAAAGCCTGGCGGAGGATCCGGAAGGAGGGGCAGAGCTGGAAGGACCGATCGTGGTCGAAGATGCGGTGCAGTCGGCGAGCTTTCATCTGGCGCTCGAAGGAGGCGTCCACGGGGCGATCGGAGATACGGAGCGCGCCGAGCCGCCCCTTGGGTACGTCGCGATCACCGGGACCTACGAGTTCTTCCTCGACTCGGACGCGCGCTTCGCGTTCGGAGGAAACCTCCAGCTCGGGGGGATCACCGCGGACCCAGGACAGGGGCTCGCCTTCCTCTTCGGCGGCGTCCGCTTCGCGATCTATCACTGGCTGAGCGAGACGAGCAGCCTGAGCTGGTGGCTTTCCGTCGGCGTGGGGGCCGCGGGCTACGACGTGACCACGTTCGGTTCGAGCGTGCAGCTGGGCATGGACTACATGTTCAGTTCGTTCATGGGCATCGGCATCTTTGGCGATGTCACCACTGTCGCGCCCGCCGCCCGTGAATCCTTCGGCATCCTCGATGTCGAGGATTTTGAAGGAGTGGTGGCGTTTCATGGCGGAGGCCGCCTGGTGTTCCGGTTCGGCGGCTGAGCGGTTTCAGCGCGGTGGGTCGAAATCGAACACCAAGGCCTGGCTCACCCCGCTGACCGAGCGATCCGGGCTCACCGGGAAGGACCAGCCCCGGGCGACGTTCTCAATGCTCTTCTCGCGGCGTCTTCTCTCGGCGATCGGGAGAGTCGCCTTCCGACTTTGCCGAGCGACGAAAACAGCGCCGTGAAAACCGTTCTTTTCCCGAAGGCCGGTTGTTGGGGCACAGGCCGGTC
>JBCCZL010000749.1:0-4474 GCA_039187775.1 Myxococcota bacterium
GCCTCAGTGCTCAACGTAGCAGCAGCGGCACAGCGATGACCACCGCCGCCATGGGGGTACAGCAAAGCATGGCAGTTAACGCCTGTATGGGGACGGGTGCGGATAATTAAGGTAAGCCTTGTCTGAGTCTTAGCCGGATAGACTACCGCTAGCAGCAAGCTATCTAATCCCAAAAACGCCATTATGTGACTCGCCAATCGGGATAAGCCCGGAGAAGTCTCTCGACGGAGCGTCGATGGATGCTCCGGATCTCGTCCGCGACGTGCATCGCGAGTACGTGCTCTCCGGTGCGCAGGTCATCGAATCAAACACCTTCGGCGCCAATCGCTATCGGCTCCGAAGCCACGGCCGAGAAGCCGACCTCGAGTCGATCAACCTCGCGGGCGCGCGCCTTGCGCGGGAGGCCGCGGGTCCGGGGCGCTGGGTCGCGGGATCGATGGGTCCCACCGGATTGCTCCTCAAGACCCTTGAGCGCGAGGAGCTCGAGGAAGTCGAGGGCGCATTCGCTCAGCAGGCGGAAGTACTTCGGCGAGCAGAGGTCGACTTCCTCCTGCTCGAGACATTTCGTCAGCCGAAGGAACTCGACCTTGCGATCCGGGCGTGTCGTCGAGTAGCGGCCGACCTCCCAATCGTTGCCAGCGTGTCTTTCGATGCGTTCGGCGAAATGTCCGATGGCACCGGCCCGGAGCTGATGGCCAAGAGGATCGCCGACCTTGGCGCGGATGCGCTCGGGGTGAACTGTGCGGATGGCCCGGCCGGGGTGTACGAAATGGCGACGCGAGTCCTCGACGTTGGACTGCCCGTGATCGCCCAGCCCAACGCGGGACTTCCCCGACGGGTCGAAGGGCGCTTCGCGTACATGGCCACTCCCGAGTACTTCCGGATCTACAGCCGACTTCTGTTCAAGGCGGGGGTTCGAGGAGTGGGTGGTTGCTGCGGAACCACCGCCAAGCACATCAAGAAGATCGCATCGTCGGCACGGATGGTCGGTGGCACCCCGGTCGATCCCGGTGGCGGACGGCGCGACGCGGCCCCGCCCGAGATTGTCGAAGTGATCGCCGTTGAATAGAAAGGGCGGATCGTTCGCTAGCGAATCACCACCCGGAGGGAACGGGTACCAGTGCCGCCGGTCACCGTGAGGCTCCCGCCGTCATCGAAGGTGAGGGTTCCGGTTCCCGTGACCTCGAAGACACCGTCGACGGGGCTCACCGGCGTTCCGTTCCACATGCCGGTGGTTGGTACCGCCGAGAGCGTGCCGGCCTCCCAGCGGTAGCTCAGCGTTTCGTTGTGTTCCATGAACTCGTCCGCGCCGTCCCGGTAAAGCCAAATCTCTCGATCGTCGCCCACGCTCTCGAGGGTGGTCAGGGTCGGATCGGTCGTGTCGACCACCGTGTCGACACCGTCCGGCAACAGCACGAGCATCGATCCGGCCGGCACGAATGCGGGAATCTCTTCTGGCCCGGCCGCGGCCTCGATGGTTCCGCTCACCGCGGTCCCGCCCAAGAGCGGGTAGAACATCTCGTCGGGTAGCGCCACGGTGCGGCTCGTCGCTCCTTCTTCAATGATCGGCGCGACGATAATTCGGCTTCCGAGCATGTACTGGTCGGTGGCGGTCCAGCCTGCTTCGAAGTCGGGATAATGAAAGGCGAGGGGCCGCATCATGGGATGGCCGCGCTCCGCCGCGTCCCGGCCCAGGGCCAGCAAGTACACAAACAGCTGCTGGTGGAGTCGCGTCCACCGTCGAAAGTGCGCGGTGGTATCCGCGTCCGACTCCCAGTTCCAGTTCATCCGGGCTTCCCGACCGTGATGGGTTCGCATGATCGGAGAGAGCGCACCAAACGTGGTCCAGCGAAAGAAGAGCTCCTTGGTCGAAGCAACGGTCAGCTCGCTCATGTAGCCTGCAATGTCATGGCCAAAGTAGGGAAAGCCGGTCACGCCCAGGCCGATGCCCATCGGGATCACTGAAGGGTAGCCATCGCCGAGGGTGAAATCGGTCTGCTGGTCGCCCGCCCACACCACGGAAACAAGGGGCTGCGAACCGAGGTATGCCGCACGCATAAAGAAGAGGCGTTCCACGCCATCTTCGGCCTCGAGGGCATCCATGAGCTCCCGATTCGCGCGCGCGTACTCCACCGGGTAGAGGTTGTGGGCGGCGAGCGCGTCTTCGCCGGAGGCGAGGACGGCATCGTGAGGCAGCCACTCGGCAAAGTCCGCCATCCAGCCGTCGGCGCCCGCGGTGGTCTGTTCCCGATAGATGTCCTTCATCCACTCGACGGCGGTGGGGCTACTGAGGTCGACGAGCGTGGTCTCCTCAAAGGTTGGACCAAAGAACAGGAATGGTGACCCATCCTGTTTGGTGATCACATGGCCGCCGCTGACCGCTTCGTCATAGACGTCGACGTCCGTGACGAGAAAGGTGTTGTTGTAGGTCAGGAACTTGAACCCGAGTCCGTGGAGCTCGTCCGCGAGCGCTTCGAAGTCGGGGTATAGATCACGATCGATTCGCCAGTCCTCTTCGAGTCCGTAACCGGTGCCGGTGTCGCCGCCACCGCGAAAGTCTTCCGTCCAGATGATCGATGTGGGAATGCCCTCGGTCCGAAGGGCCGTCGCGACCCGGCGCACATTGTCCGGTCCGAAGATCGCATCCAGCCACGGCGCAAATGCGAAGGTCGGCGGGAGTTCCGGTCGGCCCACGTCGCCGGTGAGGAGCTCGACCGCGCCCGGTAGGTCGCCCGCCCAGAACACGCGAAGCTTGAGCTCTCCTTCCCACGCTTCGATCCGAATCGCTCCTTCGTCTTCGGAGCACATGTCGAAGATCGATCGGTACGGAGTGTCGAGGATCACCGCGTAGCCGCGACTCGAGACGAAGATCGGCATTGGGGTGTGGGTCGAGTGGCGACGTCCGATGAGCATCCACGGGCCGAGGTAGTCGTTGTTGTCGACTTTCGTGATCCCGTCTTCCTGCACCCAAATCGGGATCCTTTGGCCGCGATGATCGACGTCGAAGGACTGGCCTCCGAACCCGAGGAAATGCTCGTCTGGTTCGCATTCGAAGGCGAAGGATGCACGGTCGTGCAGCGGATCTTCCGCCTGGATGGTGATCGCGATCCCTCGGTCGTCGATCGGTGCCACGGTGCCGTTGCCAAGTCGTTCGTTGCCGCCGCGGAGAGTGAAGCCAACCCCATCGGCGGTTTCCTCGAGCGCGCTGAGTCGGTCGACCCCGGTCCACGGTTCGACGTCGAACTCTTCGATGCGAAACGAGCCAAACTCGAACTGAAACGTCGCGTTTCCAGTGCGGAATGCGATCCCCGTGTCGGCAGCTTCTCCCGCGACCCCGCCAGGCAGGCCTCGAAGGAGCACGCTACCGTCGGGCGCGGTGAACTCGATTTGAGCAGGGTCTGGCTCGAGTCGCAGTCCGAACGTGCCGAGCTGAGTCTCCAGCGGAGGCTCGGGCGAAGGCGAATCAGAGCTGCAGCCAAGGAGCATGACGGCTGCGAAGGCGAAGCGAATCATTCCGAAATCATAGCCTAGGCGTAAGATGGGACCGAGGCGGAGCTGACCGTGTGGCACTGGCCGACTGCCCGTCACTGCGATCGCCGGCGCCGCGCGACAACGCCGCAACGCAGGAGCGGCGCACCTCGAGGTGCCCGAAGTTGGTGCCCACCAGGTCTCGGTTGACATACCCGCGCCCCGCGAGAACCTCCGTGACTCGATACAGCCAGGTCGCCGACGCCCGTTCCGGGCCTTGGCCGGGATTCAGCGCCGACACCCAGTCGCAGTCGACGCAGCCCACCGCGAGGGCCGCAAGGTCAGGTCGCCCGTCACCGTTCATATCGCCGGGAGCGCCCAGAGAAAGGCCGAAACCCGAGTGGTTTGCGCGAAGGGTGAAAGGCGCCGGCCGAACCTCACCGCTGGGGTGTCCGAAGTACATGTAGACGACACCGCTGCCCGACCCCGGCGCCGACACCGCGAAGTCGGAAAAGCCATCCCCGTCGTGGTCTCCAACCGCGGTAACCGCCCAGCCGAACCTGCTTTCGCCCGGATTCATGCATTCGTTCGTGAGGTCCATCTCCTCGAGGACGACCGGGTCCGCGGGCCCGCGGTTTCCCAAGACAAGAAATACCGACGCGTTCGTTTCCGGCTCGGACTCGTAGTTGACGAAGTCCTCGAGACCATCCCCGTCGACGTCGCCGACCGCATGGAGCTGGTCTCCCCATGCGGGTCCAAGATCTTGCGTCGGCCCGGTAAGGCCTCCGATCGCGAGTCGGTTACCGGACCGAGTGACTCGGGTGAGCGTGCGGTTGAACATTCCAACGATCAGATCTTCTGGGCCGTTCGTGTTTGGAAGCGCCAGGGCCGCGTCCGGGTCCGATAGCGTTGCGCCCGGGAGAATCGCCAGGCCGTGGGGCATCGAATAGAGGCCTACCTCCGCCTTTCCATCGCGGTCGAGGTCCCCGAGGGGGAAGAGCCGCGC
>JBCCZL010000750.1:0-4451 GCA_039187775.1 Myxococcota bacterium
GAAGCCGCCGAAGCCACTCCTCCCGTCGAAGCCTCCGAGGCCCCAGCCGCTGACACGGCGGCACCGGCCGAGGCCGCTCCCGCGGAGGGCGCGCCCGCCGACCCGGCTCCCGAGGTCAGCAACGAACTACCGATCAGCCTTCGCGCGCTGATCGATGCCGGCGTGCACTTCGGGCACCAGACCCGTCGATGGAATCCCAAGATGCGTCCCTACATCTACGGCGCTCGGAACGGGATTCACATCATTGACCTCGACCAAACCGCCCAGCTCTTCCGTCGGGCGTTTCAGTTCGTGTCCGACGCGGTGGCCCGCGGAGGCCACGTGCTCATGGTGGGCACCAAGCGGCAGGCCGCCGACGTGGTGCGCGAGGAAGCGCAGCGTACGGGGCAGTTCTTCGTCACCGGTCGCTGGCTTGGTGGCACGCTGACCAACTTCCGTACCGTCAAAGGCGGCATCGAGCGCCTTCGGGAACTCGAGCGCCAAGACGAAGAAGGGGAGCTCGAGCTCCTTACGAAGAAAGAAGCGATCCGCCTTCGCCGCGAGAAAGACAAGCTCGATAAGTACATCGGCGGCATCAAGATGATGAATGCGCTTCCCGCCGTGATGTTCGTGATCGACCCAAACCATGAGCACATCGCGGTTCGGGAAGGCCGGAAACTTCACATTCCCATCGTTGCGCTCACGGACACCAACTGTGATCCGGACCTCGTCGACTTCGTCATCCCCGGCAATGACGACGCGATCCGTTCGATCAAACTGGTGACGTCGCGGATCGCCGATGCCTGCGCCGACGGTGCGGGCCGGCGCCGGGACAGCGGCCAGCAGGGCTACGGTAGCCAAGCCAGCGGTGGTGTGCAGGTCGAGTTCCAGCGTGGACGTCGCCGTGGCGGCGGACGTGGACGTAACTAAGCTCTTCGCAACGAAGGAAGAACGATGGAAGTCAACGCAAAGATGGTGAAGTCCCTCCGCGACCGCACCGGCGCGGGGATGATGGACTGCAAGAAGGCGCTCATCGAGACCGAGGGCGACGAAGAAAAGGCAGTCGAAGTCATTCAGAAGAAGGGCCTTGCGAAGGCGGCGAAGAAGGCCGGCGCGATCGCCGCGGAAGGCGTGATTCACAGCTACATCCATGCGGGAGCCCGCGTGGGGGTGCTCATCGAAGTGAACTGCCAGACCGATTTCGTCGCTCGGAACGAAGAGTTTCAAGAGTTCGTCGAAGGCTGCTGTCTCCAAATCGCTTCCATGTCGCCGGAGTTTGTTCGTCGGGAAGACGTGAGCGACGACGCGGTCGCCGAAAAGCGAGCCTTCTTCAAGGGGCAGCTCGAAGAAGAGGAAAAGCAGACCGGAAAGAAGCGTCCCGAGGCGGCCATCGACAAGATCCTCGACGGCAAGATCAACAAGTGGCTCAAGGAGAGCTGCCTCGTCGATCAGCCCTCGGTGCAGGACGAAGAGGGACGTACCATCCAGCAGATCTGCGACGCGTTGAGCGGCAAGATCGGTGAGAAGATCGCGGTTCGCCGGTTCGTCCGCTACGAACTGGGCGAAGGCATCGAGAAGAAAAAAGTCGATCTCGCGGCCGACGTCGCGGCCACCCTGCAGGGCAACTAGTTCGGCATGCCGGATAGGCCAAGCGACCCGGGCCTCGCCCACAAGCGCATTCTCCTGAAACTCTCGGGAGAGGCGCTCTGTGGGGTGCCGGGAGGCTTCGGCGTCAACCCGGAGACGCTGACCACGATCGCTGCGGAGCTGGCCGACGTGCATCGGCTGGGCGTCGAAATGGCGATCGTGATCGGCGGCGGCAATATCTTCCGCGGGCTCAAGGGTTCGGCTGCCGGCATGGACCGGGGCCAGGCCGACCACATGGGCATGCTCGCCACGGTGATCAACGGCCTCGCCCTTCAGGACGCGCTCGAAAAGCTCGGCGTCGAGACGCGGGTAATGAGCGCGCTCGAGATTCGTCAGGTGGCGGAGCTCTACATTCGTCGGCGGGCGATACGCCATCTCGAAAAGCGTCGCGTCATCATCTGTGTTGCCGGCACCGGCAACCCATACTTTTCGACCGACACCGCGGCGGCGCTTCGCGCGATGGAGATCCAGGCCGAGGTGCTTCTCAAAGCAACGAAGGTCGATGGGGTCTACGACAAGGATCCCAACGAGTTCTCCGATGCGAAGATGTATCGACGTCTGAGCTACGACCGATTCCTTACCCAACGAATCGGAGTGATGGATTCGACTGCGGCCACCCTTTGTCGGGAAAATGGGCTTCCGATCCGGGTTGTAAAGCTCGCTCAGCGAGGCAACATACAACGGGTAGTGAAGGGGGAAGACGTCGGCACCCTGGTCACTGAGGCCCAGTCGGAGGAAGCATGATCGAGGAAACGCTCGAAGAGTTGAAAAGCTCGATTGGCAAGGCTCACGAAGCCCTTCGCCGCGACCTGTCGAAGCTCCGCACCGGCCGGGCAAACCCCGAACTCCTCGATTCGCTTCGCGTGGACTACTACGGCACCCCGACGCCGATCGGTCAGATGGCCACCGTGTCGGTGCCGGAGCCCCGGATGCTTGCGGTCAAGGCGTGGGACAAGTCGGCGGTCAAGCTAATCGAAAAAGCGATCCTCGAATCCGACCTGGGACTCAATCCGCAAAGCGACGGCGAGCTGCTCCGGATTCCGATGCCGGCGCTCACCGAGGAGCGACGAAAAGACATCGTGAAGCTGGCCCGACGCGCGGGCGAAGACTGCAAGGTTGCGATTCGCAAAGCCCGCCACGACGCCAAGGACATTCTCGACGAGCTCCAGAAAGAGGGCGAAGCGAGCGAAGACGACTGCGATCGCGGGCGCAAGAAGCTTGAAGAGATCGTGCAGGGCGGCCAGGCCAAGGTCGACGAGATCGTCTCGAAGAAAGAAGCCGACATCCTCGCCGTCTGATGGTCGGCCTGGAAGCATGGGGCCGAGGAAGGCTCGGCGTGGAGTGGCCGCCGCGGCGTCGTCGCCGGACCCTTCGCCGCTGGCTCGCCACGCTATTCGCTCGGTAGCCGCGCAGGTTTCGGCTGGAGAGGGGCTTCGAAGCTCACGCGACGGCCGCCGCGTGAACCTTCTTGGGCTTTCGGAGGCCATGCACCACCGCGTAGACAAGGATCGCCAGCGACCCCGTAAACGGCACCGCGAGGACCCACGGGAGCGGATTGACGCCGCGGGCCTTTGCGTTTTGCCATAGCCAGGCCGAGCCAAAGCCGAGCGCGATGCAAAGATCGAGTCCGAGCTGAGCGCCCCAGGCGTTCACGCCGATCGCGGCGAAGGTTTCGGCGAGCGGTACGGTGGCGATCGCGTAGGCGGTCAGCGCGGCAAGGTCGACGAGCACAAAAAACACGAAGAGTCGCTTGAGATTCATTGGTGGGGTCCTTTCTCGTTCGAGGCCCGCTTCGATCGGGGTTCGAGTCTTGCGACGGATTGAGCAGGACGCGTGCCATCGGAATCTTCGCGCCTTCGCTGGGCCCCGTTGCACGGTTGCCTCGTTCTTAGCCGAATCCACGTTGCGGAGGTGCAACGCCCACCGGAAAGGCCGCGAGAATTCATGGCGGCACGGTCGCTGCAAAAGCGTTTCCGGCAAGCCCGGCGCGGATCCTCGGGCAAGATGGGAGACGGAGGCCGCCGACGATGGACCGAGGAGCGATGGGTTTCTTGAGCGTATTGCCCATGAGGACCGAATGAGCCGCGGGAGCTCAGGAGAAGTAGGCAGTGCAGAAACGAGGCTTGCACCGCCGGGCAACGGGAAGCCGGTGCGCCGCGCGGACCTCATGGCGGGCGCCCTGGGATTCTCCACCGCGGTCGCGGATCTCTGGCTCTTTTCTCGCTTCGGCCTCGACCTCGCTCGCCTCCTCGGGACCTGGTCCGGTTGGCTGGTGCTCCTTGGCTTCGTGCTCGGCTACGGCGCGCTCGGTTTCGCCCTTGGCCGACTGTGGATGGCACGGGTGCGCATCGGGGCCGACGCCGAGCAGATTCGCCGGCAGGTTCACGAGCTCGAGCAGTCCCGTCAGGCGATAGTGCACCAGGAGAAGCTTGCCGCGATGGGTCGGCTCGCCGCGGGCATTGCCCACGAAGTCCGCAATCCGCTCGGAGTGATCCGATCTTCCGCGGAGCTCGTCGGCGACACGTTCGAGGAGACCTCCGATAACCACCGAGCCTGCGAGTTCATCGTCGAAGAGATCGACCGCCTCGACGGACTCATTGCCGCGCTCCTCGCGTTCTCGAAACCGTCGCGTCTCACCCTCGCCGAGGTGGACCTTCGGGACGCCGTCGATCGAGTGCAGACGCTGGCCGAGGACATCGACACGTGCCGATCCCTCGCTTTCAAAGTGCGGCTGACGTCCGTTCCGCCGATTCGCGCGGACCTGGATCTGCTAACCCAAGTGCTCCTCGGCCTCACCGTCAACGCAGCCGAAGGAGGCGCCACTC
>JBCCZL010000751.1:0-4425 GCA_039187775.1 Myxococcota bacterium
GCCGAGGCCAACCACCGAGAAGCCGAGCTCCTCGGTGGCGACCCGGGCGGCGGCGACGGCGTGGGTTCCGTCGCCAAAAATGAACACGCGCGTCCCCGTGAGGTAGGTCGAGTCGACAGTGCGCGAGTACCAAGGAAGTCGGGAGAGTTCCTCTTCGAGGACGGGCCCGGGGTCGACGCTCGCGAGCTCGGCGACCTGTCGCACAAAGTCGCGCGTCGCGCCGAGGCCGAGCGGGACGGCTCGGACGGAGGGCTGGCCGAGTTTCCGGTCGAGCCAGCGGGCTGCCGTCTCGCCGATCTCCGGGTACAGCACCACATTGAAGTCGGCCTCGCCGAGGCGCGCGAGGTCTCCGGGCGACGCGCCGAGAGGCGCGGTGACGTGGACGTCGATGCCGAGTCGATCGAGGAGTCGGGTGACTTCAGCGACGTCATCGCGATGCCGAAACCCGAGCGCGGTGGGTCCAAGCAGGTTGCACTTGGGGCGGCTTCCCGCGTTCCGATCGCTCGGCCGACGCTCCGCGGGACAGCACGCGCGAACGAGATGATAAAACGTCTCTGCCGCGCCCCAGTTTTCTTTTCGCTGATAGGCCGAGAGCTCGAGGGGGACCACGGGAACCGGAAGACCGAGCGCACGACCGATCCCCGCGGGATCGTCCTGGATTAGCTCGGCGGTGCACGATGCGCCGACCAGCATCACCTCCGGACGAAAGCGCTCGTAGGCCTCGAGCGCCGCGGCCTTGAAGAGCTCAGCGGTGTCGCCTCCGAGGTCCCGCGCCTGGAATGTCGTGTAGGTGACCGGCGGCCGTTCCTTTCGGCGCTCGATCATCGTGAAGAGAAGGTCCGCGTAGGTGTCGCCCTGCGGCGCATGGAGGACGAAGTGCACGCCCTTCATGGCGGTGGCGACCCGCATCGCGCCCACGTGCGGCGGTCCCTCGTAGGTCCAGACCGAGAGTTTCATACGAGGAGCCTCTCTTTGCGGCGGAGCGGGCGCGCAAACAACTCGGCGAGGTCGCCGGCCTGCTCGTAGCCGTGGACCGGCGTGAACACGAGCTCGATCGACCATTTGGTGGTGTAGCCCTCAGCCTCGAGGGGGTTTGCGAGCCCGAGACCGCACACCACGAGATCGGGGTTTTGGGCTCGGCACCGGTCGAGTTGGCGCTCGACGTCTTGACCCTCGCTCAGCTGCGTGTTTGGCAAGAGCGCAAGTTCTTCCCGAAGGTGATCGCGCTGGAGGTACGGCGTCCCGACTTCGAGGAGCTCCATGCCGAGCTCGCGCTGAAGGTAGCGCGCGATCGGAATCTCGAGCTGAGAGTCGGGAAAGAAAAAGATGCGTCGTCCCTCCAGGCGCTTTCGCTGGTGAGCGATGGCGACCCGGGCTCGGGCTTCCGGCGCTTCAACAACCGATTCGACGCGCGCCTTGGGGACACCGAAGGCGTTCGCCGCGGCGGTGAGCCAGCCGCGGGTTCCTTCAATGCCAAAAGGAAACGGCGCGGGCAGCCGTTGGCCGCCTCGTTCTTCGAGGGCCTGGGCGGTGTCCGAAAGAAACGGTTGGGCGAGGAGCACGCGGGTGGCAGGGCCGATGGGAGGAAGCTCGGCCGCGCGCCGCGGCGGAAAGAACCGAACCGGAATCCCAAGCTGATCGAAGAGGCGCTGAAACTGATCTTCGACCACATCGGGAAGGGTTCCGGCGACGAGGAGCGATGGCTCGGTTCCAGAGTTGGTCGGCAGGTCGGGGACGAGGGCAGCGAGACAGGCGTCTTCCCCCTGCGTGAAGGTGGTTTCGATGCCGCTTCCCGAGTAGCTGAGAACTCGGACATCGGGACCGTGGGCCTGGGACAGGCGCTCGGCGGCACGGGAGAGATCGAGCTTGATCACCTCGGAGGGGCACGAGCCGACGAGGAACAGGAGCTTGATCTCGGGTCGGCGCGCGAGCAGGCGAGCGACCACTCGTTCGATCTCCTCGTTCGCATCGGCAAGGCCCGCGAGATCTTTTTCTTCGAGGATCGCAGTGGCAAACCGAGGTTCGGAGAAGATCATCACGCCGGCCGCCGACTGGAGGAGGTGGGCGCAGGTTCGGGAGCCCACCACCAGAAAGAAGGCGTCCTGCACTTTTCGGTGAAGCCACACGATGCCCGTCAGGCCGCAGAACACCTCGCGCTGGCCGCGCTCGCGCAGCACCGGAAGGTTTCGGGACGAGACAGGTTCGGACACGAGGCTCATGCCGCCTCCGCGGGAGCCATCGCCTGCTGAAGACGCGCAGCTCGGAGTTTGAGCACGAACTGGGCGGCGTTGATGACGTAGGCCGCGTAAGCCGCGAGGGCGATGAGGAGCTGGGTCTCCGTGGGGACGGCTCCGCTAAACAGCGAAACGAGGTAGGCGGTGTGGAGCGCCAGCACGAGCATGCTGAACACGTCCTCCCAGAAGAACGCCCGGGCGAAGAGATAGCGCCCGAACACGCGCTTCTCCCAGATCGCCCCGGTCACCATGATGGCGTAGAGAAGGAGCGTCTTCACGATCACGGATGCCGCGGCGAGGGCTGCGCCCTCTCCCGTGACGAGGGTCCGGAGTACGAACACCAGGCTCACGAGGAA
Organism: Myxococcota bacterium; assembly: GCA_039187775.1. GTDB lineage: Bacteria > Myxococcota_A > Polyangia > Polyangiales > JBCCZL01 > JBCCZL01. The sequence continues at coordinate 2,591 of JBCCZL010000751.1, forward strand.
GGCCAGGAACTGGACGGGCGCCAGCACTCCCTGAACCAACGTCCAGGGTGTCTCGTCCCGACGACGACGCTGCTCGGGCGTATAGAGCGGTTCGCTCTTCATACGCATGGTCCCGTCGCCAGCTCTAACCCACTTCGAGCAAGCATCTCACGAAGCTTGGCTCTCCGGTAACGGATGTGTCAAGTCTTATTGACGTCAAAGCAGCTTTACGACGTGGTGAGCGTGTGATAGCAATGACCGGGGCATGTCTTCCGTCGAACAAGGGTCCGCAGGCCTTGGTGAAGAGCCGCTTTTGGCTGGCTCACGACGGTTTCCCAGCCCCGGAGCAGTCCTCGAGCTTCTGAAGCCGGTCACCTGGTTCGCTCCGATGTGGGCGCTGGCATGTGGGGTCGTGTCGGCAGGTGTGCCCTTGCTCGAGCGCTGGCCTTCGATTCTCGGTGCGGTGCTTCTTGCCGGACCCTTGGTGTGCGGCACCAGTCAAGCCGCCAACGACTGGTTCGATCGTCGCGTGGATGCCATCAACGAGCCCGATCGTCCGATTCCTTCGGGCCGAATTCCCGGTCGCTGGGGACTCTACATCGCCGTCATCGGGACGGTCCTGTCACTCATCGTGGGAGCGCTGCTCGGCGTGTGGGTGTTTCTGGCCTCGGTGTTCGGTCTGGTGCTCGCCTGGGCCTACAGCGCGCCACCTCTCCGGCTCAAGCTCAACGGGTGGTGGGGCAACGCGGCAGTCGGCCTCTGTTATGAAGGTCTCCCCTGGTTCACCGGTGCGGCGGCCCTCACGGTGCAGCTACCGGATCACCGCATCACCGTCCTTGCGCTCCTCTATAGCGCGGGTGCTTTTGGCATCATGGTGCTCAACGACTTCAAGGCGATCGAGGGCGATCGAGAGCTCGGGATTCGAACCCTTCCGGTGCAGCTCGGAGTGCGGCCTGCGGCGATCCTTGCGTGCGTGGTCATGGCGCTACCCCAGCTGGTCGTCATTGGCTTGCTCTTTAACGATGCGCAAATCCTCGAAGGCTCGATCGTCAGCGGGTTGCTCGTCGCTCAGCTCGCGATGATGCCGATGCTCGTCCGGGCGCCGCGCAAGCGGGCGCCGCTCTACAACGCGACGGGGACGACGTTTTACGTGCTCGGCATGCTTGCGAGTGCGTTTGCCATTCGCGACGTGCTCGCGGCAGGTCTCTGAGGAACGGCGAAGGAGTACAGAAAGATGAGCGGACACGAGCTCTTCGATGCAGTGGTGGTTGGCGGGGGCCCGGCCGGGGCGACCGCTGCGGAGGAACTCGCGGGCGCGGGTCGGCGCGTTGCTCTGCTCGACAAGGCGGGCCGGATCAAACCGTGCGGGGGAGCGATACCTCCCCGGCTGATTCGCGACTTTGAGATTCCTTCGAGCCTTCTTTGCGCGCGGATTCGTTCGGCGCGAATGGTCTCTCCCACCCAGCGGACCGTGGATATGCCGATCGATGGGGGGTATGTCGGCATGGTGAATCGCGAGGTATTCGATGAGTATCTTCGCGAACGAGCCGCGGAGCGGGGAGCTGAACGCATCACGGGCTCCTTCGAGCGCATCGGCCGAGACGACGAAGAAGGGGCCATCGTCCACTACCAGGCCGGCGACCGGGAACGGACGCTTCGCACCCGACTCGTGATCGGCGCCGACGGGGCGCTGTCGAAAGTTCAAAAGGAAGTCAGCCCGACCCGCCCGCCGTGCGTCTTTGCGTACCACGAGATCGTAAGCGCTCCCTCGGGGCGCCACACGACTTACGACGGAGCCCGCTGCGATGTAGTGTACGACGGCGCCACCTCGCCCGATTTTTACGGGTGGGTGTTCC
>JBCCZL010000752.1:0-4425 GCA_039187775.1 Myxococcota bacterium
CTCGAGACTTACCCTCAGCCGGTTAGACCGGTTCAAGCGATCGCTGGTGTGCTCTGCACACGGGAGGAAAGTCCGAGCTTCACAGGACAGGATGCCAGGTAACGCCTGGTGGGGGTGACCCCGAGGAAAGTGCCACAGAAAGCAAACCGCCTCTTCGCCCTCGTGGCTGGGAGGTAAGGGTGAAAGGGTGAGGTAAGAGCTCACCGGGCCGGTGGCAACATCGGTCGCAGGGCAAACCCCATCCGGTGCAAGGCGGAATAGGGAAGCGTTCGAGGGTGGCCCGCCCGAGCTTCCGGGTTCGCCGCTCAAGGTGCGTGGCGACGCGCACCGTAGATGAATGGTCGCCACCCGGGTCCCGGTGACGGGCTCGGGAACAGAACTCGGCTTATGGACCCTCCGACCGCCGGGCGCTCTCAGGAGCGTCCGGCGCTCTTCTTTCTGCAAACCTGCTTGGAAGCTTCGCTATGTGGACCATCGAGGGGCGGATGATCGAGGATGATTCCTCGACGCGCCGCCCCGCCGAACGCGGGAGATGCCAAAATGTTGACCGCGAACCGGGGCCGGTTACGGTCGGCTGTGCTCCCCTGTCAACCGACGTTCGGCCCCTGCCTCGCCATCGCGGTGTTCCTCGCGGTGGGTTGCAACGACGACGGGACCGCTGAAGACCCTCCCGACGCCGCGTCCCTCACTCCCGAGACGCGAGCCGAGCCCCCACCCGCGCCACCACCGGCCCCCCACGCCCCCGAGGAAGCGGAAACTCAGCGGGGATCCGGTCGTGCCCCGGGCCCAGACCAGACCGTCGACATTGCTGCCGGAACGGTTCTTGTGGGAAGCGTCCCTGGCGCCGAAGGACGACGCCCGCGCTACGAAGCGGACCTCATTCCCGTCGAAGTCCCTGCCTTCTCGATCGACCGACTACCCTACCCCAATCGGTTCGGCGCACCGACCCCCGCCGCGACCCGCGCCGAAGCGGAGGAGATGTGCCAGAGCGAAGGCAAGCGCCTGTGCACTGAACTCGAGTGGGAGCGGGCCTGCAAGGGCGACACGCGTCAGGAGTTTCCCGGCGGTGCGCCCTTCGACGTGGAGCAGTGCAGCCTGAACCCGCTTCGCTGCGAGACCCCGCTCGGCGTGCTCGCAATGGGGACCGAAGGCTTCGAATGGACGGCGAGCAACGTCACCCGTGGCCTTGGAAGCGACCGCTACTCGGCGGTGGTTCGCGGCGGACGGATCTCGGACCCGCCTGGCGAACACCGCTGTGGAGCCCGCCATGCGCTTTCGCCCGAGCACGGCGTGCGTGGAGTGGTGTTTCGCTGCTGCGAAGGCACGGGCCTTTCCCCCGCATACCCCGAGGAAGAACCGCTCCGATCGTTTCGACCGCTTCCCGACATCGACCAAAACCGGGTCCGCGAGGTCATGGCCTCCGTTCCCGAACTCGCCCCCTACGCGCAGAACTTTCGGCTGTACGGCCAGCTCGAAGCCGAGCGTGCCTTGGGCCGCGGGGGCCGGACCCTTCAAGATCTTCCATGGACGATGCTCGAGGGCGTGCTTCGGTGGTCGCCCGAAAACGGAGAACTCGTCTGGGTGTTTGCGGGTCGGAGCGGTGATTCGGCCCTCATCGCGGCGGTCTACCCGCTCCCCGATGAATCCTTCGCTCACGCCGCATCGTTCATCTTCTACGGCGAAGCCGCGCCGATCGTGGTGAGCTGGGACTTCGGGTCGCGGAGCGAGATTCTTTGGAGCACCTGCGTTGGCTGCTCTGGCGAAAGCGGCTCGATCCTCTACCGGGACGACAAGCGGATCACCATCGCGCAGCGCTAACGAGACCGCCAAGGCGATCGGTCGGATCCTCCGGCATCCCATCGAAAACGCGCTATCAGAGGACGCACCTTGCCGTTAGGCTCAGCCGATGCGGTTTCTTCGCGCACGTCACCGAGACCAGGACTACTGGGGCGACCTGTATGACGAGGCCACGATCCGACTCTGGACCGGGGCTCCCTACGACGGCGGCGAAGCGACGGACCGGTTTCTTCCGCTCCGGAATGTCCGGACGCTCCCTCCCTGCACCCCGAGCAAGATCGTCTGCGTCGGGCGCAACTATCGTCGTCACGCCGAAGAGCTCGGGAACGACGTTCCGAGCGAGCCGCTCCTTTTCCTCAAGCCGCCCTCGGCCCTCCTCGCGCCGCACGGCACGGTGCTCCTTCCTCCCCAAAGCGATCGCGTGGAACACGAAGCCGAGCTGGCGCTCGTGGTCGGCCGTCGTGCGTCTCGGATCTCGGAAGATGACGCGCTCCTCCACGTTTTCGCGTACACCATCGCCAACGACGTCACCGCCCGAGACCTCCAGAAGCGCGATGTGCAGTTCACCCGAGGCAAGGGCTTTGACACCTTCTGCCCGGTCGGCCCCTGGCTCGAAACCGAGCTCGACCCGGCCGACCTTCGGGTGCGGCTCTTTGTCGATGAAGAGCTTCGGCAGGACGGTCGAACCTCGGCGATGGTGTTTTCAGTCCGAACCCTCATCCACTACATCAGCTCGGTGATGACCCTTCTTCCGGGCGATCTGTTGCTCACCGGCACACCGGCGGGGGTCGGACCGCTCCGCCCTGCCGATCGCGTGACCATTGAGATCGACGGTCTCGGACGCCTGGAGCACGCAGTTGCCGCGCGACAACCGTAAGTTATGTGACGGTTGCGATTCCGACGGTTGGAGCAAGTTGATTTCTCTCAATCAATTCAACGCATTTATTCCGCTCACAGTTGGCACGCTACTTGTTGTCGCTTCCCGACTGTGATTGCATGGGTGATGCGCGCGGGGAATGTTCACTGGCTGGCCGGCGTCGTGCTCCTCTTGGGGCCCGGCTGCTACAAGTCCTACGAGGTCGAGGCGCGGGGAGGACTCGACGCGGGAGCGGATAGCACCCTCGACACGGGAATCGACGGGCGCATCGACGGCTCTGACGCGGCCCCCGACACGCGCCCGCCGCTCCCCGACGCGATGCCCATCGAAGAGCCCCCACCGCCGCCCGGACGGTGTCGAACCGATCCGGTCGTCGCCCCATTCCGCGATCCGGTGCTCGAGTGGCGCTGGCCCACCGGATCGGTGGTCCACGGAGACGCGGTGCACGTCTGTTCGACCCCGCTGGTGATCGACCTCGAGCCGGGCGGTGAAACCGTGGACCCGGTCCTCGCTTTCGTGTCCTACCCGCCGCTTCGCGTCGACGAGCCTCCGGGGATCCTTCGCATTGTCGACCCGCGCACCAACACCACCGTGAGCTATCCGCCGAACGAAGGCGAACTGGGACTCCTCGAAGCGACCACCAACCTCGCGGCCGGCGACATCAACAACGATGGCCTCAACGAGATCGTCGGAATCGGGCGAGGCTCCGGCACCTACGCCTTCCGTTCGGACGGGACGCTCCTTTGGTCGTCGTTCTATCCGCTCCCCTCGGAGTTCGGCACTCCGCCGAACTTCACTGCGATCGGCGGGGCGGTCTCGCTCGCGGATCTCGAGGGCGATGGGACCGTGGAAGTGGTGGTTGGCCGTACCGTGCTCGAGGGCGCGACCGGCGAACACCGTTGGACCGGTCCCTCGGGTACCGCACGGGGGATCAATCAGTTCCTCGGTCCGATTTCGTGCGTGGCGGACTTGAACGGCGACGGCAACCAAGAGGTGATCGCCGGCCACACTGCGTTTCGGGCCGACGGTTCGATCTATTGGAGCAACGATGAGCTCTTCGACGGTCTTTGCGCGGTGGCGGACGTCTACCCCGCAATTCCCGGCCCGGAGGTGGTCCTCAGTGGCAATGGTTATGTCCGCGTCCTAAACGGCCGGACGGGCGCGGTCGAATGGCTTCGCCAGCTCGAAGGCCGGGTGCGTTTATCGCTCGGGGGCGCACCGACGGTCGCGGACTTCGATGGGGACGGAGATGTCGAGTTCGGCATCGCCCACGGCGCAGCCTATGGCGTGTACGACCCGAGCTGCAGCGAGAACCCGCGACCCAGCGGATGCCGCGGCGACGGGCTCCTGTGGAAAGACGACAGCACCGCCGACGACTCTTCGAGTGGCACCGGGTCGAGCGTGTTCGACTTCAACGGCGATGGACGCGCTGAGGTCGTCTACAACGATCAGTTCTATTTTCGGGTCTACGACGGAACCAACGGCCGTGCGCTGTTCCAGCACCGAAACTCGTCGCGCACTCGAACGGAAAACCCGACCATCGCCGATATCGACAACGACGGCGACGCGGAGATCATCTTTAGCGCGAACGCGGAAGCGTTCTTCATTCGCGAGTTCTACACCGACCCCGGCGTCGAGGTGTGGGGCGACGCGCGGGGCCGTTGGGTCGGCGCTCGTCGTATTTGGAATCAGCACGCCTACAACATTTCGAACGTCGAGGAAGACGGCACGATTCCTCGGAATCCGTCCTC
>JBCCZL010000753.1:0-4419 GCA_039187775.1 Myxococcota bacterium
AAACCGTTGGTGAACAACCGCCACCGCGCTCTCGTAGCGAGGGTCGGCGAGATCGCGATAGAACTCCGCGAGCCGGTCCGGAAGCAGAAGCCCTTTGTAGACGATGGTCCGGCTCGAGAATGAGCAGAAATAGAACTGCTCCTCTTCGTGCTCGCTTCGACCAAACCGCTCGACGTTTTTTCGCGCAAGGTAGAGACGCTGGTCGAATTCTTTTTCGGTGAGGTCGCCCCGCTCCACGAATACCTGGCACACCGCCGGCGCGGACTCGCGCGCGAGGGGTCCGCACACCGATTCGTCTACCGGGACCTCCCGCCAGCCAAGGCACGAGAGACCGGCTTCGTAGAGGCCGCGCTCGATGCGAGCCTTGATCCGAGGGTGCCCCCACGGATCGGGGGGAAGAAACATCATTCCCACCCCGTAGGCGCCCGGGTCGGGAAGCGGAAATGGGCACACCTCCGAGAGCAGTCGATGGGGGAGCTGGGTAAGCACCCCTGCCCCGTCTCCGGTAAGCGGATCGCTTCCCGTGGCCCCGCGATGCTCGAGTCGCGCGAGGGCCGAGAGCGCTTGGGCCACGATCCGATGGCTTCGCCGACCCTCGACGTCAGCAACCATCGCGACGCCGCAGTTGTCGTGCTCCATCGACCGGCGATAGAGCCCCTGATCCTCCAAAACCTGGGTCATTTCACGGTCTGGGAGCGGCGACCGATGTACCTCAGGATGTCGGTGGACTGGAACAAGATCAGCAACTTAGGTCCGATGACGCAGCGTGTCAACGCGAGGGGCCGACCCCCCTGGCTTCCTACTTGTTTGGGCGCCAGCGGTTCACCCGCCGCGGCCAGCCGATCGTCGGGTCTCGAAGAGCGGTGCGCGCCACGGTTTTGAGAAACGCCTCGGCCGACGCGACCAGCCACGGGGGAGCGCCATCGAACCCTGCGCTCTCGATAGAAAGCTCAGGAAGCTGAATCGCGAGGGTCGACACCCACTGGTCCGAACCGAGGGTGAGCGTCGTGCGATAGCGCGCCCCTTCGTCGTCGATGCGTTCGCGCTCCAGAAGCACGCGTCCCCCGGGCTCTTCGGGCGCGGTCCCCGAGGATGCCAGCTCGTCCTGGGCTGGGGCGCTCGGAACTTCTCCGTCTTGGCTCAAGGGGACTCGGTGGTGTTCACGAGAGTGGGCGTAGGAATGGCGCTCGACGGAGACGCCGGAATCGAGGACGTGGGGCTCACGGCCGTGGGCGGTGCCCCCGGCAGCGGCAGGTCCATCGGATCGATCGGTTCAAGCTCCTCTTCGCCTTCCTCGGGCGGGAGCTCGATCTCGGTCACGTTGCCAAACCGATCGACGGCCACCGTCTGACCGTCGGGCCGGATGTAGGCGCCGATCTCTTCGTCATAGCGAGGAAGCGGGGTTTCGATTGGCGAGCCGACCTGACCGCGAATCCGTCCCGGCAGCACATTGACGTGCACCGGCTCCTCGAGCTGAAACACGTATCCCCCGCGGGTTAGATCAAAGCGATAGCTGTGGCCTTCGTGCTGAAGGGTTCGACCAAACGCGATCGCCTGCTGGCCCACCCGTCGATGGGGTCGGTGCGCGAGGACGAAGGACATCAGTCGCACCGCGATATGGTTGTGGAGTCGATGACAGCCGTGGGAGTGGCGCCGCATGATGCTCATGTAGTCCACAGACCCGTGGGTTCGAATCCCCTCGTCCCCGCTGTAGCGGATCGTTCCATCTTCTTCTTCGACGAAGCGCTTGTGGTAGGCCGCGACAAGTCCGTAGGCCGACGCGTAGCTCGGGCCCATCTCGTGGTAGTTGATCCGGTACGCATCGGCCCCGCCCCGACCGGTCCGGGAGAGAAGCGACCGATGTGGCGTTCCCTCTGGGGGCAACCACACGGGTGCACTGACGATCTGGTGCCACACCCGGGGACCCACCGGGGAGTTTTTGTACTTCCACATGATGGTCCCTTCGACGAACTCGCTTCGCCAGCCGCCAATCGTGGTGCCGAAGCGCGCCAGCGGAACTCGCTCGCCGAGATACTCGGTGAAGATCGTCTGGCGGGGTCGCCGCTGAACCGGCTGAGGCTGCTCGGCGCCGCTCTCGTCGTAGGGAAAGTCGTACCAAACGTCGCCGCGATCGACCTCGACGGTGAGCTCCATATCGCTGTCGTAGTACTCGGGGAGCTCTGGACCTTCGAAGGCGACTAGAATCTCTTCGCCCGGCCGCAACCGCTCCAGGCTCTCCAGAAACGCGAGGGTGGGCTCGGGAGCCGTGAGACCGAAGGCGTCGATGAGGGCCGTCCGCAGCCCTTCCTCCAGGTTGGGAATCGGATGCTGCTCGCCATCGGCCCCACGGAAGGTCCGAGGCTCCCCTTCTCCGTCGACGATGCTGCCGTCTTCGATCACGCCCGCCGCGTGAATCGCACGCTCGGTGAGGACGCGAACCACCGCCTCGACTTCGTTCTCCGCGGGCGTCCGGCGAAGCGCATCGAGGGTATCCCGACCGATGAACCCCCAGCCGTAAACCCGATGACGCCGCTCAAACTCCGCGAGGGCTTCGTGGGTGGCCCAATCGAACGCACCACGCTGGAAACTGCGCTTGCCCTCGAAGAAGCCTTCGCACTCGAGACGGTCCTGAGCGGCACGAATCGCGAGGAACTCGGGGGCGTCATCGATATAGTCGCGGAGGTTTCGAACCTGCCGATCGTCGAGCGCGGATCGATCGATGTCGTCGACGCTCTCGACTCCCTGGGCCTCGAGGATCCGACGCGTCTGGCGCTCGACCACCGCGAAGGTGCGGGCGTTTCGTCGGGCCCGATCGTTGTTCCGATAGGCGACGAAACCGTCGAAATCGACCAGCGGGTCGAGATCGAGCTCCGCCGCGCACTCGAGTTCATTGACCGCGCGAAGCCGACTCCGGATGAGCCCTAGGGTCGGCGGAATTCCGTAGAGCTCGAGGTACTTGTCCCGACGGGCACGGTCCCCGTGGTGGTCCTCGGGAAACTCTCCCCGAGCGAGGGACAGGTACGTGTCTCGGTAGGAGTGGGCAAACTCCTCCGCGTCAGGGGCGTCGCGCTCGGTAAAGATGTATGGCGTCCAGTCCTCGCCAAGGTCGAACACGACGAGGCCGCGCGCCACCGCTTCGGAGGTCTCGATGGTCTCAAACACCGTTCCGTCTCGGTACACGTCGACCGGATGATCGAGGGGAGGCGGCGGACGGCTATCCACCACTCGACGGGGCTCCGGCGCACGCGGCGGCGCCGGCTCGACGATCGGAGCCTCCTCCTCGCCGGGGGGCGGCTCGCCGAGAAGTTCGGCACAGCCAGCGGCGAAGACCGACGCCGAGAGGGCGATGGCGGCCACGGCAGGGTGAAGGCTCATCTCTTGCCGACCTTTGGCCATTTCGGATCGCAGCGCAAGTTCGTTCACAGTCCACGGTTCATGCATTCGCTGGGCCAGAAATCGATGTGGAGCGATTTCGAGAGGTTGCCCTGCTCGACGAACGGAAAGTGCGTCAACCGAGACACGGCCCGGTATCGTCGCGCGGTGAACGACCCGGCGTCTCGCTCCGTGCCCAGAAAAGTCCAGGTCGGCCTGATCCTTGCGCCCGTTCTGTTCGTGCTGGTGTGGGTGATCGAGCTGCCGGTCAGCATGCGCCTCACTCTGGGCCTCGAGGCGGAGGGGCTCTCTTCCGAATCTCATCATCTGCTTGCAGTATTCGTCGCGGTGATCGTGCTTTGGGTGACCGAAGCGCTGCCGATCGCCGCGACCGCGCTCCTCATCGCGCCGCTTCTGGTGCTGACGGGGGTGACCGACGCCAAGACCGCGTTCGCGCCCTACGCAAGCCCGCTTCTGTTTCTGTTTGTTGGGGGATTCATGATCGCAGGCTCGATGACCCGTCACGGGCTCGATCGACGGCTCGCGGTTTCGCTGGTCACCGCTCCCGGAATCGGCGGCGTGCCGTGGAAGGTCCGAGCGGTGTTCATGGCGACCGGAGTGGTGCTGTCGATGTGGATCAGCAACACCGCGACGACCGCGATCCTGCTTCCGATTCTCATCGGTATGATCGGCAAACGGGGAGACGAAAAGGAGGAAACCGCCACCACCGGCAATCTCCTCTGCGTGGCTTACGCCTGCAGCATCGGAGGGCTCGGGACGCCGGTCGGGAGCCCGCCGAATCTCATTGCAATGAAGTTCTTGCAGGAAGATGGCATCGACTTCGCGTTCTTCGACTGGGTCCTCATCGGCCTTCCTGCGGCGATCATCATGGTGCTCTTCACCTTCGCGTTCTTTCAAAAGAGCTTTCCGCCGATCGACTTCTCGGTGGGAGCCGACACGAAGAAACATTTCGGGCCACTGAGCCGCGGCGAATTGGTGACCGGCATCGCGTTTGGGATCGCGGTCGTGGGGCACCATCCACCCCAC
>JBCCZL010000754.1:0-4413 GCA_039187775.1 Myxococcota bacterium
GATCGAGTCCGGGATGCCCACGCCTCGATCCGCCGGGCGGAGACCGGCGTCACCGAGCTCCTCAGTTAGGGTTCGCGCCGCCCTTCGAAGCGAACATCGTTGCGGCTTTGGGGTTTGCATTTGGCGGGCCGCTAGACAAAGGTCCCCCGGTGGGCCTCCTCGACCGATTTCGACGGCGGAAAGATACAGACCCGGGCGTTCGCGCATCCCGGATCCGCCGCCATGCCGAGGCCGAGGGCGACGAGGCCGCCTTTGACGAGCTTCAAGACGTGTTCCTTCGGCACGGGTTCAAGCCCGAGCTTTGTCGACTCGCCGCGGAGCTCCTTCGCGCCCAGGGCCGAGGCCGGGCAGCCGACCTCTTTGCCCGGGTCGCCGACACGCCCCACGACGTTCGTGCGCTCTTCGAGCTCGGCAGTCATCTCCTGAGCACCGAGGCGCCGCACCTTGCGATCGCCGCGCTCGAGAGTGCGCTCACGTCGGCCCCGTTCGATGGGGTGATTCGAAGCGAGCTCGCGATCGCCCAGGCCCGCGCCGGACGCCCGGCGGATGCGGCCAAGACGCTCGCCCTTCATCCCCGCTTGGCGGTGGACCCGGGGGCGCTGTTTCAGTTTGCCTGGGCCTCGCTCCTCTCCGGCGACGTCGGGGCCGCGGAACGGGCAGGAGGGGAACTCCAGCTTCATCGGCGGGATGCACTGACCCAAAAGCTCGAAGTCGCGCTCGCACGGGCGGCGAAGTTTCCGCTCACGCGCGAGGCCGATGCTCGGGACTTTCTGTTTGTCGAACACGCCTCGCTGCTCGTTCAGACCGGACGCGAAGCCGGAGGGCGCTACGGAGTATTGCGGCTCGACCGCGACGACATCGCGACCTTGGCGAGCTCTTTAGGCTGGGTCCTCCGAAAACTCCGCCCGCTGGCTGCGCGGGTTCACACCCTTCCGGAGGGCAGTGCGTTTGCCGCGGTGGTGGCGAGGGCCCTTGGGGTCGACGTGGAGCCGTTCGACGGGACACGGACCCAGAGCTCGATCGTGATCGTCGATGAGGCGCGCCACCTAGAGGAAATTGACCAGCGGTTCTTCAGCGACGTCAACCTGCTGACGGTCGCGCTCTCCATGAACTGGAGCGAAAGTCACCGACGCGTTCCCCACGTGGTGGGGGTGTTGAGTCGAACGGTCGAACACGGAGACGACTGCTTCGACCTCGACGGCGTCGAGCTCAACGACGACGAAGCGAGCGAAGCCCTCCGACGGTTCGTCGATGCGCGGCACACGCTCTTCGCCCCAGGGGGCGACCACGTCGCGAGCGCCTATGTGCCCGACGCCCCGCTTCCCTGGCCTTGAAACCAAAGACTCTCGGTGGTCGTCGTCGCGCCAGGTCAGACAAGCACCCCGCCGCGCGAGGTTTCTCCACCGAAGTCGGCGCTGTGTTGAACTTCGAAGTGCATCAACACGTCGCGACAAAAGTCCTGCAGGCGAAGCTCGCTTCGATGACTGCCCGTTCGGTCGGCCCCGTACGCAAGCAACGGGACGTCTTCATGGTTGTGGACCGGCCGCTCATGGGGGCTGTACACGATCAGACTATCTTCCAGGACCCCAAGGTCGCTCATCTCCTCGAGCAGATGGGCAAACATCTCGATCTGAAACCGTGAGAGCCCGTCGAGGGTCTCGAGCTCGTCGTTGTTGGGTTCGCGCGTGAACCCGTCCGGATGGGTCATCATGTGAAAGGGAGGCACTTCGGGCTGTCCCTGCCCGGCCAGGTTGTAGTTGAGGCTTACGACGCTGCTGAAGTTGGTGCGGAGCGCGAGCGCAGCCGTGTAGTTCATCTCTCGAATGCGCTGATCGATGCGCTCCGGAACGATCGAGTGGCGTTCGTAGTCATGGTCCAGCGGCGCGTCGCGGGCGAGCGTCTCCACCGCGGCGCCACCAATCCGGTGGAGGTTCTGCGCCAGAAGCGCACCGTACTGACGCTGGAGCCTTTCGGACTGCGCCTGAACGGTGGCGTCGTGACCCCACGAGGATGTGCGAATGTCCATCATCACCGCCTCGAGCACTCGGTTTTCGTGCTCGAGGGCCGAAAGGTCGAACGCTCGGGCGGCTTCGCCTCCCCCGTTCACGTTGGCGAACTCAAAGATCTGCTCCCGAATGTCGCGAAGGTCGTACTGCGGCCGAACGTACTGGGATCGATTCGCGAAGGTGAACGACTCGAAGGTGACGTGCAGCGTGGGATCGGTATACGGGTAGGCGCCAAGGATCAGGTACGGGTGACGCGAGCCCCGGGCGCGCTGAAGGTGCTCGCCAACGACGACGTCGACCGACTTGCCATCAAACGCTCCGCCGCCCATCGATCGGTTGTCGCGATCCGTCGGTGCGCAGCTTGTGGCAAACCGGGTCTGCTTGGCGTTGTGATACTCCGAACCGTCTCCGTCGATCCGAAGCCCCTGAACCACGGCGAAGTTCGACGACCATCGTCGAAGGGGCGCGAGGTACCCCTCGAATGAGGTTGCTTCAGGACGCCGTAACCCGAACAGCGACCTCACGATCACCAGCCGCCGCCTCGGTTCCGCGCGCCCGATGGAGGGGTTCGTGAGGTTGCCGAGAGGCAAGCATGCCCCCGCGGCAAGCGCACCGACGAGCAGTCGGCGTCGACCAAACCTACTCGGCATTTGACACCTCGAGCGACCGCAAGACCATGTCGACGACAATTTCTCTGGCCGTCCGCCTTTCCGAAGCAGCCTCGTCAAACGGGAGCTCATCAAATCGGCGGTGATCGCCTTCCTCGGACGACACGTAGCGATACACCTGCTTCGAAAAACATGACTCCAACTCCTTCGACGCCGCGAGCAGAGTCACGAAGTCCAAGGAGCTCGAATAGTGGATGTCGCCGGCGGTTCCGTGAGCCTCTACTGGATCGCCGGTGTAGTACGCCGTGCGATGCACCCCGAAGGCGCCGATCTCTTCCAACGCCAGTCCGTAGGGATCGATCTGATTGTGGCAGCCCGCGCAGGCGGCATGAGAGCGAAAGAACGCCATTCGCTCTGGAGGCGATGCGTCTCTCGGTGCGGCGGCCACGACGCGATCGACTTCTCCCTGGAGCGCGCTCGACGGAAAGTCGATCTCCCGACAGAGAAGCCGATTGAGCACGTAGGACCCTCGCCGGATCGGGCTGGGGTTGAGGGTCTCGTGGTCGACCGTCAGATAACTCAACGCCGCGGTGCCAAAGAGCGAAGACGTGAGCTGAGGCCGGTACCAACCGGGTATCTCACCCACGGGCGGTCCCTCGGCGCGGGCGCCATACAGCCCCGCCACCTCGTCGTTGACCGCGTTGGAGTCGAGAGCGATGAGCGCGGAGATCGGTCGCTGCTCGCGCAGCACCTCGGAAAACACAAGCACTGGCTCGGCGACCACCGGGCGCATCGGCACGCCATGAAACTCCTGGTTGATCTCCGCGGCGGAGCCCAAACCTAGCCATGAAGGCAAAAAAAGATTCGAAAACCGGTGGTGGTGCCGATCAAGCAGCCGCTCGATGTGTGGCTTCCAGTCGTCCGGAGTTCGAAGCGCCCCTTTCTCCGCATCGGCCCACAGTTCCGCGTCAGGAAAAGAACCGGCGAGTGCGAAGGAGATCAGATGGGCGCGCTTGAGGTGAAGCGCGGCTTCATCCTCGGGAAGCGCAGCTCCAGTCTCCGGAACCGCAGCGCCACCCTCGGCAACCGCAGCTTCATTCCTGGGAACCGCATCAAAGATCTTGTAGTGAAAGTACGGCGACGCAAAGACTCGAAGCAGGAAGTAGTAATCACGGTCTTCCGGAGGGAAGCTTTGATGAAATGCGATGAGCTGTTGCACCGTGTCGGACGAAAGGCGCCGCTTCCAAAGCCGCGGGAGCAGCTGTGCGGACAGACTTTCGGGGCAGCTCGCCCGGCAAAGCTCGTGGTACAGCCGGCTCTCCATGAACGCCCGCGCGATCGTTCGCGCGATTTCCAGCTGAGCGCGCTCCACCCCGGGCGCCACGGCGATCGGTGAGTAGTTCTTGAAGTGCCCGACGTAGTTGTTCTCGTCCAACGCGTCGATCGCACGCGCGACCGATGCTTGCGCCGCACCGCTCGCCCCGTCGAGCAAGTCGGTCGCGACGTAGCGGTACTCCTGCTTGGTGAGCCGGGAATAGACTTCGACATCGTCCATCGCCGCCGCACGAAGCGGGGCGGGCTCACTCTCGGCGCACGCCCCCAGCGCCGAGAGGAGGAGAACCGTCGACCGCAACACCACGTGGAACTTCGCCACACACACTACATATCAAGAATGACATAAAGCGTGACGATGACAACCGGGCGGCGGAACTTCGATAGCAAAAATAGGAGGGATTTTAGCCGGCTCTTGCCACCACCTCGAGCTCGACGAGCGTGTCGGGCGTCGCCAACGAGGCCAC
>JBCCZL010000755.1:0-4411 GCA_039187775.1 Myxococcota bacterium
CAACCCCTTCGGGAAAGTTCGTCGCCGCTCCGGCAACGGCTCCTTCGACGCCTGCGGCCGTAAGCGGACGCCACCGACAGGCGTTGATCCTGCTTTGAAGTTGGGATTATCGTACCCCCGGAGATTCTGCGATGCGCACCTTCCTCGGTCTGTTCTTGGTTTCGTCCTTTGCATTCGCCCTCGGTTGCGGTGGGGGAAGGGGTCGGGCGAATGTCACGGCGGGCAGCATGCCTTCCGGCGGCTCGTTTACCGGGGTGTGGTTTTCGCCTCAATACGGGGAAATGCACATGCTCCAGCAGGGTGCCTCCGTGATCGGGGAGTATCGGAAGGATGAACGCGCCGGTCGCATCCAAGGCACCGCGCAGGGCAATCTCATGCGCTTCGAGTGGACCGAGGAGCGCCAACTCGTATCCGGCCGGCCGACCCTCACCCGCGGCCGAGGCTACTTCCAGTACGCGATCGGTGACGACGACCGCCACAATATCCTCGGCGAGTGGGGGATCGACGACGACGAGGTCGGTGGCGGCGAGTGGAACGCTTACCGACTTCGGAACCGTCGACCCGAGCTCTCCGGCGGGAGCAGCGGGAGCGAGGAGGGAGACGGCCTCGAGTCTTTCGATGACGACGGAAGCAGCGGCGGTGACGACTTTGACAGCGGTGGTGGCGACGATTTTGACAGCGGTGGCGGCGACGACTTCGATAGCGGCGGCGATGGGGGAGATCCGCTGGACGACCTCGATCTCTAAGGCCGGCCTGGGGCAGGGGCGCTGGCGCTCGAATCGCCATGCTGCCCCCGAGTCACACCGCAGCCCCGAATCACACCGCAGCCCCGAATCACAACGCAGCCCCGAATCACAACGCAGCCCCGAATCACAACGCAGCCCCGAATCACAACGCTGCCCCCGAATCACGATGCCGCTTTTGATCCGCAGCGCTGCCTTCGAATCGCGATGCAAGTAAACCCCCTGACCCGAGAGCTGCTCGTCAAGCTGGTCTATTACGGGCCCGGGCTAGGCGGAAAGACCACATCGCTTACGTGCATTCACAAGTCGGCGCCGGCCGAGGCCCGCGGGCAGATCGTTTCTCTCGCGACACCGGTGGATCGAACCCTCTATTTCGATTTTCTTCCGAGCCGGCTTGCGCCGATTCGCGAGCATCACATTCGCCTGCAGCTCTTCACCGTGCCTGGGCAGGTGTACTTCAATGCCACCCGCAAGCTCGTGCTCACCGGGGCCGACGGGGTCGTGTTCGTGGCCGACTCGCAGACGCAGCGCCAGGATGCGAACCTGGAGAGCCTGGAGAACCTTGTCCAGAACCTTGAAGAGCAGGAGCGGTCACTCAACGATGTGCCGCACGTGCTCCAGTACAATAAGCGCGACCTCACCGACCTCCTGACCCTCGAGGAACTCGACCGGAGCCTCAACGCTCGCGGGGCGCCTTCCTTTCCCACCTCGGCGACGGAGGGCGAAGGGGTGGTCGACGCGCTGGATGAGCTCGTTCGGTTGGTCGTGCTCCACCTCGAGTCCCGAGGCACCTTTGGCGAGGAGCGACGCACGAGCGCCCCGGTCGAGCTCAGTCGTGCCGACGACGCCTTCGAAGAACAGATCGGCCGGGCGAGCGAGCAGATCTGGGCCAACACCGTACAGCGGGCCTTCGAGACGCGGGATGCCCCCGAACAGCCGAAACCGGAGATCCCTCCGGCGCCGAGTTTTGCCGGTCTGTTTGGCGAGCATCGTGAAGTAGTGCGCGACCTCGAGCGCGAGCTTGCTCGCGGCAAATTGACCGACGCGATACAGAAGTGTGAGCAGGTGGCCCTCCGCATTCTTGCGGAGGCGGCCGCGAGGTCTGGGCTCGAAGCGGGACGCGATCCGTCGACGGTTGCGCTCCTCCTGGGGGTCGAAGGGGATCGGTGGCTTCAGTTTCGTCGCCTCATCCGGCGCACCCGGGATCGTGGGCCGGTGGCCGAAACGGAGGCTCTCGGCGCCTACGCGATGGTGATCGACCTTCGACTCCGGGCGCAGCGGCTCCTCAGCTGAGCTCGCGGAGGGGGCGCCGCATGCCCAAGGCGGGCTTACGGGTGACCCGTGGGTCTGCGCACGAAAAGGGGCCTCTTTGAGGGTTAGTAGGGGCTCGCGGTTTCGCTGTTGGCCCGTCCGGCGAACAGAAGGTAGGCATAGACCGCCACCCCGACCATCGCGGCAACGAGGAGCTTGAGCCAGTAGGGCACGGCGGGGGCGTGCATCTGACTGATCGTGCCTTCGATGAGCCCGGCGAGCACGAGGAGCGGCATGCCGCCGACGATGAGCTGGGCCGCGGTTTTGGCCTCTTTGAGAAGCGCGTCGCCTCGTGAACGTTGCCCCGGCATCCATAGGCCCCGAGCCAGAATCAGCCCCGCGCCGCCAGCGATAAACACCACCGTGAGCTCGGGGATTCCGTGAGGGAGGATCCACGCCCAAAAGAACAGGCCGTGGCCGGCGAGATGGTACTGCATCGCCAGCGCGCCCAGAGGAACCCCGTTGTAAAAAAGGACGATCACCGTACCCACTCCGAAGGTGATCCCGAGGGCAAACACGAGGAACGTCACTTTGATGTTGTGGGTGAAGAGAAAACTCGAAAACGCGGCCGAGGCGTTCGGGTCTTGAATGCCGCCGGAGGTCTCTTCGTCCGCCACCCGCTCCTCGGGGGTGTGCGCCTGATGTTGGTCGGGGATAAGCACGCTCAACGATGCGGGGTCGACGGCGGTAAAGGTCGCCCCGAGCCCGGATCCGAAGAGGAGGATTCCCGCGGAAAGAACGATCGCTTTCCATTCGTGTCGGACGAGTCGTGGGAAGCCGCCCGAGTAAAAGTACCAGACCTTCTGCCAGGTGAGTCCCTTTCCCGAGCGACCGGCTCCCGCATAGATCTGAGCGTAGGCCCGGGCGACGAGCGCGTTCAGATAGTCGACGACGGTGGCGTCGACCATCTCGGTCCGCGCTCGCACAAGGTCACTGGACACTGCACGGTAGAGCTGACCGAGCCGTCGGGCCTGATCCAGGTCAAGCCGACGAATCCCTTGCCGCTCGACCTCGAGAAGGCTCGCTTCGAGGCTTTCCCAGACCGGAGTCCGAGAGCGAACGAATCGATTGACGTCAAAGCCGCGCATCGTGGGCGCCAGGATAGCGCGTCTCTGCCTTCGATGCCGATCGGCGGAGGTGTCGATTGCCCTCAGATGCCGAGGGGAGCGTTCCCGGCTATGCTCGCGGTGGGTGCGCGACCTCTACACCATACACACGCCGGAGAACGTCAAGTTCGAGTTCGAGCTCGCGGGGCTTGGCGCCCGCGGCCTCGCCTGGTTCATCGATGTGCTCGTCATGGTGGGGCTCATACTCGCTACGAGTTGCGTGGTGTCGGTGCTCGGTCAGGTGTCCCAGGGCCTCGCGATGGCGTTGCTGTCGATTGGCGTGTTTCTCGTGCAGTGGTGGTACTCGGCGATCCTTGAGTGGCGGTGGGGCGGTCAGACGATCGGCAAGCGAGTGTTCGGCCTCCGAACGCTCCGGGTAGACGGGGTGCGCATCACGTTCTTTCAAGCGGTGATCCGGAACCTCATTCGGGTGGTGGACATTCTCCCGGCGCTCTACCTCGTGGGAGCGGTGAGCAGCTTTCTCGATCCGCATCGCAGGCGCCTCGGAGATCTCGCGGCGGGCACGATCGTCGTTCGTGAGCGACGGTCGCCCCGGCCGTCGGCGGTGGTCCCCCCATCCGAGCGGTACAATACTTTCGTCAATGATCCGGCGGTGGCCCTCGCCGCACGGCGCATCACACCCCCCGAACGCGACGCGATGGTGGCGCTTGGGCTCCGGCGCGAAGAGCTGCCCCTCAGCGTGCGAAAAGAGCTCTTCAAGGATCTCAGTCAGCATCTCGAAGCGCGCCTCGGAGTGCCGCGGCCGCCGTTCTTCTCCGAGGAGAAGTACGTTCTTAACCTGACTGCAGTGGTGCTGGGGCTCTCCGAAGTGCGCGGCCAAAGCACCGCGCCGTTCGGAGGCCACGCGTCGGCCTAGTTTGCTGGGCGGTAGTTTGGTTGCGTCAGGGGAGCGTGCGAGACGCTGTCTGGGATTCGGAAGCCCTTTGCCGAGTGCCGAGCATGCGTTCGGCGGCCTCCCAGCCGATGACCATCGACGGGGCGTTGAGCGCGGAGACCGGAGTCGTGGGAATCACCGAGGCATCGACCACACGAAGCCGCCCGATGCCCCGGAGCAGAAGCTCCGGATCGACCGGCGCGGTCGAGTCGTCGCCCATCCGGCAGGTCCCGGCGAAGTGATAGGTGGTCATCGCATTCTTCGCGATGAACTCGGCGAGGTCGTCGCGAAGGGTCACTCCCGGTCCCGGGCTGAGCTCGGCGCCGTTCCACCCTTGAAGCATCGGTTCTCCCGCG
>JBCCZL010000756.1:0-4394 GCA_039187775.1 Myxococcota bacterium
CGAACACCGGGATTCAGACCACCGCGGTCTACGGCGGCGCCCCGATGGGGAAGCAGATCGCGGCGATCGAGGCGGGCGCGGAAGTGATCTCCGGCACTCCGGGTCGCGTCCTCGACCATCTTCGCCGCGGCACCCTCGATCCGTCGACCCTGCGGGTGCTCGTGCTCGATGAAGCCGACGAGATTCTCTCGATGGGATTTGCGAAGGAGCTCAACGCGATTCTGGAACTCCTTCCCGAGACGCGGCAAACGCTTCTCTTCAGCGCCACCGTCGACAACGATGTTCAGCGAGTCGCCGACCGCCACATGAAGGACCCGGAGTTCGTCAGTCTTTCGAGCGATCAGGTGGGGGCGACAACGATTTCCCACTACGCCTATTTTGTCCCCGGCACCGGACGCGGCTCGGATCTCGTTCGGATCCTCGAAATCGAAGATCCGGAGAGCGCAGTGATCTTCTGCAACACGAAGGTCGAAACCGAGCGTGTGGCGAGCCAGCTTCAGGTCGAGGGGTTCAACGCCGACTGGCTCAACGGCGACCTTCCGCAGAGTGAGCGGGAGAAGGTGATGGCCCGCACCCGCGAAGGAGCGCTTCGCTATCTCGTCGCCACCGATGTCGCCGCGCGGGGCATCGACATCTCGCATCTGTCGCACGTCATCAACTACACCTTCCCCGCCGCGGTGGAGCAGTACATTCACCGGACCGGGCGAACGGGCCGAGCGGGGCGAACGGGAACCGCGATCTCCCTGGTCAGTCCGCAGGAGCTGGGGGCGCTGTACTACCTCCGCCTGCAGTACAAGATCTTCCCCGTCGAGCGAACCCTTCCGAGCGCGAGCGAAGCGAGAACCCGAGTCGAAGCCGATCGGATCGTGCTCCTTCAGGCGGCGTTTGGCGGACAACCGGGAGAGCTCGACCTCGCGGTGGCGAGACGGCTCCTCACGCATCCGTCAGCCGAGCGAATCCTTGCGGGCCTACTTCAAAGCTTCTTCGGCGCGCAGGGCGAGGACGTTGACGACCAGGCAGCCACCATGCGTCGGGCACGGCGCCCGGAACCGGTCAAGCCCCCCGCTAAGGCGGAGGCCCGGAGATCGCGGCCAAAGCGCACCGAGCCGAAACGTAAAGCCAGCAACGGCACCGGTGCGCCGAGCCCGGCGCGCGGTGACCAACGCGCGGATGACAGCACGGATGACAGCACGGATGACAGCGCGAACCGTCGCCCAGACGAGCGAGCAGATCACCGAGCGGATGGCGGCGTGGACGAGGAGACCGTCGACACAGACACCTTCGCCCGGGTTCCCGAGGCGACTCCCCCGGAAGCGACCGCGGGCGACTCACGGACCGAAGGCTCGGAAGACGACGGCATGACCCGTCTCTATCTCAATGTCGGCCGACGCGACGGGGCTCGCGCGGGCGAGCTGGCGCGATTCATTCGAAGCACCGCCTCGATCGAGCGCGGCGACATCGGTCGGATTCGAGTGCGAGACAAGCACACCTTCATCCAAGTACGCTCCGAGCTGGTTGACCAGGTCGTCGACTCACTCAACGGCAAGATCTTCGAGGACCGCGAGGTTCGGCTGGAGCCAGCAAAGAGCGGCGCGTGAACGCCTGGCCCGCGGCGGGCCTGCTCCTCGCGCTCGCGGGGTGTGGCGACGACGCGCCGCCGATCACCGAGGGTCGAGGCATTGGCACCGTGACCACCTCGGAGGCCCCGCGCGGTGTCGGGCCGACCGGCACTGGCACGAACGATCCACGCGCGCCGCTCGAACAAGGCGACCCAGAACCGCCGACCGTGACGACAACCGCGCCACCAAGTTCGGCGGTCCGCCCGGAGCCGGAGGCCCGGGACCTCGCCGCCGAACTTCGCCAGCTTATGGGGGACCCGGGGGCCTGCATCCCCACCACACTCGATCGGACCACTGTCGAGATCTCTGTCTTGGCATTTGTATCCAGCGCCGGCATTGTCACCCGGGTCGAAGCGAGTGGATCGGGGCTGTCGGAGGATGCCCGCCAGTGTGTGGAGGCGCGACTCGACGGCGCCCGCTTTCCCCGCGAGGTACCCAATGCTCCCCGGTCGGTGCACACCACCTTCCAACTCGAACGCCGCCCCGCCGAGACCCGCGAAACGGCCCCAAGCGACATGCAATAGTCCATCCGCAGCGAACCTACCGCCGGCGGAATGCCCCTGTTTTCTCAACGGGCTTGAAGCCGGATTCAGAGCGGCGATACCCTGTCCGCCTCATGGTGCATCCCGGCCCTGCCCCCGAGGTTCAATGAACGAGAGTCCGAGCTTTGGCCTCGCCCGTGGACAAGTCGTCGGTGGCCGCTTCGAGGTCGAGTCGCAGGCCGCGGCGGACGCGACCGGCGTGGTGATGGCCGCCCGTGACCAAAAGACCGGCAAGCCGATCGCGCTCCGAGTGCTCCGGCCGGGCCTTGTTCCGAAACCCGACGGCGTGAAGATCCTGCGCCAGCACTGCCGAAGCGCCGCCCAGCTCAATCATCGGAACATCGCGGCTACCTATGGAGTCGGGAGCGCCGGGGGAGGCGCTCAGTTCATCGCTGCCGAATGGGTCGACGGAGCCACGCTCGACGAGCTGATTCGTCGAAGGGTCGAAGCCGGAGGATCGCTATCGCTTCGCGGTGCGTTCCACATTGTCGAAGGTCTCGCGAGCGCCCTCGGGGCGGCCCACACCGGCACCTGCCATGGGGCGGTTCGGCCCTCCGCCATCTGGGTGTCGCGCGATGGAAAAGTGAAACTCGGCGATTTCGGAGTCGGCCGAGCTCTTCTCGCAGTCGCCGGCGCGCGCGCGTTCGATCCGGCGGACCAGGCGCGGCTCGCCCCGGAAGTCAAAGCCGGAAGCGACGCGACTCCGTTGAGCGACATCTTCGGGTTGGGCGCGGTGCTCTATGAACTCCTCACGGGTCGCTCCCCGGCCGACGGCTTCGTCCCCCCGTCTCAGGTCCATCCCGAAGCATCCGAGGACGTCGACCAGGTGCTCTTTCGCTGCCTTGGTGCCGATCCGGGCGCGCGCTTCGACGACCCGAAGCAGGTGCGCGACGCCCTCGCTCCCCTCGCCGATGCCACGAACCCCGCCCCGTTTGAGCAGGACTTTCTCTTCGGAACGGGGACTCGAGCGGTAGCGCCCAAGAGCCCTCCGCCCGCCCAGGACCCCGCGCAAGCTCCTCGACCGGGCGCCGCCGCGCCGGCGGTAGGAGCACGAGTGTCGATCCATGAGGAGTTTCGCCCCTCGGTTGCGGAAGCACCGCCCCCCGCCGCATCGGCGGAGGTCGACCTCAAGGATCTCCTGTCGAAGATCACCGAGAACGACGCGCCGCGTTGGATGGTGGTGAAGGACAACCTCGATCACGGACCGTTCAGTGGGCGCGAGCTCGTGAACATGATCCTCAAAGGAGAGGTCCTCGGAGATCACGGCCTCCTCAATATGGACACCGGTGAGCGGAAGAAGGTCCGCGAGTTTACCGAGTTCAGCGAGTTCCTCGCCCAGTTCGAACTGAAGAAGGAGCAGCAGGCCCAGCACGCCGAACTCGTCCGGGCCGACAAAGTCGAAAAGGCATCGAGCGCACTCAAGTTCGTGATCGCCGCCGGCGTCGTGGGAGTGCTCGCAGTGGTCACTGCGGTCTTTCTCGTGACGCTCCAGTCCGCGGATGACGACCCTCAGGCGGCGACCGACGCGCGCGCCGATCTGTTCGACCGAGGGGAGATCGAGATCACCGGAAGCGCGGGCATTCTTCCCGAGCCTCGCCGCCGAGGCGGCCGCGGGATGCGAGGCGGTGGCATGGGCGGAGGCGGCGGCGGCATGGGCGGAAACCTCTCGTACGAAGAGGCGATGGAGCGCGCAGTCAATCTCGGCGACCTCTCGATGGGCGGCGGGGAACGACAGCTGACGAGCGGCGATGTCGCCGGCGTCATGAACCGGCACATCAACTCGTTCTTCGGCTGCGTGTCGCAGGAGCTTCGCCGAGGCGGGTCCCTTGGCACGGTGCAGATCGACCTCGCGATCGCCGGAAGTGGGCAGGTCCTTGGCGCGAGTACCCGTCAGGGAAGCCCGCAGTTTCGTTCGTGCATTGCGAGCCGGGTTCGCAACGTACGCTTCCCAAGCTTTCCCGCGCCGCGGATGGGCGCTCGGTTCAGCTTCTCGGTCAACTGATGACACCCGCCCGAAGTTCCTTTCGGGTTCGGTCCATACCGGTTCGGTCCATGCCGGTCGATTCAAGGGAGGACCACGTCGAGCGGTCCGCCAACGAGCAAGCATGAGGCTCCGTATGTCGCGCGCAGATTGGCTCCTTTGGATAGGTGGCGTCGGTCTCGTGATGGCAGGTCTTGGATGCCAGGTCGACTTGGTCCAACGGCAGACCGAGGCCGATGCGGAGCGGCTCGC
>JBCCZL010000757.1:0-4372 GCA_039187775.1 Myxococcota bacterium
GCCGGCCGCAACCGAGTCCGCTCCTAGGACCCCCGAAGGCCGTCGCCCTGGGGCGATGTGGGGGCAGATGCAGCCGCGCTCGCAGGTGGGCCGCTTTGAAGCGAAAAGCCCCGCTCCGGCAAAGAGTTAGGGCGCAACTGGAACAATGCCAAGGGGTATACTCCTTTCTCTTTGTTCCCATTGTCCGCATTCGCGTAGCACTGCTATGTTCCGACCGATCGACACGACTCCTTTCGTGGAGTGAGTGGCGAAAAGGACCAGATAGCCATGGCGAACGAAGACGAAAATCTCACACCGCCGCCCGTCGACGAGTCGGAAGTCGATTTCGACGACGAGCTGCCGGTGCTGCCCATTCGGAACGCAGTCCTGTTCCCCGGAGCGGTGGCGCCCTTCGACGTCGGGCGCGAGAAGTCGGTCGCGCTCGTGGAGGACATCGAGAACCTCAACCAGCCGGTGATCGCCATCTTTGCCCAACGCGACCCGGCCACCGACGACCCCAAGCAGTCGGACCTCTATCCAGTGGGCGTCGCCGCGCGCGTGCTCAAGGCGCTAAAGCATAGCTCCGGCAACTACAGCTTGATTCTTCAGGGCCTGAGCCGCATCCGCATGGAGCACGTGCAGACCGAGACCCCGTACCTCAAGGCCCGCATCTCGCGCCTCGATGAACCTCGCGCCGACGATGTGGAAGCCGAGGCGCTCTCGATGAGCCTGCGCGATGTCGCGAAGCAGGTGATCCAGCTCATGCCGGAGCTTCCCCGCGAGGCGAGCTCTCTCATCGACTCGATTCAGGAGCCGGGGCAACTGGCCGACCTGGTCGCCGCCAACCTCGACGCGCCGGTCGACGAGAAGGCCCAGTTGCTCGAGACGATCGACCCGAAGGAGCGCATTCGAAAGGTACTCCGGCTTCTCACCCGTCAGCTCGAGATCCTCAAGATGCGCGAGCGCATCAACTCCCAGATCAAAGAGGAGATGGGCAAGAACCAGCGCGAGTACGTGCTTCGCCAGCAGCTCAAGGCGATCAAGGAAGAGCTCGGCGAAGAAGACGGCGACCAGGGCGACCTCGACGCCCTCGAAGAGCGGATCACCAAGGCGGACCTGCCCTCCGAAGCGGACAAGGTCGCCCGGAAACAGCTCAAGCGTCTTCGCGCGATGCAGGTGGGATCGGCCGAGTACACGGTGGTCCGAACGTACATCGACTGGATTCTCGACATTCCGTGGTCGAAGGAAACCACCGACAATCTCGATATCGGTGCGGTCCGTCGAGTGCTCGACGAAGACCACTCGGGTCTCGAGAAGGTCAAAAAGCGCATCGTCGAGTACCTCGCGGTGCGAAAGCTCAAGAAGGACAAGAAGGGCCCCATCCTCTGTCTCATCGGCCCGCCCGGCGTTGGTAAGACGTCGCTCGGTCGCTCGGTCGCCCGGGCTCTCGGCCGGCGATTCCATCGCATCAGCCTTGGCGGCGTGCACGACGAAGCGGCGATTCGGGGCCACCGACGCACTTACGTCGGCGCCCTTCCCGGACAGGTCATCCAGGGCATGAAGAAGGCATCGACGATCAATCCGGTGTTCATGCTCGATGAGATCGACAAGATCGGGCACGACTTCCGCGGCGACCCCGCGGCGGCGCTGCTCGAGGTGCTCGACCCCGAGCAGAACGACACCTTCAGCGATCACTATCTGGAGATCCCCTACGACCTCTCGAAGGTGATGTTCATCGCCACCGCGAATGTCGGCGACACGATTCCGGCGCCGCTTCGCGACCGGATGGAGATCATCGAGATCCCCGGCTACACCCGGAAGGAAAAGCTCGACATCGCACGCCACCACCTCTTTCCGAAGCAGCTCGAGGAGCACGGCCTCGAAAACAGCGTGCTCACGATGGAGGACGAAGCGATCGAGTCGATCATCGACCACTACACCCGGGAGGCGGGCGTTCGAAACCTCGAGCGACAGGTCGCGAGCGCGATTCGCGGGATTGCGGTGAAGGTCGCCGAAGGCGAAACCGGTCCCTGGACCCTCGGGGACGAAGACAGCCTTCGCCCCTACCTTGGTCCCCCCCGCTTCACCTCCGAAGTCGCAGAGCGGACGGCCGAACCAGGCGTCGCAACCGGTCTCGCCTGGACGTCGGTGGGCGGCGAAATCCTCTTCATCGAAGCCACCCGAATGCATGGCACGGGCAAGCTTCAGCTCACCGGGCAGCTCGGCGACGTCATGAAGGAGTCGGCGCAGGCAGCTCTCAGCTACGTCCGAACGAAGTCCGACCAGTTCCATCTTCCCGAGGACTTCCTCGAGAAGAGCGACATCCACATCCACATTCCGGCGGGGGCGATGCCCAAGGACGGCCCGAGCGCCGGAGTGACGATGATGAGCGCGCTGGTGAGTCTCCTGACGGGAATCTGCATTCGTCACGACGTCGCGATGACCGGTGAGATCACCCTTCGGGGCCGCGTGCTCCCCGTCGGCGGCGTGAAGGAGAAGGTCCTCGCTGCGCATCGCGCCGGCATCAAGCGGGTGATCCTTCCGGAGCGATGCATGGCCGACCTCGAAGAGGTGCCCCAGGAAATTCGGGACACCTTGGAGTTCGTCCCGGTCACCAAGATGGACGAAGTCCTCGCCAACGCTTTGGAAGAGCCGGACAAGCTCGAGCTAAGCCTCGGCGACGATGCTGGAAAGAAAGAAAAGGGCGAGTCCGCCCATCCCCCCGCCTGACTTGGAAGCGGCATGAAGCAAGCGTCCGGGCCCTTCCGGGGTCCGGGCGTTTCGTTTTAACGCCGATACCAACCCCTTGCGCATTTCAGGTATGACGAGGGGCGGATCGCGCAAGACCCGACCCACCTGCGATGACGCACGTTGGCTCAGCCGTCGCCCGCAGGCCTCGCGAATATCGCGTGGCACAGCCCCTGCTCTGCCTCTGTGAAGGAGGCAGTTCATGCGATTTCTTTACAGTTTACTTCTACTTTCGATTTCCTGCGCCGGGATCGGATGCAGCTCGGAGACAACCGACCCGAACGACTACTTGGCCACATCCGCCTCGTACACAGTGCGAGTGGCCGATGTTCAGCTGGAAGACCGTGAGGACCCTCTTCTCGACCTTCCCGAGGCCTCATCCGCGGAGAACAACACGCTCACGCTTTCGCTCGTGGCCGAAGGAGGCCGGCTGGCCGCCCTCCTGACCTCGCAATGGAGCACGCGCTCCGAACGAGTGGACGCACCGTTGGAAGAAGGGATGGTCGTCCTTACCTTTGAGGAAGCACTGTTGGGCGGAAACCCCGGCAACGAGCTGAGTGGTGACTTCGATCTTCCGGTGCTCGTGGAGAGCGGAGTGCCGCGCATCCCGGCAACCCTGGACTTCACGGGATGGGAGAGCGTGTTTCGGGGCGACGTCGGGACCACCTTCTCCGCAACCGGTCAGCTTCAGTTCACCGCCGACGTCACCGCCCCCGAACTCGACCTCCGAATCTTAGCCCGAGACGATGCGATTCGAGGGCCTCATGCGGTCGCCCTACCCGGCGTGGACTTCCCGCTTGCTCCCTGGCAGCCCGCCATCGTCCGCAGCTCGGAGCCCGTTCCGATCGGTCAGCTCACGTTCGCCGGCGTCGGATCCGTGGAGGCGGATGAAGAGCCGGCGTCGATCTTTCGCGTCCTCCCACCAGAGAACGGTTGGCGCGACCTGACGCTCCGGCTCACGACACCCGTGGTGACGGATCCGAGTGGGAACGCGAGCACGCCGTCCACGCTGGAGCTCCAGGCGAACGGGGATCGTCCTCTCCTTGCTCGCCACGAGTTCGCCGACCCGAGCGAATTCGAGTCATGGAATGCTAGCGCGGTCACCGAAGCAGAGGGCTGCACGGACTGCATTTCGTTGGAGTACGAGGACTGCGGCGCTCCCGTAGGCCACGGAGTTTACGCGCGACTGTCTGCCGACGGCGGCCAAATCGCGGGGATTCGCATGCGGGTGCGAGGGGGCGGGTTTCTCTTCTCGGCGGGGCAGGCGGAAACATCGCTCGTGACGATGGAGATCCAGGAAGCACCTTCGGAGTGGCAGGAGATCGTGGTCAACCTTCCTGCTCCGGCCTCGGAACCGATCGGGGTTCGCATCGAGCGACAGGATCGGTTCTGCATCCTCCCAGGAAACACTCCGGCCCCGCGCGTGCTCGTCGACTGGGTCGAGGCTGTTCCGGCAGGTGGCACCGCTCAGCCGTGACCCGAGACCCCGGCAGGTGACGGTGGCGGGCGAAGGTGGCTCCTTCGCCTGGCGCCACCGCATCGGCGGGGTGCGACGTCGGACCGGGGATCATCGCCGCAACCGAGGGATGCGCAATCGTGAGTGCCCGGAGCGCCCAGGACGTCGTAGCACGTGATCGATAGCCAC
>JBCCZL010000758.1:0-4357 GCA_039187775.1 Myxococcota bacterium
CCGCAGCCTCTTCGACCGCAGCCTCTTCGACCGCAGCCTCTTCGACCGCAGCCTCTTCAACCGCAGCCTCGACGGTTGGCTCCGGCTCGGGCAACGCGACCCTCGGTCCACGACGCGGGACCCCCGATTCGCCTTCGGGCTCCGTCGATCCCGATGCGAGCGCGGTGAATGGAAGCAACTTGGCAAGCCGCCCCGTCGTCCAGGCCCACGCCGTCGAACCGCTGAACACAAGGAAGAGCGCAAAGCAGACGCCACCGGCGGTTCGCCTTTGCCGACGTCGTCGAAGCGTTCGAATCACCCGCGCACGCGTCGCCGCACCGTGGGGCTCCTCGGTTCCATCCTCGTCGAGCGCACGAAACGCGGCGGTGGCTTTCGAAAGCGGATCCGTCATCGGACCCCCCGCTTGGAGAGGGAGCTGCGGAGCTTTCGCCGCGCGTGAAACAGGCGGGTACGCACCGTCGCTTCCGGCGCATCCACGATCCGCGCGGCCTCCGCCGCCGTCCGCTGCTCCACGTCGCAGAGCACGAACGCTACCCGCTGCGCATGGGGCAAGCCGTCGAGCGCTCGCTGAAGCGCAACCACGAGTTCCCGTTGAATCGCCAGCGCCTCGGGGGTGGTGCCGTTCGGCTCGGGTTGCGCGGCGAGCCGCTCCATCGCGCGACGCCGTCGAGCGGCCGAGCGGATCGCCTTTTTCGCCCGGCGCACCGTGATGGCAAGGAGGAACGTCCGAAGCGGGGCCTCGCCGCGAAACCGCCGCACCGCCTTGGGGACGGCCACGAACACCTCGTGCACCACATCTTCGGCCAGATCGAAGTCCCCGATGAGGCGCTTCGCACAGGCGCGCACCATCCGATGGTGCCGGTCGTAGCACTCCGAAACCGCGGCTGGCTCGCCCCGGCGAAGGCGCAGGACGAGGGTCTCCTCGCTCATCGCGAATACCCCTTCGCTCGCCGACGACTCACCTGCGGTTTGCTGGCTCAGGCTGATGGCCACCACGGTAGAGGTGTACCCGGCGATGGCGAGACCGTTCATTCTTTTTTCTGAGACGTGAGAAGTGGCGCCAGGTGCGAGAAACCGCCATATTCAGTGAACGTTCTTGCGGGCACCGGGGACTCTGCGGACATGAAATCGATGATTGTCATCGGCGCCTTCCTTGCGATGGCCAGCGGGAGCGCAGACGCCCAAGACGCCGGAGCCGAAGTCACTCTTTCCGCCGCCGATCGGTTCGGCTTCGTGGTGTCATCGGACCCTCCGGTGGATTTCGAGCTTCTTCGAAGGGCCATCGAGCGGGAGCTCCAGGTCGAACTGGTGAGCCCCATCGAGCCGCACGACGGATTGCTCGAGGTGACCTTTCAGGATCGGACCGTGAAGGTCCGATTCCTGACCCGAGGTCGCGATCCCGTCCATCGCACCATCGCGCTTCCGCGAGAATCCGCCGCCACCATCGAAGCGGTCGCCCTCCTCGCCGGCAATGTCGCCCGGCGGCAGGCGGACGAGCTTCTCGCCTCCCTGCTCGGCCCGGATGGGCAAGCCACGATTCAGCCCGCGGAAGCGGCGCCGGAAGAAAGTCCGCCACCCGCGCCGATCGCCCGGCCGGTCGACCCGGCGCTAAACCTGACCGGCCCCACCGATCCCGTCCCCGCTCCACCGAGCGAACCTCGGGACGACCGCTACTCGCGGAGGGCGGTGGCGATCGGTATCGCTCCGGTCCTCAGCAGCGACTTTGTCTTCGGCACCCGCTACTCCCACACCGTCGCGCTTCACGCCGCGGTGGGGCTTGGCGGCGAGGTCGACGGCCTGGCTGGCGCGGGGGCGGTGGAAATCCGGACGGGCCGAGTATCGGGGGCTCAGCTCGCCGGCGGGGTCACGGTCGCCGGAGAAGTGCACGGGGCTCAGCTTGCGGGCGGCGTGAGTGTGGCCAAGGCAGTCCACGGCGCGCAGGGTGCGGGCGGGGTGGCGGTGAGTGCCGGCCCCGTCGAGGGCGTACAGGGAGCCGGAAGCGTGGCGGTGGCCGCGGGGAGAGTCCGAGGCGCACAGCTGTCGGGAGGGATCAATGTTGCCGCACAGGGGATCGACGGCCTTCAGCTCACCGGGGGCGCGAACATCGCCACCGGTGCGGTGGATGGCGCGCAGCTCGGACCGGTGAACGTCGCCGGCGATGTCCAGGGCGTGCAGCTTGGGGTCGTGAACATCGGACGGCGCGTGCGGGGCGCCCAGATCGGCATCGTCAACGTCGCGACCGATCAATCGGATGCGTCCGTGGGACTCGTGAACATTCATGGCCGGGGTCGGACCGAGGTCGAGGTGTGGGGCGAATCGAACCTCTCGGTCATGGCCGCCCTTCGCCACGGAGGCGGCACCTTTCATAGCCTTCTGGTGGTCGGCGCCAAGCCGGTCAACGGTCAGCGACTGTTCGCCGGTCTCGGCTTCGGGGCGCGGGTCCAACTGTTCGAAGGGGGAACCCTCGACCTGGATCTCGTGGCACTCCACGCGCCCCGGATCGGGAGCGACGTCAACGCCGACATGAGCCTGCTGAATCAGGCTCGGCTCACCATCGGGTTCGATCTCGGACCGGTCACGCTGATCGCCGGAGGCGCCTACAACGTGTTCGTCGGAATCGACGACGACGCCAACGACCTGAGCTTCGACACCATCGATGCATTGTCAGGTAGTGACACCACCGTACGACAGTGGCCGTCCCTGTTTGCGGGCGCTCGGTTCTAACCGACAAGTCGAGTGGCTCGTCTGAGGGCCGGCGAAGGCGCGCAGTTCGCGTTTCTCCGGGGCGTCGACGGCTAATCGACCAGCAAGGAGGTCGATGTCGGGTGACGTCGACCTCAGGCGGGTTGAACCTCAGGCGGGTTGAACCTCAGGCAAGGTCGAATCGGTCAAGATTCATCACCTTGTTCCACGCCGCGACAAAATCGTGCACAAACGTCTCCTGCGAATCGTCGGAGGCATAGACCTCGGCGATCGCGCGGAGCTGCGAGTTCGATCCGAACACCAGGTCGACCCGAGTGCCGGTCCACTTCACTTCACCACTCGCTCGGTCGCGACCTTCGAACGTGTCTCCACCCTCCACCGGCTCCCACTTCGTGTTCATGTCGAGGAGCTGGACAAAGAAGTCGGTGGTCAGCGTCTCGGGCCGACTCGTGAATACCCCATGTGCGGACTGGCCGTGGTTCGCACCCAGGACGCGCATTCCGCCGACCAGCACCGTCATCTCCGGCGCGGACAGCGACAACATCTGCGCCCGATCCACGAGGAGCTCTTCGGCGGATCGAGGGTCTCCGGCCGTCAGGTAGTTCCGGAAACCGTCCGCCTTTGGCTCGAGGACCGCGAAGGACTCCACGTCGGTCTGCTCCTGAATGGCATCGCCTCGGCCCGCTGAAAACGGCACCTCGACCTCGTGCCCCGCCTGCTTGGCCGCTTGCTCGACCGCCGCGCAGCCTCCGAGCACGATCAGATCCGCGAGCGACACCTGCTTGCCGTTCGACTGGGCGCCGTTGAACTCACTTCGAATCCCATCGAGCTTCTGAATTACCTTGTCGAGCTCCGTCGGCTGGTTGACGTCCCAGTCTTTCTGCGGGGCAAGGCGAAGTCGGGCCCCGTTGGCGCCGCCGCGCTTGTCGGTGGTGCGGAACGTGGCCGCCGAAGCCCACGCCGTGGTGACAAGCTGAGACACGGAGAGCCCCGACGCGAGGATCTTGCTCTTGAGGTTGGTGATATCCGATGCACGGATCAACTCGTGCGCCACCTCGGGAATCGGGTCCTGCCACAGCAGCGCTTCCGGGGGCACGAGGGGGCCGAGGCACCTCGAGCGCGGGCCCATGTCTCGATGCGTCAGCTTGTACCAGGCGTGGGCAAACGCCTCGGCAAACTGATCTGGGTTCTCGTGGAACCGCTTGGAGATCGGCGCGTAGACCGGGTCGACCCGTAGCGCGAGATCTGTCGTGAGCATCATCGGCGCGTGGGTCCTCGAAGGATCGTGGGCGTCAGGCACGGTACCCGAGGCCGCCGAGTCCCTCGGGGTCCATTGCGATGCGCCCGCCGGGCTCTTGGTCAGTTCCCACTCGTAGCTGAAGAGATTTTCAAAGTAGTTGTGGTCCCACTTCGCGGGAGCGGTCGTCCATGCGCCCTCGAGCCCACTCGTGATCGTGTGGGCGCCATGGCCCGGGCCAAACGTCAAGGCCTTGTCCAGCGATCCGAGCGCGCTGTGGGTTTCCCCGAGTTTTGAATAGGAGATGGCCAGCCCGTTTTTAAAAGAGACATTGTTCGGATAGGCCGCATAGAGTTCTTCACCCAATTGAGAACGTTGCTCATAGTAAGTCAAGGCCTTGTCCAGCGATCCGAGCGC
>JBCCZL010000759.1:0-4356 GCA_039187775.1 Myxococcota bacterium
GATTCGGGTCTCCGATCCGGGTCTTCCCGCGGTGAGCGACCAGCTCGGCCGACGCGTGTTCAGTGGACTCCTGGTGGGGTCCATGCTCATTGCGAGCGCGATGCTCTTCGCCGGCGAGGAGTACATCTTCGGCTTTGCCTTTCTCGCGGCATCGCTATGCTGGACGACCATCCACTCCGCGGTGCTCGCCTGGCGGGAGCGACGCCGCAATCGGCGCGGATAGAGTTCGGGAACATCGACGAGGAGAAGCGCGAACAGAGGCTGGCCGACGGAGGAACGGACCGCTACACCCCCGGCCAGCGAAGCGACGCGGACACACCATGCAGATACGCTGGATTATCGAGACGGATGCCACCCCGGTGCGGGCCCTCGCCACCGGCCACTACCTCTTCGACCGGGTTCGCGACGAAGGCGCCCCCGTCATCCTCTACGGCGCCTCCATCAAAGGCGATGCCCTGGTCCTCGGCCGTCATCAGCGCGCCGACGACGCGGTCCACGCTACGGCGCTCGAGGACCGAGGTCTTCGTGCGATTCGGCGCCAGAGCGGAGGACCCGCGGCGATGCTCGGTCGCGGCATCGTATATGTGGCCCTCTGCCTCCGGCACGGCTCGGTGCTCACCGACTGTCCGCGGGACCGACTCCTCAACCGAAATGTTCGCGGGGTGCTCGGCGGCCTCGCCCTCACGGGGCTGCAAGCGCACTACTTTGGCCGCCAGTGGATCTCGGTGAGTCGACGGCCCGCAGGCCTCGTCGGCTGGGATCGGAACGATGGAGCGGTGCTCTTGGAGTTCTTCATCGGTGCAAGCCGGAACTTCGCGCCGGACCCCGCGCTGATCGGCTATCCCGAGCCGAAGGAGGCGCCCTTCGGTGGCAAGGAACCGATCCAGCTGACCGAAGCCTGGGAAGAGGAGAAACCCGTCACCGAGCTCATTCGCGCGATCGCCGAAGGGCACCTCGATCGGTTTGAAGGAGAGCTTGAGCTCGATCAGAGCTCGCTCAGCGATGAAGAACGGGAGGCGGCGAAGGACTGCGAGGCTTCGACGTTTGTCGTCGGCGGGGATCTTGCGGAGGCGTTTCTCGAAAGCGAAGACGTCGAATCGACGCTTCCCGGTCGGCCTCCGATGGTGTGGTCTCGTCCGCGCGAGATCCCCATCGGTTTCGTTTCCGGGGGAATCCGTCTCGACGACGACGATCGCATCGAAGGCGCGCGAATCGCCGGCGACTTCTATTGTGACCGGGAAGCGATCGGCATTCTCTCGGACCGACTCCAAGGTCAGGAGCCGAAGAAGAAGATCATCGCGCAAGCGCTGGAGTCGACCTTCGACGGCAATAGCTACGTGCTCGAGGGCATCAAAGACCTCGCCCCCGTGGTCGATGCACTCGCGGAAGCGGGAAAGCGCTGAGGGCTTGGCCGGACGGTGGCGTTTCTGTGGGTAGCGTTGGGGGGGGCGATGGGGAGCACCCTTCGCTATGGCATCAGCCTCGCGCTGGCGAGCTGGTTTGGCAGCGGTTGGCCTTTCGGAACGTTCGTGGTGAACGCGATCGGCTCCTTTGCGATCGGGGTGGTGATGCCGTTTTTCGCGGGCCGCGAAGACGACCCGCTTCGCATGCTGTTCGTCGTCGGTGTTCTTGGCGGCTTCACCACCTACTCGAGTTTCAACTACGAGACGCTCGCGCTCCTCGAAGACGAAGGGCCGAGTCGAGCGCTCGCCTATGGCGGGGCCACGGTGCTCGTGTGCCTACTCCTCGGCGCGCTTGGATTCGGCCTCTCACGAGCGATTCGCTGACCGGACTCCGAGAGAGAAAAATGCCAATAATTCCAAAGGGTGACCGAAAGGTGGGGCAACACGTTCGACTCGGCGCGATTGAGGGGTAGGCTTCGTCGCCCGGCAGGCTGATGTGACCGAAAAAAACCCCTCATCTCGTGCGCGAAGAACCACCGCGCCGCGCGGCCACCGTGTCGGTGTCGGGCGCCGTGGCTTAGAGATCGGCACCGAAACCGTGCCGCTCTGTTCGGGGGCGGTCCATTACTGGCGCCTCGATCCAGGAAGCTGGCGGCCGGCACTTCAGCAGATCCAAAACCTCGGCCTCCCGATGGTCGAAACCTACATTCCGTGGGGCGTGCACGAAAAGAGCGCGGGGACCTTCGACTTCGGTGAAAAAAACCCCCGCCTCGCCGTCGGGCGGTTTCTCGACCTCGCGCGGGAGATCGGACTGTACGCGTTTGTTCGACCCGGCCCGCACATCAACGCAGAGATGACCTTCTTTGGGCTTCCCGAGCGGGTGGTCTACGACCGCGCCTGCCAGGCCCGCTCATCGAAGCAAAACCCGGTCATCATCCCCTGGCCGCCCCAAATGTTTCCGGTGCCGAGCTACGCGAGCACACGCTTCGCCGAAGAAACCGGCAACTGGTATCGGGCGGTGGCGGCGGCCCTCGATGGCCGACTCTATCCCGATGGCCCGGTGGTGCTTCTTCAGGTCGACAACGAAGCGGCCTATTACTTTCGGAACGGTCCCTACGACCAGGACTACCATCCGGATTCGCTCGCTCTTTATCGACGCTTTCTCGAGGACCGCTATGGGACCATCGAAGCCGCGCGCGAACGGTATCGCCATACCGCAAAGAGCTGGGCGGATATCGACCCGCCGGAGCAGTTCGATCCAAGCGACCCCCTGGTGCCGCACCTCGATTGGGCCCTCTATCAGGAGGAGATGATCGAGCACGCCCTCACCGATCTCCGCGCCCGGATGGAGGGTGCCGGCCTTCGACCGAAGAGTGAAGACCCCTTGCCCACGGTGCACAACGTGTCCCTCGGCGATGGAGGGCTTCCCGTGAGCATCCCCGGGCTCGAAAAGACGGTGGACGTCGTAGGGATGGACTACTACCACCCGGCCCGCGAGCACGACACGATCAAGCGACGCACCCTCTATCTCGCCGGGACGACAAACATCCCCTATTCGCCGGAGCTCGGCATTGGAGCGCCGCCGTGGTTTACCCCGCTCACCCACGCCGACTCGTTCTACTGCGCGATGTGCGCGTGTGCGTACGGGCTCCGAGGATTCAACCTGTACATGGCCGTGGATCGGGATCGGTGGTTCGGTGCCCCCATCGATGCTCAGGGGATGCCGCGCCTCGAGGCTGCACAGTGGAAGACGCTGATTCACCGACTCCGCGAGACCGCGTTTCACGAGCTCGAGCGCAAGGCCGAGGTCGCCCTGCTAATTCCCCGGGAGTACCAGCGGCTGTCGCGAGCCACCCACCTATTCGGAGGTGTGTACAGCCCCTCCGCGGTGGAAGCGATGGGCGGCTCTCCGGTAGATGGTTGCCGACGCGACAACCTCGGATTCCGCCAGCCGATTCAGACCGACTGGTGGAAGTTCCTCAGCGGGGTGGCGGAAGTGCTAACCGAGCTCGGCGTGCCCTATGTCTACGTCGACTCGGAAGCTGCGCCGAGCCGGCTCGAGCCGTACCGGCTCCTCCTTACTCCGTCCTTTGAATTCGCCGCCTCCGCTCGATGGAAGGCGATCGCGAGTCGCTCCCAGGAGGGCGCGATGGTCGGGTATGGTCCTCACATGCCGGAGCTCGACGACAAGCTCCAGCCCCATCTATTCGAGGTGCCCAAAAACAGCCGCCGCTTCAGTCGAATCGACGGGCCAGCACTGGCGTCCGAGCTTCGTGCCCTTATCGACGAGCTCGACCTCGAGCCGTCATTTCGCGTCACTCCGTCGCCGCTCGAGATCACCATCCATGAGGACCAGGTCGGCCCGCGGGTGGCCTTTCTCCTCAACCCCGGTGACGAGCGGAGGTCGGCCCAGGTCAGCCTTCCCGCGGCAAGCGTGTTTACGGACCTCTTCAACAACGAACGCTTCGAGGGGGACACCGACGTGGCGATCGATATCGGGGCCCGGCGCTGTCGAATGTTCCTGGTCGAACCCCTGAAGACGGCCCGCGGACAAAGCCGCCGTCCTCCTCGTGCTCGGAGACGCGCCTCGTGATCAGTCCTCACCTCCGCTTCGAAGGATTCGACGTCCGCTCCTGGACGAACCTCGTCTCGCTATTCGAGAGCGACACCCCTTCGCTCGGCACCCTCGTGTTCGTTGTCGACAAGGAAGACCATCTCCTCTTGGCAAACCTCGGCGGTCGGCCGCTCGACGACCTTGGCGCAACCGGATGGCCCGAGGCGAGCCTCGAAGAGCTCAAGGACCGGTTCGATGCCTCACGGGTCCTGGTCGTTCGCGAAGGCACGCCCGATGAGATCACCGAGCGCCTCTCTCTTCGGCTTCATCGCGGTGAAGACTATGTGAGCCAGTGGATCTCGCTCGTGCGGATCGTTCGCGAAGCCATCGACGCGGGCC
>JBCCZL010000760.1:0-4342 GCA_039187775.1 Myxococcota bacterium
GCGTCCGGTGCGCTGTTGTCGTGAGAGCTTCGACCACCGCCGCAGACACGCAACGCCAGCGCGATACCGAACCTCTAAATTGGTCCTCTCCCATGCACCAACCGCATGATGGAAGCATCCCCCCCGCGAAGCGACCGGCCGTTCCAAAGATGGTCCTTGGGCGCCGAAAAACGGCGCGGGGTTCCCCAAGAAATGAACGATACGTGGGTCGTGCAAGAACCGCTTAGCTCTGTTGCCGAACGTACTCCACCATGGTGCTCACGTATTCGTTGAAGTCCGCGAATCTTTGCATCCCGAAGGATTGGTTCCGCGCGCCGGGCGTCCCACACGACGTCCGTCGTCAGCTGTTCGAGAAACGTTCGTGGGACGTTGGCAAAACGCTCGAGCCCCGGCGTGCGCATCAGTGCCGTCGCAAAACTTGTCGGCACGTAGCCTCGGGGAACCGCTCGCCCCGCCGCCTCCGCGATGAGTTCGAACACCTGGCGGGCGGAACGCGGCGCTGGGTCCACAATGTGAAAGGCCTGCCCAACCGCCTCGGGGTGTTCGGCGATCGTCAGTCCGGCGCGCACCACAAAGTCGATGGGCACCAGGTTCAGTGGTGCGTCGCCGCGTCCCGGCATTGGCATCCGTAGATCCTGAGGCGCGTTGAGCATCAGCAGCACAAGAAGGTAGGGGCCTTCCAGGCGATCGATCTCTCCGGTCTGGGAGTCGCCCACCACGATCGACGGGCGAAGGATCGTCGTCGGCACGTGGTCCATCGCGTCGCGCACGATTCGCTCTGCCCGCATGCGCGTCTCGTCGACCGCGTTGCGAAATGGGCCGTCGCCGAGCTCTTCCTCAAGGACACGTCCTTTTCGCGCGCCGGAGACGAGAGCGCTCGACCAAAAGACGAGTCGCTGGAAGGTTCCATGGCCTGCCTCGGCGAGCTCCAAGATCTCGCGAGCGCCCCCGATATTCGTTTGCTCGGCGAGGCGACGATCGGCTCCGAGGTAGGTGACCGCCGCGCAGTGATGAATCACTTCGACCTCGCTGGCGAGCGCGTTGAACTCCGCCCCCGAAAGACCGAGATCGAGCGAAGCGACATCGCCCTCGATCAGTTCCAGCCGCGCAGGGTCGTCGAGTGCGTTTCGGTGCGCCTCTGCGTCCTCCATGTGTTTGCGCTGCACGACGCAGCGCACGGTCTTTCCCTGCGAGAGGAGAAGGTCCGCCACGCGTCGCGCGAGAAAGCTCGACGGGTATCCGGTTACCAGAACCGTCACGCGTCGCCTCGCAGCGTTTGATGGATCGCCTCGACCTGCGCGCGCGTTTCTTCGGGAGAGCCGCCGTTGTCGATCACGTGATCCGCAACCGCCGTCTTCTCCTCGAGCGGCATCTGACTCGCGATCCGCGCCTCTGCCTCCTCCCGGGAAAACCCGTCGCGCTCCATCAAGCGGGTCAGCTGCGTCGATGGGTCGACCGCCACCACGATGAGCGTGGGAAACATGCGGTGGATCTTGTTTTCGACCAGAAGCGCCGCTTCATAGATCCGGTAGGGCGCCGGATGGTCGGCGAGAGACTGCAGCGCCTGCATCCCCGCCTGCGCGATCAGCGGATGCACGATCGCGTTGAGCCGCTTCCGCGCGTCCTCGTCCCCGAAGACGAGCGACCCCATCTTCGCCCGGTCGAGTGTCCCATCCTCCGTCAGGTAGTCCGTGCCGAACGCCTCCGTGATCTTCTTCAAACCCGGCGTGCCCACGGCAACCACGTCCCGCGCGAGCTGGTCGGCGTCCACAATCGGAATCCCCAGCTCACCGAACATCCGCGCAACGGTGCTCTTTCCGGACGCGATCCCTCCGGTGAGTCCGACTGTGGGCTTCATCCCTAGGGATTGTCACAGTTCGTGGGGAAGCGAAACTCGGCGTGGTTCCCGAGCGGATCCAGGCGTGGTAGGACCCTACCTGTGCGGGCGGTCGCACAGCGGGTGCATCGGGCCTCCGTCGTCGTGGACGGCGAAGTGGTCGGCTCCATCGAACGGGGCCTCCTCGTCTATCTCGGCGCCGGCAAGGGCGACGGCGACAAAGACGTCGAGCTTGTGGTGCGCAAACTCGCCGGCCTCCGGATCTTCGAGGACGACCAGGGCAAGATGTCCCGCTCCGTGGAGGACGTCGGCGGCTCGGTGCTGGTCGTCAGCCAGTTCACCCTCTACGGCGACGTCCGAAAGGGGCGGCGGCCCTCCTTTACCGCCGCAGCGCCTCCAGACGAGGCGAGAGCCCGGTACGAGCAGGTCGTCCAAGGACTCCGAGATCGCGGCCTTCACGTCGAGACGGGCCGATTTCAGGCGATGATGAACGTCAAAGGGGAGGTCTGGGGCCCCATTACGATCCTCATCGACTCGGAAAAGACCTTCTGATGGCCATCCGCTACGAGATTCGGGCGGTCACAGAGCGCGACCAGGACGACCTTCTCGACCTCGCGGCGTTCCTCGACTCAGTGAATCTCCCCAATGATCCCAAGGAGATGGCGCCGATTATCCAGCATTCGGACGACTCCTTCAGCGGGGCGATCGCCGACCCGACCCGGCGCCGACACGTTTTCGTGCTCCGCGATCTCGAGGAGAAGCGGGCAGTCGGAAGTTCCATGATCGTCGCCCAGCTCGGTCATCGCGACGCCCCCTACATCTTCTTTCACGTCCGCGAGGAGGAGCGCTACAGCTCGACGATCGACCGCCACTTCATCCATAAAGTGTTGAAAATTGGTTACTCCTACGATGGCCCGACCGAGATCGGGGGCCTCGTCATGCACCCCGAGTACCGCCGCGCAGGCGCCAAACTCGGCATGCAGATCTCCTACGTCCGCTTTCTTTTCATCGCGATGAGGCGAAGCGATTACCAGAACTACGTCCTCGCGGAGCTCATGCCGCCCCTCGAGCCCGATGGAACCAGTCTTCTCTGGGAAGCCGTCGGGCGGCACTTCACGGACATGAGCTACCGCGACGCGGATCGACTCTCCCGGAAGAACAAGGAGTTCATCCGAGGCCTCTTTCCTCCTGGGGATATCTACGGTTCCCTCCTCGCGCCCGGGGCCCAAGAGGTGATCGGGCAGGTTGGTCCCCAGACCCGAGGCGTCGAGAAGCTTCTTCGGAGAATCGGCTTTCGCTACGTCGATCGCGTCGATCCCTTTGACGGGGGACCTCATTTCGCCGCAAAAACCGACGAAGTCACCCTGATCAACCAGGCTGGTACGCGCCCCCTGATCGCGGGCGAGCCCTCCGGAAAACGGGTACTCGTGGGCCGAACCTTCGAGGGGCCGCCCTGGTTTGTGGCCCTCGCCGTGCCCGCGGACTGGGATGGATCGGCCTATGTGGTTGCGCAGGAGGTGCTGGACCACCTGTCGCTTCGTTCAGGCGACGACGCGTGGGTCCTTCCGCTCGCCTAAAACGTGTCGCATCCGATCATACATCGGGGCTCGGATGCGCCACTCCTGTCACCAAACGCGGATTTCCGAAGAATCGTTCGCCACAAGTTTGACTCCCCCTCCCCCAATGCTAGACATCGCGTCCCTTCGGGGCCGCTGAGGTCCTCCTCAAGTCTTCGAAGGGGTTGAAAAAAAAGCTTGCACCCACCGAGGGACGCGCTACGTTGCGCGGCCCTCCCCGAAGAGCGACTGGCTCCTCGGCGGGTCAAGGAACCCTTGACGGGTTCGTCGGCATTGACTAAAGTGCCGATCCCTTTTGCGACCCGAGTCGCAACCCGCTACGGCGGATGGCTCGGACGTTGAAAACTGAATCGGAGCTCATCATACCAAATGTGATGCGGGTCCGAATCCGTCAATTTTGTTAGCTCTTCGGAGCTGGCAACTTTGATTGGTTCGAACTCAACGAACCGTATCCAAGCGTAAACGAACAACGAACGTTTCGTTTCCGTGCAGGAAAAAAGCTCAAAAGTTTCAACTGGAGAGTTTGATCCTGGCTCAGAGCGAACGTTAGCGGCGGGCCTAACACATGCAAGTCGAGCGAGAAAGCTCTTCGGAGTGAGTAAAGCGGCGCACGGGTGAGTAACGCGTAGGTAATCTACCCTCGGGCGGGGGACAACTTTCCGAAAGGAAAGCTAATACCGCATAAGACCACGCTGTCTGCGGACAGAGTGGGAAAAGATGGCCTCTCCATGGAAGCTATCACCTGAGGATGAGCCTGCGTCCCATCAGCTTGTTGGTGAGGTAACGGCTTACCAAGGCGAACCTACGCGTGGGCGGTTGCCAGGTCGGTCCCGGGTGATCCGGGCGAGATGCCCGAGCCGCCCGAGTGGACCGCGTGGCGGGTCAGCGAGGGCAAGACCGATTTCGAGGTCTGGGATATCAATGGCGA
>JBCCZL010000761.1:0-4332 GCA_039187775.1 Myxococcota bacterium
CGGGTAACCAGCTACCGAGACGCGGTCGGGTATCTCTACGGACTCAAGAAACGAGGCGTTCGTCTCGATCTTGAGCGGATGAAGCAGGCGGTACGGTTTCGCGGGCATCCAGAGCGCGCGGTTCCGGCCATTCAGATCGCAGGCACCAACGGGAAAGGAAGCGTGT
The DNA here is from genome assembly GCA_039187775.1 of Myxococcota bacterium. Lineage (GTDB taxonomy): Bacteria > Myxococcota_A > Polyangia > Polyangiales > JBCCZL01 > JBCCZL01. The sequence continues at coordinate 167 of JBCCZL010000761.1, forward strand.
CAGCCATGATCGCGGCGATCGGCCGGGCCGCCGGCGTACGCACCGGCCTATTTACGTCGCCTCACCTTCATCGCTTTGTCGAACGGATCCAAATCAATGGCCGGCCGATCGCCGAACGCACGCTCGTTCGACTCCTCAATCAGGTCCGCGCCGACTTCGACAAGCCCGGGTTCCCGGAACTGAGCTTTTACGAGACGGCGACGCTGGTCGCGTTTGAGGCGTTTCGAGAGGCAGAGTGCGAGCTCTCGGTGCTCGAGGTTGGTCTCGGAGGACGCCTCGATGCAACCTCCGTCGCGTCGCCCGACGTCGCACTGATCACCCGGGTCGCTCTCGACCACACGCGAATCCTTGGACCGGACACGGCGAGCATCGCGAAAGAGAAGGCCGCGATCATCCAGCGGGGCCGGCCCGTGGTTTCGGGGGTGGACGACCCGGACGCCGCAGCGGTGGTGCGTCAGGTGGCGCGGCGAAAGCGGGCGCCACTTCTGTGGCTCGGGCGAGATTTCGACGCTGAGGGTCGGCGAATTCGAGTGGGGACCGAACACTTTGACGTGCCTCGGCTCGGGCTTCGTGGGGGCCATCAATGGAAGAACGCCGCCTGCGCCGTCGCCGCGGCGAGAGCCCTCGGATGGGACTCGATCGATGACTCGGCGATTCGACGCGGCCTCGCGAATGCGCGCTGGCCCGGGCGGCTCGAACGAATCGCAGGGAGCCCGTCGTTTCTTTTGGACGCGGCCCACAACCTCGACGCGGCAAAGGCGCTCGCCACCTACCTCGACACCCAGCCCAAGAAGCGTCGGACGCTGCTTTTCGGCTCGCTTCGAGACAAGGATTACCGGCAAATCCTTCGCGTCCTCGAACCGCATCGGGTGCGCGCGTTCTACGCACCGATCTCGCTTTGGCGGGGCCTCGATCCAAGGAAACTCGCGCGGGCGGTTCCCGGCACGGTGGTGCGAAGTGCGCGGGACGGAATCGCCCGCGCGAAGCGGAGCGCCGGCCCCGACGGCGAGGTCATCGTCGCAGGGAGCATCTTTTTGATGGCGGAAGTTCGGGCGCTCCTTCGAAACGTACGAACCGAGCCGCCGATCGCGATGTGACATCCTTGACGATCGGCGGCCCGCCGGAGACGCTTCCTCCATGGCAGTCGGGTTTGGCGGGCGCGTCGTGGCAGGCTTTGAGAGTCGTCGCGCCGATGAGTTGGCACAGCTCATTCGGACGCACGCCGGTTCACCGATCGTCGCACCTGCGATCGAAGAGAGACTTCTCGAGCCAGGCCCCGGAACGATCCAGTTTGTCGAAGAGCTTCGTGCCGGCGAAGTCGATGGCGTTCTCTTTCTCACTCGGGGGGGCGTCGAATATCTGCCAAGGGTCCTTGCACCGGTGCTCAACGAGGAAGAGCTCCGAAGCCTTCTTCGCAAAGTGCCGCTTGGCGCCCGAGGGCCGAAAACCGCGGCGGCGCTTCGAGTGGCGAAATACGAGAACATCACCACCTCCGAGCCCCCGCACACCTGGCGCGAGTTACTCCGATCGTTCCACGAGGCACACGACGTTGGAGGCAAGCGCATCGCCACCGTTGAAACCGGCGTTGCCCACAACGCGCTTCGGGCCGGCCTCCACGAGCGCGGAGCCCGAATGCTCGAGGTATCGGTCTATCGCTGGGTGCTCCCGGAGGACACCCAGCCGATGGTGTCGGCGATTCAGCGGTTGGCCGACGGTACGGTCGACGTGGCGCTCTTTACGAGCGGAACTCAGATCGACAGCCTGATGGGCGTGGCCTCGGAGATCGACCTCGACGATCTGGTTCGCAAGTCGCTGCAGCGAATCGTCGTGGGAGCCATCGGTCCCGTGACCTACGAGCGAATCGCCGCGTTTGGAGTTGAGGCAACGGTCGTACCGACGGAGGGGACGATGGGGGCGCTGGTTTCTGCCACGGCGGAGTATGTGGCTTCGCAATAGCCCACGAACGGATAAGGAATGAACGACGCAAAGCCCGCCAACGACCTTCTCACGGACAGCGTGTTTGTCCGCGCCTGCCGGCGTCAGCCGGTGAGCCACACCCCGATTTGGATCATGCGCCAGGCTGGCCGGTACCAAAAGGAGTACCGGGCGATCCGCGAGAAGATGAGCTTCATCGAGCTCTGCAAGACGCCGTCGCTCGCCGCAGAAGTGACGCTCTTGCCGATCGAGCAGCTCGGCGTCGACGCGGCGATCATCTTCGCGGACATCTTGCTTATCCTCGAGCCTCTGGGCATCGGGTTCGAGTTCGCGAAAGACCACGGGCCACGAATCCACGAGCCGGTTCGAACGAACGAGGCGGTCGACGGCGTAGCCGAGACGATCGATGTCGAAGAGAGCCTTGGCTATGTGCTCGAAGCGATCCGCCAAACCCGTTCGGGGCTCGCGGGAAAGGTACCGCTCATCGGCTTCGCCGGCGCGCCGTTCACGCTCGCGTCCTACGTCATCGAAGGTGGCGGGTCGAAGAACTACTACGAAGCGAAGAAGCTCATGTTCGGCAACGAGGGCGCCTGGCACGCCCTCATGGAGAAGCTCAGTCGCGCGTTGACGGCCTATCTCAATGCCCAGATCGGCGCGGGGGCTCAAGCGATTCAACTCTTCGACAGTTGGGTCGGCGCGCTCTCGCCGGCCGAGTACCGGCGCTACGTGCTTCCGCACAATCGATCGATCTTTGAAAATCTCGATCGGAGCGTCCCCCATATTCACTTTGGCACCGGCAACCCGTCCCTCTATCCGCTGATGAAGGAAGCGGGAGGCGATGTGATCGGCATCGACTGGCGGGTCGACCTTGGGACGCAGTGGGACCTTCTCGGCAGCGACGTGGCGGTCATGGGGAACCTGGATTCAGCCGCGGTACTCGCGCCTCGGGACATCATGAACCGAGAAGCGTCGGCAGTGCTCGCCTCCGCGGCGGGTCGGCCGGGACACATTTTTAATCTTGGCCATGGGATCATGCCCCAGGCCGATGTCGATCAGGTTCGTGTACTGGTCGACCACGTGCATGAGGAGTCCTCGCGTTAGCCCGCGGAGTCGTCCCATGCGGATTGCCATCGTTGGGGCGGGCATCAGCGGCCTTACCGCCGCGCACCGAGCCCTCGAACTACGGCCCGATGCGGACGTGGTGGTGTTCGAAGCCAGCTCGCGAAGCGGCGGCGCGATCGCGACCGAGCGAACCGACGGCCTGATCATCGAGCGCGGCCCCGATTCGATCCTCTCCGACAAGCCGGCAGCGCTCGATCTCGTGCGCCGCCTTGGCATCGAAGATGAAGTCGTCGGCACCAATCCCGAAAACCGAGGGGCCTACGTGGTGTGCCGCGGTCGGCTCGAGCGCATTCCCCCAGGGTTTTCTCTGATGGCGCCGCTTCAGGCGGGCCCCTTCCTCAAGAGTCCGGTCCTGTCGTGGCCGGGAAAGGCGCGGGCGGCGCTCGACCTGGTGTTGCCGCGCGGATCGAACGAGGAATCGCTCGAGGCCTTTGTCCGACGACGCTTTGGAGAGGAGCTTTACTCTCGTCTCGCCCAACCCTTGGTGGGGGGCATCTACGGCGCGGATCCGAGTCTCCTGAGCCTTCGGGAAACGATGCCGCGGTTTGTCGATGCCGAAGCAACCCATCGGAGCGTGAGCCTCGGTCTTCTTCGGGAACAGCGGCGGGCGGGACCCAAGTCGAAGGCCTCGGGCGCGCGGTACGGCCTCTTCGTGAACTTCCGGAAAGGCATGCAGCAGCTCACCGACCGACTCGAGGAGGCGGTGGGCGAGCGCCTCCAGCTCAAGACTTCGGTTCGCTCGATTCGAAAGACCGGTGGCGGCTTTGAGCTCGTGGTCGAACGGTCCGGAACGGAGACCAAAGAGCACGCCGACCGGGTGCTCCTTGCGCTGCCGGCGCACATCGCCGCGACAACGATCGAAGGCTTCGATGGTCTCTCCGCTCGGCTTTCGCGCATTCCTTATGGGTCGGCGGTGACTGCGACGTTGGCGTATCGACGGGAGGACATTCCCCATCCGCTCGATGCCTATGGGTTCGTGGTCCCCACCGTGGAGGGCCGGGCGGTCCTTGCGAGCACATGGCTCAGCCGGAAGTGGCCCGGCCGCGCCCCGGAGGGCCTGGAGCTGATCCGCGTCTTCGTCGGGGGGGTAGTGCGGGCCGATGCGGTGC
>JBCCZL010000762.1:0-4326 GCA_039187775.1 Myxococcota bacterium
GGATCCGAAGGTCACGCCCCAGCGTCAGGACATCGAAGTCCGTTTTGGCCCAGAAGAGCGGGCGCATCGTGAGCATCTCCCACAGCACGATCGCAAGGGCATAGACGTCGGTTCGCCGGTCGACCGCCTTTCCCGTCGCGTGTTCCGGCGCCATGTAGCGAAGCTTGCCTTTGATAGACAAGCCGGTGGCCGAGTGGTTCATGCGCATGCGCGACTTTGCGACCCCGAAGTCGATGAGCCGGATGTCGCCGGTGTGGGAGAGCAAGATGTTCTGGGGGCTGACATCCCGGTGGACCACATTGAGGAGTTCGCCGTTGTCGCCGCGCGTCTCGTGGGCGGCGTGGAGGCCTTCCGCGACGGCCATCGCAATGAACACTGCGAGCTCGGGGCTCATTCGACGGCCCAACCGAATCAGCGCCTGGAGGAGCTGAGCCACGGAGCAGCCATGAACGTATTCCATGACCAGGAAATGGCGTCCGTGGTCGGCCCCCACCTCTTCTACGTGAACCACGTTGGGGTGCTTGATGCGCTGGGACAGGCCCGCTTCCGCGCGAAACATCGACACAAGCTCGTTGTCATCGAGGAAATGTGGATGAACCACTTTGACGGCGAAGATGCGGTTATCGTCTGGCGTGATGGGCCGACCTAGGTACAACGTCGCCATGCCACCCGATTTCAGGTGCGCGACCAGTTCGTAACGCCCGAGGACGTCGCCTACCTTTAACAACGAATTTCGCCTCGTGAGTCACCAGCGTAGCCGTTGGCCCCCACGGTGATCAAGAAAGGCCCGCCGCACTGGGGCTCGCGGCCCCCGGTGCCTCGGTCGCGCCTCGGTCCATCGGGCGGTCGTGCCACACGGGTTCCGATCCCAGGACATCGCGTACCTCGGCGCCACCGTGTGCGTTGACCCGATGCCGAGCCGGTGCATTGGTGACGCGCCGGCCCTCCGGCCGCTGTACTCTCGTGGAATGAGCGACCACCGCGGTCTCTATCCCCCCGTTGAACCTCACGACCAGGGATTCCTCGACGTGGGCAATCAGCATCGGGTCTATTGGGAAGTCTCGGGCAATCCGACGGGGAAGCCTGCGGTGTTTGTGCATGGCGGACCGGGCGGCGGCACCGATGCGGACAATCGCCGCTATTGGGATCCCAACGTGTATCGGATCGTACTCTTCGACCAGCGGGGCTGCGGCAAGAGCACGCCCTACGCTTCGCTGGAACACAATACGACCTGGGATCTGATCGGGGACATGGAGCTTCTCCGCGCGAAGCTCGGGATCGACCGATGGCAGGTGTTTGGGGGATCGTGGGGCAGCACACTCTCGCTCGCGTACGCTCAGCGTCACCCGGAACGGGTGACCGAGCTCGTACTCCGCGGGATCTTCCTGATGCGCGCCCGGGAGATCGATTGGTATTATCAAGAGGGCGCAAGCCGGATCTACCCAGACGCGTGGGAAGCATTCCTCGCGCCGATTCCCGAAGACGAGCGCGACGCACTGGTGAACGCCTATCACCGGCGGCTCACGGGAGACGACCCGGAGCTCCGGGTGCGGGCCGCCCAGGCATGGAGCGTGTGGGAAGGGAGCACGAGCACCCTCCTTGGCGATCCGAAGCTTGTGGCGAAGACTGGCGACGCGCATTTCGCCGAGGCGTTTGCGCGGATCGAGTGCCACTACTTCGTGAATCGAGGCTTCTTCGAGAGGAATGATCAGCTCCTCGAAGACATGACAAAAATCGAGCACATTCCAGGGGTGATCGTTCACGGTCGCTACGATGTGGTGTGCACCCTCGAAAACGCGTGGGCCCTCCACAAGCGCTGGCCGAACGCGGACCTCCGCATCGTGCAGGGCGCGGGACACTCTTCGATGGAACCGGGAATCGCGCGCGAGCTCGTCCAAGCAACCGACCGCTTTCGGCCCGAGTAGCGGACGGGTCGGGCACACTCTCAGCGAACTCCACGGAACGGACCCGGTTCGGTGCGTCGAGGTGCGCGTTCTTGTCGCAGGTCAGGCGGAGCCCCGAGCCTGCCAATGCCAAATGTGTCGGCACGCGCCCTGCACCATCTTCGGCCGCGCGACATTGGCGTCGCGTGTGGGAGAACAGATGCGCGAAACGCTTTGGCTATTTGGATTGCTCCTCGTCGCAGGATGCAGCGACGATGTCGCTCCCCTTGGCGGAGACGGGGCCGCAGGGGATGCGGGAACGGACAGCTCGGTGCCGTTTGATAGCGCTTTCCCTCAACCCGACGGGAGCTTCGATAGCGGTGGGGGCGTGGACGCATCGGTGGACGCCATGGTGGATTCCGGGCGGAGCGATGGCGCACGTGACGACGCGACGCGCGGTGATGCCTCCCGCGACGCCGCGCGAGATGGAGCGGCATCCTGTCTTCGTAACAGCGAGTGCGCTTCCGGCTTTTGCAATACGCGAGGAGGCTGCATGGATCCGGGCCTCTGCGTCGACCGACCGGCGAGCTGCGCGGGCATGCGGATGGACCCGGTGTGCGGCTGTGATGGGACGTCTTATCGCAACCCGTGCATGGCGGCGATGGCGGGAGTCCGCGTCGCGTCCGCAGGAACCTGCGAGTAGGCGGGCACTTCCTCGTAGCGGACCCACTCCCTTCCACCGATCGCTTCGGGGAGTCGTGAGATGAGCTCTAAGCGTTGCCGAGGTGGCGCTTGAGTCGAACCGGCATGGCGGTGGTTGGATCTTCCGGCCAGTGGTGCCGAGGATAACGCCGCCCCAGCTCCTTTCGGAGGCCGGGATAGTGCCGCTCCCAAAACCCTTCGAGGTCCGAGGTGACCTGAACCGCCCGCTTGTTCGGTGCCCAGAGATGCACCACGAGTGGCTCCGGTTCCAGTCGAGGGCCACGCTTCATTCCGAAAAAGTCCTGAAGATAGCTTTCGATCCATGGGGCTCGGTCCACTTCGTAGTGGACCGGGACGCCCTTTTTGACGCCGGGAATCGAAACGGTGGCTGGCGCGAAACGCTCGAGGGCGCTCGAGAACCGAGCGTAGCCTGCACGAAGCACCTCGAGGCAGTTGAGGGCCTCGAGATCGGCGAAGCTCCGCGCGCCGATGCAGCACTCTCGGAGCACCGTCACGACGCGTTCCTGGTCGAGCTCCGGGATTTCGGCGTCGCTTCGCCGAGCCCACGCGATCCGGCGACGAAACGCCTCGAGGGCATCGGCACCGAAGAATCGCTCGGGGCCGCGTGCGACCGCCGCGTCCAGCAGCGCGGCCTCGGCTTCGGCTCCCTCCGCGGGCCGTCGGCTTTCATCGAGGACCAGCCCGTCGTAGCGGAGCGCGCTCACCACCTCGCCAAAGCCTTTCTCGCTGAACTCGATGCTTCGCGTGTCTTCGATCCGCTCGGCAAAGAGCTCGAGGAGCCATTCCGGTTCGATCCGGCTCGCCCGGTCGATGAGTGCTTTGCCGCGGCGCTCCGAGACCTCCGCCGCAACCACGAACTCTGCCTCCTGTACCACGCTCTCGGGTGAGAGCGTCGCTTCGCCTCCGCCGGCGAGCACAAAGCGACGGTCCCGAGGCCCGCGCCGTCGCGCCACCCGATCCGGATAGGCGAGGAGGAGGCTCCGCTGCAAGGCCGCCTCCCATTCGTTTCCGGTGGGCGATGACGAGTCGGAGCGGTTGGTGAGTGCGCCGAGTGCGCGCACCAACCGCTCTTCGGTCCGGAGCACCGCCCGGCTTGCGCTGGGGTCGAGGTCGTTTCGTGCAAACGAAACCTGCCGAAGGCCGTCCGCCTCCGCGTCGCGGAGCCGCTCGATTCGGTCGCTGAGATCGGAGGGGCCCACCTCGTCTGGCTCGGCCGGGGAATCGAAGGGTTTTCGGTGCCGAACTTCTCGTTCGCTGAGGAGCGCTCCCCCGAGCGCCGCGTCCCGACCGATCCCGGCGTCTCGCCCGCCAAGCATGAGTCGACCGATGCGAGGATGGGCCGGAAGATGCACCAACACCTTGCCGATCTCGGTCAGTGAATCGCCGTCGATTGCCCCGAGACGAGCGAGCAGCGTTATTGCTTGAGCCACGGCTTCGTTGCGCGGAGCCTCGAAGAAGGGAAACGAGCGAGGGTTCTCTTCTCGGTGATAGAGGAGCATCACCACTTCCGCCAGATCGGCACGCTGGATCTCTGGAACTTCCTGGGGCGGTCGAGAGAGATAGTCCTGTCGGTGATAGAGCCGCACGCAGCGGCCGGGCCCCAGCCGGCCGGCCCGCCCTGCGCGCTGATCCGCAGAGGCGCGGCTGATCTTGGCAGTGGTCAGCGTCGGAAGCCCCGACCAGGGCGAATGGCGGGCAATGCGCGCGAGGCCACTGTCGA
>JBCCZL010000763.1:0-4324 GCA_039187775.1 Myxococcota bacterium
CAACGCCTTCGGCCTTGACGGCTGAGGGCTCCCCTTGGAGGTCAACGCCTTCGGCCTTGACGGCTGAGGGCTCCCCTTGGAGGTCAACGCCTTCGGCCTTGACGGCTGAGGGCTCCTTGACTCTATGGCCCACTGGGTGGTCCTCTCAGGTCTTATGACCGGCTCCCGACAGATCGACCTGGCTGCGGCCGCTGACGCGATCGATGTCTTCTTGCGTTCTGTCGGCGCACCGATGGACGACCCCGAGCTTCGGGGCACAGGAGCGCGGGTGGCGTTAGCCTTCGCGGAAGACCTTCTCAGCGGCTACGAGATGGACCCTCGGGAAATCCTCGCGGACTTCACGGCTTCGGACAGTCGTGGTCCGGTCATCCTTCGAGACATCGCCGCAACAACCATTTGCCCTCATCACCTCATGCCCGCCACTGGCGTGGTGCACGTTGGCTACCTTCCCGGATCGCGAGTGGTGGGATTCGGGTCGCTCGCAAAGCTGGTGGATTGCTTCTCGCGCCGGTTAGCCCTCCAGGAAGACATCGGCCAGCACGTGGTCGGCGCCCTGGTGAATACACTCGGCGCCCGGGCGGCGTGCTGCGTCGCCGATCTCGATCCGACCTGCGTGACCGCGCGCGGTGGCCGACGTCATGGCGCTCGGGCGGTCACCGTTGCCACCGCCGGCGACGCCGCCGATGTGGCGCAGCTCTCGCCTTTCATGATGGGAAGAGGCTCCGAATGATGGTGGTCGACGACGATCCGGCCCCGCTGACCGACGACGAACTTGCGGCGGTGGCGGTGTTCCCGCTGCCGAGGCTGGTGTTCTTTCCCCACACTGCTCTTCCTCTGCACCTCTTCGAGCCGCGCTATCAGCGAATGATCGAGGACTGCATGAAAAAGGGACCGGGTGCCCTCGTGGTCACGATGCTCGCGCCCGGACACGACGCGGAATACCACGCCCAGCCACCGATGAAGAAAGTCGCCTGCGTCGGGCGAGTGGTGGCGCACGAACGGATCAACGACGGTCGACACAACATCGTGCTCAGTGGGATGAGCCGCGTTCGACTCGAAGAGCTTCCGATGGGAGACCTTCCGTACCGACGCGCCACCGCACATCGCCTCGAAGACATCGGCACCGGAAGTGGCCGAGACGTCGCCGCGCTCCTGGCTTGCGCGTCTCCGATCATCGCCGCGGTGCAGCGCGAGCACCCCGAGTTTAGCATCGACATGTCGGCCGACACTCCCGCTGGGCAGCTCGCCGATATCCTCGCCGACCGGTTGATCGCGGACCCAAACGTTCGGCAGGAGGTGCTCGAAACGCTAGAGGTGTCCACCCGCTGCGACAAAATGGTCGGAGCCCTCAGCGAGCTCATGGCGCTGCTTCTCCACAACGAGGACGGCTCCAACACGATGCTCAGCTGATCATCGTCCCCAGGGCGAGCACTAGCAGGTCAAGAGTCGTTCGTGTTCGACGCTGACTTGGCTTCGGAATCCGGCAGGTCGAGCACGTGGCCCATTCGCGCCGCCTTCGTCGCCAAATAACCGAGGTTTTCCTGCCGCGGAGCGACGTGGTGGGGCACCCGGTGAAGCACCGATATGCCGTCGTTTTCCAATCCGCGAACCTTTGCCGGATTGTTGGTCATCAACGCCACGGACCGGACGTTGAGGTCGCGGAGGATATCGGCGGCGACTCGATAGCGGCGCGAGTCTTCCGGCAAGCCAAGCTCGGTGTTCGCGTCGACGGTGTCGCGTCCTTGTTCCTGGAGCGCGTACGCACGGATCTTGTCGCCGAGGCCAATTCCTCGGCCCTCCTGGCGAAGGTACACCACCACGCCCCGCCCCGCCTCGGCGATCCGGCGTAGTCCGAGGTCGAGCTGTTCGCGGCAGTCGCACTTCAACGAGTGCAGCACCTCCGACGTAAAACACTCACTGTGCACCCGCGCAAGCACCGCATCGCCGCGCACGTCACCCCGGACGATCGCCGTGTGCTCGACGAGATTGGACGTCTCGATGTGGGTGAGCGGGCCATCAGGCGCGTCAGCAGCGCGGTACACCACGAGCCGGAACACTCCGTAGCGCGTGGGAAGGTTTGTCTCGGCGTAGCGTCGAACCGAAAGGTCTGAAGTCCGCGAAAAGGACGTCTGAACCGGCGTTTCTGTGGATCCCATTAGGTTCGACCTGTCTTTAGGGCCCGAGGCACGCTTCATCAAGCCTGCGCACCGTCGTCATCACCACCCAATCCCTGCTGCCGAAGGAGCTCCGCCTGGTAGCTCGTGCGGAGCGCGGTGATGAGCTCGTCAAGCTCACCCTCCACGATCGCCTCGAGCTTATGCAGGGTGAGCTGGATTCGATGGTCCGTGACGCGGTTTTGCGGGTAGTTGTACGTGCGGATCTTCTCCGCCCGCTCCCCGCTTCCCACCATGCCGCGACGCTCTGCGCTGACCGCATCCGCGGCCGCCTTCTGCTCGATCTCAAGAAGCCGGGCTCGAAGGACCTTCATCGCGCGGGCTTTGTTCTTATGCTGGGAGCGCTCGTCCTGACACTTGACGATGAGTCCCGTCGGCTTGTGTAGAAGCTGCACTGCGCTGTTCGTCGTGTTGACGCCCTGTCCACCGGGACCTCCCGACGCCGCAATACTGATCTGCAAATCCTCGTCGCGAATTTCCACGTCGACGTCGTCGGCCTCGGGAAGCACCGCGACCGTCGCGGTCGAGGTGTGGATGCGCCCCTGCGACTCGGTCGCAGGAATCCGCTGCACGCGGTGCACTCCACCTTCGAAACGCATGCGCGAGTACACTTGGTCTCCCGCGACCAGCGCAACCACCTCTTTGAGCCCACCGGCGGAAGCTTCACTCGTGGAGAGAATCTCTACCTTCCACCGCTGACCCTCCGCGTAGCGCGTGTACATGCGGAACAGATCCGCGGCGAAGAGCGCTGCCTCCTCACCTCCCGTACCGCTCCGAATCTCGACGATGGTGTTGCGCTCGTCGTTCGGATCCTTCGGCAGGAGCTGAACGTGAATCGACGCCTCGAGGGTCTGGAGCTCGGTCTCGAGCTCGGGTATTTCCTCGAGGACCAGCTCTTTGAGTTCCGGATCGTTGAGCGCTTCGCGATCTTCTTCCAGTCGCTTTTCCACCTCGCGGTAGCGACGGTAGGACTCGACCACGTCCAGGAGGTCCGCACGCTCCTTCGAAAGCGACGTGTAGAGCTTCGAGTCCGCGAGAACGTCGGGCCGGTAGAGCCGTTCCTCGAGCTCCTCGAACCGAGCGCTCAGCTCTTCCAGCTTATCCGTCGGTAACATGGGAGGAGGGTAACCGGTCCCGCATGCAACGGCGGGAAATAGAAAGGCAAAGGAAAGCGAGACTGCACCCAAGGCAACCAAACCGAAGCAAGGAAGGCCGAGGGTCGGCGGCAGAGCCGGTGACCGGCGATGAGGGGGAGCTACTCCTTGGTCTTCTTCCCGTACTTTCGCCGGAAGCGCTCGACGCGGCCGGCAGTGTCGACGATCTTTTGCTTGCCGGTGTAGAAGGGATGGCACGCCGCGCAAATATCGAGCGCGAAGGTGCCGCTGGTGGTGCGGGTTTCGAAGGTAGCCCCGCACGCGCAGGTGATGGTCACCGGCTCGTAGTTGGGATGGATTTCGGGTTTCATAAAGACTCCTGTGCCCTCCGGGAATAGGAGGGCCGGAGTATCTAGCGAAGCTGGACCGGCCCCGCAAGCCGAGAGATCGGCTCTCTCACAGCCGGCTGGACACGAATTACGTCATCATTCCTGGCACTTAGTGAGGCCAACGGCACCTCGACGGGCAAAAACTTGTCGATTGCACTCCGCCCGGGATACGACCAACCCTGTACCCATGGGACAGAAAAGGATTCATCTCGTCTGTCGAGGACGGGTGCAGGGCGTGTTCTTCCGAGCCTCGGCTCAGCGGGAAGCGCGGCAAAACGGGCTCACGGGCTGGGTGAAGAACCGGCCCGACGGCGCAGTGGAGATGATCGTCGAAGGCGAAGAGGACTACGTGAAGGATTTCCTCGCGTGGGCGCAGCACGGTCCGACCACTGCCCGGGTAGATAAGGTCGAAACCAAATGGCGGAGCTACACCGGCGAGTTCTCAAACTTTCGTATTGTTCCGAGTTAGTCCTCGTCGCGCTCGGCTGCGGTGCACTCGGCGGATCATCCGCCGTGGCGCAGGACGAGCCCAACATGGGGGTCGAGGTTTCTGAGCTCGAACGCTGGGGGGACGCACTCGGGTCGGACAACGCGGACACCCGCCGAGGGGCGTTCGAGGCACTGCAGAGTCTCGACGAGGAATCGCTCCCCGCGATTCGGCATCGCG
>JBCCZL010000764.1:0-4324 GCA_039187775.1 Myxococcota bacterium
CCCACCCACTGGCGAGTCACATTGTCGAGCTGGGTATCGATGCGGTCGGCTTCGAAGCTGTGGGCCGCAAGGTCGGGGCACGAGGCCGACGCGCAGTTGATCGCAGCGTGGATGCGCGCGTCGCCGCGCTCCCGGAGCTCGTTTTCGAAGTCGTAGAGGTTTTCGGTCTTTCCTCCGATCACAAATCGCTGCGCCCAAAAGAACCCGAAGCCCGCGCGGGGCTCGATCTTGCCGCGAACGTCATGAACCGACTCGATCGGCCAGTGATGAAGCACCCCGAGGAGCGTGAACACGTTGTAGGCATTGATGTACCAGGCAAGCACATCGCCGTCCGAAGGAAAGCGCTCCGGCGTCGCCGTTGGCCCCGTTCGCTCGAGGGTCGCGGCGATTCGTCGAAGTTCGCTCTCCCGCGCTCGGAGAGTCACGTAGTCGACGCGACCATCCTGGACCACATCGCGGAGGAGTCGATCGAGTTCGATGTAGCGGAGTGGGCCCAGCGGAAGCTCGAGGGCCTCCGAGTCGGCGCGAACGGTATGAAGACCGAGCAGCCAGCGGCCGGCACCGAGGAGGGCGAGGATCACGAGGATCGCTCCGCCGGCTTTGAGGAAGAACCGCCGACGTCGGCGCGGCGGAGCCGAAGCGTTCGCCGCCAAGGACGCCGAGGTTTCCATCCCCGAAGAGGGCTCGGCCGGAGAGGGCTCGGCCGGAGAGGGCTCGGCCGGAGAGGGCTCGGCCGAAGAGGAATGGGGCTCTTCGGGAGGGGAAGAGGCCTGGGTTGAGGCCGCCACGGTCGAACCGGTCGCCCCCCCAACGGTCGACGAAGGCGCACCCGACATCGAGGGACCATCGTCGGGTCCATCCGAGTGTTCCTCCGGTTCCGCTTGTCGACTGGCCATGGGGTAGGCGCCACCTCCGTCGATGGTACGCTCCGCCACCATGAAGCCAATCCTGTTCCCACCGGTCGAGACCCCGTTTCTTGTCCCCTTCGATGGCTCGTTCCGCGTCGCAGACGCCCCCACGAGCACCGATGTCATCAAAAAGAAGACCGCGAAGGAACGCCTCGGGGTCTTTCACGATGAGATGGAGGAGCTCCAAGAGCGGCTCTACGCCGACGACCGCTTCAGCGTGCTCCTGGTGTTTCAGGCGATGGATGCCGCAGGAAAAGACGGCACCATCCGCGCGGTGATGACTGGGATCAACCCCGCCGGTTGCCAGGTCTTCAGCTTCAAGCAGCCCTCCACCAAGGAACTCGAGCACGACTTTCTGTGGCGAGTGCACCGCTCGGTCCCAGAACGCGGCCGGATCGGCATCTTCAATCGGAGTCACTACGAAGAAGTGCTCGTGATCCGGGTGCACCCCGAGTACCTCCGCGGCCAGAGCCTTCCGCGCGACATTCCGCTGGACCAGCGATGGGAGGAGCGCTTCGATTCGATCCGCCAGTTCGAAAAGCACCTCGCGCGCAACGGCACGGTGATCCTGAAGTTCTGGCTCAACGTCTCGCGCGACGAGCAGCGTCAACGGTTCCTCGACCGGATCGACGAACCGGAAAAGAACTGGAAGTTCAGCGCCGGCGACGTGAAGGAACGGGGTCGCTGGGACGACTACATGGACGCCTACGAAGCTGCCCTCAACGAAACCTCGCGGCCGTGGGCCCCGTGGTACGCGATCCCCGCCGACGACAAGCGCACCATGCGAGTGATCGTCGCGGAAACCCTCCTCGAGACCATGAAGCGACTCGACCTCTCTTATCCATCGGTGAGCAAGGAGCGTCGTAAAGAGATGAAGGAACTCCGCCACGCCCTTGCCAACGACTAGCGCTCAATCTCGATTCAAGAAGTCACGGATCGGTTCGAAGACTTCCTGGACCGCTCGTTTTCCGATCACGAGGTCGCCGTGGCCATAGTCCTCACCGGCCCCGCCGGCTCGGCCAAGCTCTCGATATTCCTTAGCTCCTGCCCACGCGTCGTACCCCGCCCGGACTGCCGCGGGGGGCGCCACCCGATCCGCGGAGCCCGCGATGAACAGCGCGTCGATCGGCCGTACCTCATCAAGCCCCGTAAGGAGTGGGGTGCCTTCGAGGTCGATCGTTCCGTCGCCTTGGGCCCAACGGGCAAAGTCTCGACCGACCGCGAGCGGCACGTCTTCGATGAGGTTGACGAGCGCCCGCGCCGTCGATCCTCGGTCGGTGTTCTTTCGATTGTAGACCCACCCATGAAGCGGCGTACCGAACCACTCGGATGCAAACGCCGCCATTCGCGCAACGAACCGGAGCGGGAGCGGCGGCAGGAGGGCCAGCGGAATCGGCAGTCGCTGCAGCGCGGGAAGCGGCGTAATGACGCGGCTGGGAGCGGCGAGAAATACCGCGCGTCGCAACCGACGGACCGGAAGAGCTTCGGGCAAGGCGCCCAGCATAAGCATGCCTCCCATGGAAAAACCGACAAAGTCGATGACTTCGCTCTCCGTCCGGTCGCACACGTACTCGACGGCGAGAGGAAGGTCTTGTCGCGCCATCGCAAGGGTCGAGACGGGTTCCCAAAAGCGCCGATCGCCTCGACCCGCCCGAAGGGTGACGAGCCACGTGTCCCGGCCCGACGCGGCGATCACTCGAGCCAGCGACAAGTGTTCCTCTGCATCGATATTGCGGTGATTGGCGGCAATGCCATGCACAAGAAGCACCGGAGGTCCTTCCCCGTGCCCCTCCGGCAGGATTCTCCGAAGCACGATCGCCGAGCCGTCGGCGGTGGGCAGTCGGAGCTCCTCGGCGTAGTCCAGCGGGCGTCGAAGGCGCCAGACCCAAAACACATAGTGGGCGACGAGAGCGATCAGAACCCCGCCGATCCAAAAGAGCGGGCTCTCTAGCCATTCCGCCATTGCGCGAGCCATGGTACCGCTCCGTCACGGCGAACGGATCCGATCCTTGCCACACTCCGGGATCCTTCGCCGCGATTCCCATGACTTCGCCTCTCGAGAGCCTCGAACGGTACGACCGACTCCACGGAGTTCAGGTGGCGCGGGCGATTCTCCGGGCCGCGCTCGGACTCGAGCTCACGATCCTCAGCGAGGGTGGCTCCCTTCATCATCAGCGAGGGGGAATCATGCCGTCCTCGAGCGAGATCTGCCGGAGCATCCTCTTTTCGCGCCGCGGATTCCCCGTCTGCGAGGCATTTTACCGAGACCTTGGAGCGGCCGCCGCCGAAGGCCCCGCCACCCAGTGCTGCCCCTTTCGCCTCGGGGCGATGGCGGTGCCCGTCACCGTGGACAACGCTCCTGTCGCCGTCATCGCGGCGTCCGGATTTAGCGCCACCGAGCTGTCCTCGGCTCCCCCGGTGGACCCCGCGTGGCTTGCGGAAGAACTCCGCTCGCTCGACCCGAACCTGGCCGACCCCGGAGCGATCGTGCGCCAGCTCCCCCTCGTCCGCGGGGACCGGACGAAGATCGTTTGGGCGATCCTGGACGTCGCGGCAAGAGAAATCGCGCGCTTCGAAACCGACCTGCGAGCGGCGAGCAGCCGCACCGAGGACGCCCCCGGACTTTGGGGAATCGTCGGAAACTCCCCGCAGATGCGTTCGGTGTTCTCCACGTTGCGTCGCGTGGCGGAGAGCGACGCGACGGTACTGATCGTGGGCGAGAGCGGGACCGGCAAGGACCTCGTCGCCCGAGCGCTCTACGAACACGGGCGACGGAGCGAGCGACCCTTCATTCACCAGAGCTGCGGCTCGATGAGCGACGACCTTCTCGAAAGCACGCTCTTTGGCCACGTGCGGGGTGCGTTTTCGGGGGCGTTTCAGAGCAGCAGCGGGCTCTTCGGGGCGGCCGAGGGGGGAACCGTATTCCTCGACCAGGTCGGGGAGATGTCACCCGCCCTTCAGGTGAAGCTTCTTCGCGTGCTGCAGGACGGGAGCTACCTTCCGGTCGGTGCGACCTCCCCTCGGCACGCCGACGTCCGGGTGATCGCCGCGTCGAATCACGACCTCAAAGAACTCGTCGCCCGTGGAACCTTCCGGGAGGACCTCTTTTACCGGCTACATGTATTGCCGATCCGGCTACCGCCGTTGCGCGATCGAGCCGGCGATCTGCCTCTTCTCGTCGACGCATTTCAACGAGATATCGACATGGGTCCGCGACGAATTTCGGACGCCGCCTGGAGCTGCCTCGAGCGCTACCGGTTCCCCGGCAACGTTCGCGAGCTGCGCGCCGAGGTCCAGCGTTGGGCCTTGCACGCGAAGGAAGTCGCCGAGCTCGGACCCGAACACCTGTCCGTATCTATTCGGGAAGCCGGCGGGTACGGGGGAATGCAGGGGGGCGACGCGGCGGTTCGCGCGGC
>JBCCZL010000765.1:0-4319 GCA_039187775.1 Myxococcota bacterium
ATCCGGCCGTCCTGCGGAAGGCGCCGCTCCGCGATGTCCAGGGACGCCATGATCTTGAGGCGCGAGGCGATCGCGTTTTTCCACTTGAGCGGTGGATTCATCTCCTCGTGAAGCACCCCGTCGACCCGGTAGCGGACTCGGAGCTGCTTTTCGTAGGGCTCGATGTGCACATCGGAGGCGCGCTTTTTGATCGCGTTGAGAAGAATTGCGTTGCAAAGACGGATCACCGGGGCGTCCTCCGACGCCTTCTCCAGGTCCACCGAGTTCATGTCGTCTTCTTCCGACGCGACCTCGATGTCGTCTTCGTCGAACCCCTCCATGATCTCGTCGTAGGAGATCTCGGGGGCGGTGTAGTGACGCTCGATGGTCGAGGCGATCGCCGCTTCTGAGGACACCACCGGCTCCACGTTGTAGCCCGTCAGGAATTTGATGTCGTCGATCGCGTGCAAGTTGGACGGATCTGCCATCGCCACGATCAGGGAGGATCCGGCCCGCGATACCGGCACGATTTTGTGCCGTTCGCAGACGTCCTGGCTCACCAGCTTGATGACCTCCGGGTCGATCTCGTACTCGCTGAGGTCGATGGCCTGGACCCGGTACTGCTGGGACAGGAACTCCGTGATCTCTTGATCCGAGATGTAGCCCATCTTGGCGAGGGCATAGCCGAGGCTCGCGCCCGAACGGCGCTGTTCGTCCTGGGCGGTCCGTAGCTGCTGAAGACTGATCAGCTTTTGCCGGACTAGAAGCTCACCAAGGCGATTGCTCATCGTTGTTGCCCTCTCCCTATTCCGTCGCGATCGGAATCTCGGCATCATACCAGAATCGCGGACCTTTGCGTCCGATCGATAGCGCGCGATGAGTATGTTCCGCAGGATGTTTAATCGGCCCTACCGGCTCGCTCGGCAGGCCGAGGGCGCCGGCAAATACCGGGAAGCGGCCACGCTGTATGTCGAGGCCGAGCTGTACGAAGAAGCGGCGAATGCCCTCCTCTTTCACGCCGCCCGGACCCGAACCCTCGACGAGCGGCTTCAGGCCTATGAGGACGCGCTCCGGTGGTTGCCGAACGATCACCCCCGCCGCCGAAAGGTGCACATCCAGTATGGACTCGCCCTGGTGGACGACGCCCAGCGCCGGGGCGTGCATACCGCCGAAGAACGCCGCCGCCTCGCCGGTGCCGCTCGGCGCCTCGAGAAGGTCGAAAGTTACTCGGATGCCGCCACCGCCTACGAGCTTCTGGGGCGAACCGATGACATGGCGCGCTGCCTCGAGCTCGGCGGAGAGATCGAGCGCCTCGAAGCGCTCCTCGAGGAGAGCCACGATGCCGACCAGAAGCAACGGCAGCTCCGCACGCTGATCGGCAACTACGAGATGTCGACCAAAGTGGGAGACCGGCGCGAAGCGCAGCGAGCGCTCCGCACCGCGGTGGAGCTGGCGCCGGAGGACCCCGACATCGCATCGCTCCTGCGCCGGCTTGAGGCTCGCTTTCCGAGTCCATTCCGCCTCGACCTCGAGGTGGACGGCGCGAAGCTCGGCTTTGTGGGTCGCCTGCCGGTGACCCTTGGCCGATCGGACGCCCACGTGATCGTCCGTGGTGCGTCGGTCAGCCGAAAGCACACCGAGCTCCGAGCCTCCGACGGAAACCTTACCGTGCGGGACCTCGACAGTCGAAACGGGACGTTGATTCGCGGGCTGCCGATCGCGGGCGAAGTACGACTCACCGGACCGACCGAAGTCGGCTTGGGGGATGACGTGACGGTTGCGCTGGAGCCCGCCGGCCCCGCGGCAATCCAGCTCGAGGTCACCCGAGGGTTGGACCACGGCACCCGAGTGGTGGTGGGCACCGGGGCCCTCGCGATGGGCGCCCTTCCTTTTCGAATCACCTTTCCCGAAGGGTACGCGACGCTCGAAGCGCTGCCGGGGACGGCGCTCATCCTCGGCACGCAAAACTGCGCACTGCCGGTGGTCCTGCTTCGCGACGACAGCCTCACTGTCGGTTCCCATCGCATCCGCGTGCTTTAGTCTGGTGCCATCGTCGGGCTGGCGACCGGTTTCTGCTAGCGTGGGGCCATGAGCCTTTGGAAGCGGCTGTTCGGGGTGGAAGAGGAGCTGGACGAGCCGCCGTTGGATATCGTCGAGGCGCCGCCGACCGCTCCCCCGGAGCTTCCCGACGGACCGATCGCGCGGCTTCAGGTCATCGCGCAGGATCCTCGGACCCTCCCGCGCGAAGAGGAGTTGATTCGGCTCCTTCAAGAGGCGGAAGCAAAGGGACGAATCGCCCGCGCCCTCGATCTGCTTCGGCGGGTTCTGGTGCAGCAGCCCGCGCTCGCGCAGATTCGGCTAGAGGTCGCCGATGCGCTGTCCGCTCGGGGGGACGATGCCGGCGCGGAACTGATCCTTCAGCCGATTCTCGCCCGCCGCGGCTCGGGTCCGGATGGCCCGGTTGCGCCCGGGGATGTGCCCCTTCGCGCCCTGATGCTCGCGGCAGAGATCGTCGAACGGCGTGGCGCGGTCGATGAGGCCCTCGGGCTCTACGAGCAGGTGCTCGCCCGCGATGTCGACTACCCGCGAGCCCGCGAGCGGGTGCTCCGGCTTCGGGAAGAGCGAAAACCACGCCGCGAGCTGGCGGGAGCCACGTTGCTGACCGACGGGGCGCTGGCTCGAGGCCGCTATCGCGTGCAGCGCGAGCTCGGTCGAGGGGGCGCCGGGACGGTGTTTGCGGCCCGGGACGAGCAAATGGGCCGCCTGGTCGCGCTCAAGGTCTATCACCGCCGGGGCCGCGTCGAGCGCGAGCGCCTCCTTGTCGAAGCGCGGGTTCCTGCGCGATTGGAGCATCCGGGGGTGGTGCGAGTGTTCGATCTCGACGAAGCGCTCGGGGCCATCGCGATGGAGTGGGTTCGCGGTGGTTCGGTGCGCCGCGAGCTTGAGCGAGGGACGGTGAGTCGGGAGCGGCTCCTTCGCTGGTTTCGGACCGCGCTCGATGCGCTTGCGTTCGTGCACCAGAACGGATTCGTGCATCGAGACATCAAGCCTTCGAACCTCCTTCTGCGAGCCGACGACCGTGTGGTGCTCACCGACTTCGGGCTCGCCGCACGGATCGGAGAAGAGGTCCCACTTCGCGGGGGCGCAGGGGAAGGCACCCTGGCGTACATGCCGCAAGAGCAGCGCGCCGGCGCGGCGGCGGCGGAGTCCCAGGACATCCATGCGTTCGGTGCAACCCTTCGAGAGGTGGTGCACCATGCCCACGGCGACAATGACACGCTGGTGGAGCTGGCGGAGGCGTGCACCCGGGCGGAGCCGCACGATCGACCGACGCTTGCGTCCCTGATTCGCGCGTTTGAAGAGCGCTAGCCCGATGCGGGCTAGCGGCGCATCACGCGCATCTTCTGTTTGGGAATGACCCCCGACGCCTGCATGACCTGCCGCGCCATCTTCGCAAGGGCGGGGTTGGCCCCCTTCATCGCGAAGGCGGCGACCATATTCGGGTCGATTCGCGCGAGTGCTTGCATCGATTTTTTGGCGAGGCCGCGGTTCTTTGTCGCCATGAACGTGTAGACCTGAGCTCTGTAGAGCATCGCGGCCATCTCCCCGTACTCCGGATCCGACGCTTCGTAGGTTTCGAGCAGGGTTTTTGCCTCGCTGGCCTTGCCGGTGCGCGCAAACGCCTCCGCCACCACCGCCGCGTAGAGGGCCTTGGCCTTCGCCTGGGGATTCCGGTCGAGACGGATGTCGTCCGCGAGAGGGCGCGCCTCCTTGGCGCGATTGTGCATGAGGTACAGGAGTCCGAGGTTCGCGCGGACATCGTCTTGGACCGGGCCGGGAGCCTTCTCGATATCGATCGATTCGAGGATCTTGATCGCCTCTGCGGGGGAATCGCGCCCGACGAGCTGAGCCTGAGCGAGCTTCGCCATCACGTCGCTGTCTTTGGCCTGCTTCAGCTGCTCGAGCGCCGCCTTGCGTCCTTCTTCGTCGGTGGCGGTCTTGAGGATATTGACGATCCGCTTCGACTTTCGGGTGAGGCGAAGAGCATAGATCCCAAAACCGACCGCGATCGCAGTGAGCACCCCTGCCCCGATCACTCCCCAGTAGCCGATGTAGGGGACGAGCCCGAGGACCAGGCCCCACACCACCACGAAGGCGAACACCACTAGAGCGATGACCCGCCATCGCATCTGAGGTTGCTCGAGCTCCGCGAGGGCCTTTGCCGGGTCTTTGCGCGCCGGCGCCTTGTTTTTGTTCTTAGCCACTCGACACCTGGGCTACCCAGTAATACCCCTCGCTCATGACCGCAAGCGGCGAAGGACCTTCCCCAAAGGCGGAGA
>JBCCZL010000766.1:0-4313 GCA_039187775.1 Myxococcota bacterium
ACCTACGGCGTCGAGGAAGCTCGCGACCTCCGAGCGCTCGTCGACGAGCTCGATCGACGTGACCTCCTCGTCTTGCCCCTCGGCGTTCAGGGCACATCGTACGGCGCCGCCACCGCGATCCAATACGCCGCGATCGACGAACGGGTCACCACCACCGTCGCGATCGCTCCCTTTGCGTCCCTCCGAGAAGTCGTCCCCGCCTACGTCGAGTGGATGGGTGGGCCGCTCGCGATCCTGGTTTCCGCGGACTGGACGCGGGACGTCATCGACCAAGCCGGCGACGAAGCGTCCTTTGATCCGGACCTTGCCTGCCCGCGCTGCGTGGCCCCCAACATTCAGGGCTCACTGTTCTTGATCCACGCCAAGGACGACGAACGAATTCCATGGCAGCACAGCGTGAGCATTCGCGACGCCGCCGACGCACAGCTCATGCTCGTCGACGAAGCCGGCCACCTCGGAATCGGGAGTGCCGCTGGCGTGCCCGAAGCCACCGCGCGTTGGTTCGAGCAAGAGCTTCGATAGCGCTTGCGCTCGGGTCAGCCCTCTTCAACGCCGAGACCCAGCCGGCGGAGCTCGCCATTCGCCTTTGCACAGGCGTCGGTCGCTTCGCGGCATGAAAGACCATGTGCCGTGGAAAGCTCGGGGCTACAGCCAATGCTTCCTCCAAGGCCCGGGTAACCGTCATCCAGCGTCGAGCCTGGCGGGCCGACGCATAGCTCCTTCAGCTCCCGCCACCAGGACCGAAGACTCGCCCACAGCATGGGTGGCTCCACCGCCGACACGTCTTCGCCGCATCCCGGCCGCGACAGCGGCGTCTCGGCAGTGACGAGCCACCTTCCTCCGACGTTCGACAGTACGACGAGTTTCTGATGGAACACGAGCTGCTCGTCTTCGACATCCATGCCCGACCAACCGAAATCCGCGAGACGAACTTCTTGGGAAGTGGCAGCCAGGACCCGGGTCTCCATCGAGTGGACCTGAAAGGGACGCTCGTTTCGCGCGTTCCGAGCGAGTATCTCTTGACGTTGGTTTTGCACCTCCGTTCGACTCACGTCGGTGCTTCGGTGAAAGCACGAGAGCGCATCTCCAAAGCCACCAAAGTAGGTTGCCGCATCGCCACGTCGCCACGCGTCTCCGAGCGCTCGATAGGCAGCGATGGCGTCGACGCCCGGAGCACTCGTCGGCGACCCCGGCTCAGAGGGTGGTGCTTCGGATGCCACCTCCGAGGGCGTCGGCTCCGCCGAGGACCCTGACCGCGAGGTGCCGACCGAGTTCGGTTCAGACGTTGTTTCGGGTCCACCCGAACACCCCAGAAGTACCGCCGTAAGGACTAACGCAACCCAATCCGTCTGCGACATCGTCTCTTTCCCTCTCCGCGTTGGCGCGCGTAGTCAATATACCCACATCAACCTACGGTGCCGCTTGGAGAATCGGTCACTGTTGGGAACGCCTAGCATCGCTGGCCCGGACCCATCGGAACCAGGCGGACCAGTCCGCCGCGACCAGGTTTCGGCCCGCCCCTGCCGTAGCCTTTCGGGCTAAGCTGACGGTTCGATGTTCAGCACCGGCTACGTCACGCTCTTCCAGTTTCAGGGAGTTCCGGTGCGCATCCATTGGACCTTTCTCCTTGGAGCGCTCCTCTTCGGCGGCTTTCGCTTCGCGCCCGGTTTTTGGGTCGGCTACTTTCTTCTCATATTGATGCACGAGATGGGGCACGTGCTCCTGGTGTTCCGGTGTCGGCTCAGCGCGCTGGCGATCGAGCTTCATGGGTTTGGCGGGCAGTGCCTCTACGCCGGAGATCCGTCACCCCTCCAGCGGTCGACAGTCGCGTGGGGCGGCGTACTCGCGCAAGCCGTGGTTCTGGCAACGACCTATTTAGTGTTGGCGCTTGTCGAACCCCCAACCCACGCTTTTGGCCGAGATCTGATCCACGCGTTCACATTCACGAACATGATCCTGATCGCGATCAATCTGCTCCCCTTCCCTCCTCTCGATGGCGCCGAGGCCTGGAAGTACTTCTCGCGCCGACGCGCGGAGAAGCGCCGCCGCGAGCACCGTCAGAAGAAGAAAGAAAAGGTGCAGCTTCTTCGGAAAGAGCGCGCCCGGGAGCGGGAGCTCTCCGTGGAGATCGACGAGAAGGAAGTGAAGCAGTCGGTGAAAGAAGCGCTCAAAGCGGCCTCGGACCAGGCCAAGAAGAGTCGCACACGCTAGCCCGCATCGGGGCTTGCCTCGACGGTACCCTTGACTTCGAGCGACCGGTCCCTATCCACTTCGCTCATGCTGCGGATGGCGATGGCGATGGCGTTAGCTCTTGGCGCGTGCTCTGGTGCGGCCGAACAGACTCGGCCGGTCGAGAGCGTGCATCGCGATCCCGGATCGGGCCTCCGTTACCAGGTCACGCCCCACGCCGAGGCGGCGGCGCTGGCCCTCCGGTGCCATCAGCTCGAGGAGAGCTGCAACGGCCTCGACGACGACTGCGACGCGGCGATCGACGAGGCATGCGGAGCAACCGCCGCGCCTTTGGAGGTGGGGGTCAGTTGGAACACCCCGGGCGAGCTTTCGCTGGTGGTCGACGGGCCCGGCAACCCGGTCACCGACATCGAACAACAGTGTCGTGACGGCCGGATCGATCGACACGGCCACGCCCATGTCGCCGCACCCCAGTCCGGGTCGTACCGAGTCGTGCTTCGTCGAGGCAACCAATGCAACGAGGGCTCGAGCGAGGCCGAGCCGACGCTCGCGAGCGTCGTCATCCGCACCGGCGGTGAGACGCACGGCCCTTACAACATCGCGGTCGGCGAAGAGGCCACCGAAGCCGTGAGGATCGAAATCGCGAGCGAAGACCCCGCGGTGGAATAGTCCGCGTGGTACGCTCGCGTCCATGACGCGTCGGGACGACGAGGACAACCCGGATGCGGCGGGCTCAGCGAACCCTGGGCCCCAACGACGTCGCGGGTTGGATGCCGATCTTCCCGACCCTCCGTCCCCGGACGACGCGAAAGCGAGAGCGCAGGATCGCGACGCTATCCTCGCCCGAAGAAATCACTTCGTCGCCATCGCGCTATCCGGACTCAGCGGCCTTGCGGCTTGCGCCGACGACGCCGAGACCACGCCGACGTCGACCACCCCGACGAGCACCGAGGCTCCGGTGATCATGCATCCCATCGGACCCGAGACCACGATGATCGAAGAGCCAATGATCCCGACGATGCAAGAGACGGCTGTCGATCCGACCGCTGTCGATCCAACCGCTGGGGATCCGACCGCTGTCGATCCAACCGCTGGGGATCCGACCGCGATGGAAGGGACCACGATGGCTCCTCGCATGAACCAACCCATGGTCAACCGACCCCGCCCCTGCCTCTCGATTGCCCCACCAAGGCCGTGCCTCCGCCGGGCACCCACGCCGATGATGGTCGACCCCCAGCCCTGCCTCGACATCGCGCCGCCGACCCCATGCCTCGAGGCGCCCCAGATCGACCCGCAGCCGATGCCGTGCCTCTCCGAGGTCGCCCCCAAGACCTTCGACGATCCCCCCGCCCCTGAAACCGACGAAGAAGAACCCGTCTAGCGCTCATCTAGAGAGCGGATGTACACGATGTCGCCTGGCGCACCGTTCTGGCGACCGATTCAGCCGAAACGGGAGGAGATGCGAGTTGGGCTGGAGTGAACCGGCGGCGGCGGCGGAAATGCTCCCGAAAGTGGCGTAGTTCCATGGACCTGGAGCGTGCGTCGGATGCGAGCCGCGCGCCGTGCTCGGGCGGGGTAGATCCTACGCATGACGGCATTTGCGAACCTTCTCTCTCCGAGCGATCTCTTTGGACACAGCGACATCCCGGCGGGATGCATCGTGAGCGGAAAGCTAGGCACCACCTCCGGTGAAAGTGGAAAGCGTGAGCTCTTTGTCCACATCGAAGCCATGAGCTTCTTCGACCCGCTTGGCGAAGGCTCGGGCATGCGGGACCGGCACCAGGCGATCGGGGCGCGGATCGTCCGTACGCTCGCCCAGCGCGCCCGTGACCACCACTGCGCGTCGGTCCTCCTTCGCGTAGACCTCACCCTTCCCCTCGTCCATCGGGGCATCGCCGACGAAGTCGGCACCAAGGGCGCGGTCTCCTTCGGTAGCGACCACCGGTTTAGCGCCGCCGCGTTCTAACCCGGATCGGTCACCAGTCGGCGTGTCTCGCGCCCGAAAGCACTGCATTCCCCCGGCCTTCTCCCGGGCCTTCTCCCCGGCCTTCTCCCTCCAGCCGTCCTCGCGGTACGTCGAGTACCGCTGCGGCGTCTTCCAGTCCGAGGTCCGCGGGAATCCA
>JBCCZL010000767.1:0-4299 GCA_039187775.1 Myxococcota bacterium
CCGGCCCTCGGGCCCGATCTCGGCAGCCCGGATCGCGCTGCTCTCCTCGAATGGCCTTTGGGCCGTCCGCCGCCAGGCCCACCAACCTCGAACCCGATTCCTCGACAGAACCCGGAACGAACTTCGGGACGGGGGTACTAGCCTCGGCCATACACGGGGACGAGGGCCCCGCGCGTCACGCGATTTGCGGGAGATGCAAGGAACGCGACCGTTTGGGCCACGTCCTCGGGCTTGGCCCAGTCACGAACGTCGGCGTCGGGCATCGCCGTTCGGTTCGTTGGAGTATCGATAATGCTCGGGACGATCGCATTCACCCAGATGGACGACGAGGCAAGTTCCTCGGCGAGGGTGGTGGTGATCGCGGCAACCGCTGCCTTCGAAGCGGCGTAGGCGCCGAGCTGCGCGGTAGGCACCAACACGGGACGCGCCGCCACATTGACGATACGGCCCGGGCCTTCGCCAAAGCTCCGGACCGCTTGTCGGCAGCAGAGAAAGCAGGTCGTGGCGTTAAGGCGAAGCAGATGGTCCCAGGTGCTTTGCTCCGTGTCCTTGAGCGGACCGAACGCAAAGCCCCCCGCAAGATGGATGCTCGCATAGAGGTCCGGCACCGCCGAAAAGAGCGCCCGAACGTCGGCTTCTTTCCCCAGGTCGAGTCCCCGATGGAGGGTCACCGCTTCGTGGTCGGCGAAAGCAAAGTCCTCGAGCTCCGCCTCGATGAACACTGGCACGTGAACCCGCGCTCCTGCATCCACGAGCGTCGACACGACCGCGCGGCCAAGACCCCCGGTTCCGCCGGTCACGATCGCCTGTTTTCCGTCGAAGTTCATGATGCGGCAAGGCTAGTGTCCCAGAGCGACAATTCCCACCGTCCTCGACGCGGCTCGTCGCGCCACCCGCTACGATTCCGACCGACACAACGCGCGAGGACTCGATTTGCGCCCGGACCGGATCGCACGCTATGAAGCGCCGCCCGGGACCGCGCTGCGGCCCGTTGTTGGACGAACACCATGCCTGAAACCCCAACCTCCGCCGCGCAGACCAACAGGGGCATCCTCGGCTGGATCGAGCGCACCGGAAACAAACTCCCCGATCCCGCGTTCATCTTTTTCTATCTCATTCTGGTGCTCGTGGTGGTTTCGGTGATCGCGTCGCTTGCGGGACTCACCGCGCTCCACCCCACCGAGACGAACGCAGACGGGTCGCCGCTCATTCTCGAGGCGAAGAGCCTGCTCTCGGCGGAGAATATCCAGAAGCTCTGGGTCGAGATGCCCAAGACCTTCACCCATTTTCATCCGCTGGGCTACGTCCTCGTGGTGATGCTCGGGGCAGGCGTCGCGGAGCGCTCCGGACTCTTTTCGACGGCGATGCGCTCTGCGGTACGACGCGCACCCACCGCGCTGCTCACGCCGACCGTCGCGCTCGTGGCGATGCTTGGCAACCACGCCGCCGACGCCGCGTACGTCGTGCTCATCCCGCTCGCCGGTGTCCTCTACGCATCGGCCGGTCGACATCCCCTCGCGGGGATCGCCGCGTCCTTTGCCGGGGTCTCGGGCGGCTTCTCGGCAAACGTCGCCCCGGGCCAGCTCGACGCGCTCTTGTTTGGGATCACCGAGCAAGCCGCCGAGGCTCTCGTGCCGAGCTACGACGCGAACATTGCCGGCAACTGGTACTTCATCGGCGCGCTGACGTTTCTTTTTCTTCCGATCATCTGGTTCGTGACCGACCGGATCATCGAGCCCCGGTTGGGCACGTGGACCCCGCCCGAGGGTGAGGACCCGGCGGACGACAAGGCGCTCACCGACGACCAGCGGAAGGGGTTGATCTGGGCGGGCATCGCCATGCTCGGGGTCATCGTCGCGTGGGGGCTTCTTGCCCTTGGCCCGGAGACCCCCCTGATCGATGAAGCGGCATGCAGCGACGCGGACCTCGAAGCGGGAAACTGCTCCGTCCAGGCCCGCCTCGGACCGTTCTACAAGTCGCTCGTGGCCGCGTTCTTTATCTTATTTCTTGCCGCGGGATGGGCGTACGGGCGAGCCGCGGGGACGGTCAAGGGCCATCGGGACATCGTGAAGATGATGACCGAGGCCATGAAAGACCTCGGCTACTACCTGGTGCTCGCCTTCGCCGCGGCGCACTTCGTCGCGATGTTCAACTGGTCGAACCTTGGACTGATCTCCGCGGTGCACGGGGCCTCCGCGATCGAGAAGTCCGGGCTTCCGCTTCCGATTCTTCTCGGGCTCATCGTGATCTTCTCCTCCCTCATCAATATTTTCGTGGGCTCGGCGAGCGCCAAGTGGGCGCTCCTTGCCCCGGTGATGGTTCCCATGTTGATGCTCCTCGGAATCAGTCCCGAGGGCGCGACCGCGGCCTACCGGGTAGGCGACAGCGCCACCAACATCATCACCCCACTGATGGTCTATTTTCCGCTCATCCTCATCTTCTGTCAGCGCTGGGAGAAAGACTTCGGGTTGGGAAGCCTGATCGCCACGATGGTTCCGTACTCGGTATGGCTCCTCATTGGAGGACTCGTGATGACGGTGGCGTGGGTCTACCTCGGCATCGACCTCGGACCCGGCGCCCCCGTGCAGTACACCGTTCCGACCGCAGCGGCTCCCTGACGGTCGGATCAGAAGTCGGAAAGGAAGTCCCAGAAGGTCGGGGCGGCGAAGTTGTCTTGGCGGGAATGGCCTCGACCGTCGGTCTGGCACCACACCACGGGAAGTTCGGCGGCACATTCTTCGTAGGCCTCGCAGGGCGATGGGTCGGTGGGGACTCGACCCTCACACCCGTTTCGCTCGGCGTGGGCATCGCGGGCGCCCTCGCTGGCGCTCACGTTCACCACGGGATCCTGACGGTCGTGAATCAGGAGTGCGGCGACCGATCCGGCGCAGTCCTGCCCGCCGAGCCCGCCGGCGATCGTGGCGACCGCCCGTAGCGTGTCGCCTCGAACGCACGCAAGGCGGTGGGTGAGGAACGCTCCACTCGAGTACCCGGTCGCGAAACGCCGCGTCGGATCGGCGCAGAAGTTCGCTTCCACTTCGGTGACGAGGGCATCGAAGAACGCGACGTCCGGGCCGTCCGCAGCCCCTTCCCAGCAGCGTTCCACCGCGCGTCCGCGGACGTGGATTGCATCGCCGCCACTCTCTTCCTGGACGGGCACGTTGTTGTTTTCGCGCTCGGGCTGATCGGAGCACCCATGAAACTGATAGACGACAGCGTAGCTTCGGTTTGGGTCGTAGTCCTCAGGAAGCCAGAGAAACCAGTCGCGCGCGACTCCGGCGACGGAGAGGGTTTGAGGAAGCCAGATCTCGCGTTCAAGCCCCGGTTCTCCTCCACAGCCCGCGGAGCCGATGGGAGCCGCGTCGCCGCCTTCCGTCGCGTCGAACTGAGAAACGTCGGCCGGCGCGTCCCCTAGGGTTGAACCGTCGTCGACGGCATCCGCGAGCCCAACCTCGAGGGAGGCGTCCGCCGGATCGGTCATGGGCTCGCTCGCGGTCCCGTTGCAACCCACAAGCACCAGCACGCACACCAAGAACCTCACCACGTCAGGATCGCACATTCCGTCGGTCGTCGATACGTTCGAACCCCGCTGGCACGCGGTCCCACAAAGCCGGGAGATCAGCGATAATCCTAGCCGGCAAAGAAGTTCACTCGGGCTCGGCGCAGGCCTCGGGCAGCGGATGGCCCTGCTCTCGAATGTGGGTACGGACCAGCGCAAGCGCCTCGGCGCAGCCTGGCTGCTCGACCACGCTGAGGCGGCAGAAGAGTCCGACCGCAGGAAGGGCGTCGGCGCCCTCGCAGCAGGCGATCAGCGCCTCGCATGAAGGTCCTTCCGGCGGCCAGACGCTCTGTCCTTCGACCTCGACCTGCACTCCCTCCGTGGCCGGGCTCCGCGGGGACGGGAGATCGTTCGGATCGACGGTGATCGTGCGCCCATCGTCTCCACAGGCGACAAGCAGGAACAGTACTGCGGGAAGGATGCGCTTCATGGCGGGAGGGTAACGAGCTTTCACGAGTTTCACGACACACCGAGCGTCGGGAATGATCTCTTCCGAGATGATTGTCTCTTCGAGGTGGTCTCACTCCGTTCCCGCGCTCGGGGAGCGCTCTACGGCACCTTGCTCGGAGACGCGCTCGGCCGACCCTTCGAGGGCGCCTCGCTTCGGGGCGCCGAGCGTCGGGTCGCGGCCCTCCGGCAGCGTCAGGCGGCCATGCCGACGTGATGCGTCTTCTCGGAGCTGTCCAAGTACAGCCGTTGGGACTCGACCGCCACGCCCACCTGCGCCTCGACCGCCCGGC
>JBCCZL010000768.1:0-4298 GCA_039187775.1 Myxococcota bacterium
TCAGGAGGAGCCGCGGGCTCTCTCGTTCGCTGATTCGTCAGTTCAAGGACTCGTAGTCTCGTGCTCATCGGGAGCGCGAAGCCAGAGAAGTGCCTCGTGGTTGCCTTTGGGTCCCTTGATCGGTGCGTCCGTTTCGCCGAGGACTTCGAACCCGAGCTTCTCTGCGGCGGTGCGAACATCGACAATGGCCCGTGCACGGACTTCGGGATCGCGCACTACGCCGCCTTTGCCGACATTGCTTCGGCCGACCTCGAACTGCGGCTTCACGAGTGCGACGCAGTCACCGGCCGGTCGAAGAAGGGCCCTTGCGGCGGGCAGGAGCTTTTCAAGTCCGATGAACGACGCGTCGATCACGATAAGGTCGACCTTTTCTTCGAGGTCGTCCTCGCGAAGGTGACGGGCATTGGTCCGCTCCATCACCACCACTCGCGGGTCGTTTCGAAGCTTCATCGCGAGCTGGCCGTACCCGACGTCGATCGCGTAGACCTTCTCTGCCCCACGCTGGAGCACGCAGTCGGTAAACCCACCGGTGGATGCGCCAAAGTCGGCAACGGTCGCTCCGGACACCTTGATTGGAAATGCATCGAGGGCTCCCTCGAGCTTGAGCCCGCCACGCGACACATACTTCAGGTCCGTCCCTCGGACCTCGAGAGGCGCGTTCTCGGGAAGCTGCTCGCCGGCCTTTTCTACCCGCCGCTCCCCCGAAAACACCCGACCGGCGAGAATCAGTGCGCGCGCGCGTTCGCGGCTTGGTGCGATGCCCCGTTCCGAGAGCAGTTTGTCTACGCGCTGTTTGGTGGCCACCGGTCAGCTCAAGGCGCGATGCCGATCTCTTCGAAGTCATCTGCGTCATCGACGGGTCGCTTGGCGCGACGGGCAACTTCGGCCAGGGCCGCATCAAACTTGCCGTCGTCGGGATGGGTCGCCTCGCGAACCTTGCGAACCGCCGGGCCGATGTGAGGCCGGCCCTCGCGGTCTTCGATGGCGCGCACGTCGTAGCCGATCGGCGCGCCCCATTCGTTGTCAGGATCGAACGCGAGGAAGATGACGAAGCGCTCGGGACCGGCCACCAGCGAGGCTGGCATGCCACCCCACCACTGGTCCCCGACGCGTGCCAGAGGAATCGACACAAGTTCGCCGAGGTCGTCGTCTCGGGTGAGGCCGGCGCGGCGCAGGGACTCGTCGAGCGACGCGAGGATGTCCGCGCGCGAGTCGAACGGACCCGCCCATGCCGTGTCCTCGAACTCTCCTGGCGTCCAGTCCATCGTCGCAGAGTAGCCGATCCAATCGATCGATGGCCTGTTGTCCGATCAGACCATTCTGTGGCGCCGAGTGCGCGAGCTACGCCGGGAGGTTCGGCGGGAACAACGGTCCGCCGACGCAGCAGGCGGCGTCAAAACCCCAGTCTGCATCTGGAGCCTGGGTGGCGTCGGAAACCCGGTCCGCATCGGCGCCTGTCCCCCCATCGGCGACGATCAACGAGGCGTCATCGTCATTGGAGGGCTCGTCCTCCGAGCGTTCGGAAGCGTTGAAGCACGCCCCTGCGAGCGACACTCCACCGACGAGGGCAAAGGCTTTTACGACACGGAGGTAGTGAGGCATGGACAAGAACTATCACGTATGACATATTAATCAAGGCAACAATGGAGCATGCGCGTCTTCTTAATGCGGAGCTCTCGTCCGGTGGCATGTTGGACGAGTATCAAGGGCTGTGCTCCGCCCTCGAGCGAACCCGTTATGATCCAGAGCTAAAGTTCGAGGTGGAGGCTCACCCACCCGACCTCGTCGAGCGAGTGATCGAACAGTGGCGCGCTCGCATGGTGCTTGAGCACCGGTCAAGTACGGTGTTTTC
The DNA here is from genome assembly GCA_039187775.1 of Myxococcota bacterium. Classification (GTDB taxonomy): domain Bacteria; phylum Myxococcota_A; class Polyangia; order Polyangiales; family JBCCZL01; genus JBCCZL01. The sequence goes on from JBCCZL010000768.1 coordinate 1,853, forward strand.
GCAACTTGCTCACCAACTCTACGAAGCGAATGCCTCATTGGATGCCAAAGTTGTCATGCTTCGGATGGCGCAGGACGAGCTCCGACACACCGCGACCTGCGCTGAGGTGATTGAAGGACTTGGCGGCGAGTCGACCGTGCCAATTGTGGCCGAGATTCAGCCGCTGGCGCGGCATGAAGGGGTGAGTCCGGAAGAGCGTGCCCTACGAAACGTGATCTATACGACATGCTGTAGCGAGATGGTGGCCTGCGCATCATTCGTCGATACTCTCGACACGATTGAGGATCCGTTTCTCCGTCAAGCCTATCGACGCCTCCTGGCCGACGAAGTGCTCCATGCACGTTTTGGATTTTTCTACCTTGAAGCCTGGCAGCGTTGGCTTGAAGAGCGAAGTCAGGTGCGGCGCTCGCTTCGGCGCTTCTGTACGCATGCATTCTCGCGTTTTGAGGCGGAGCTTGTGCCTCCCCGTTCCTCGGTGAGGTTGGCGGCTCCTGAGCTTGGGTTGCCGGAGCCGGAACGGGTGCGGGAAGTCTTCTACGCGACCGTGGAAGGTGCGATTATTCCCGGCTTGGAGCGCCTGGGCATTGACGCCGAGGCCGCCTGGAAAGAACGGCGACGTCTTGATTCTAAGGAGAACTAAGGGAGACCAAGCGGAAGAATCTTCGATAGAGACTGGGATTCCCGCGCGGCGATCGGGACGCCGATGAGTGACTCGGAGAATCGGCGAGTCCTCTACGCGCTTCTTCGAGCGTCGGCGCGGCTGGCCAAGACGCTGGAAATCCCGGCGAAGCAGGTGCAGGAATGGGTGCGACTAGCGTATTTCGACGAACTCCGCCGAGACGGGAACACGGTGGCCATCGCGGCCGAGAAGCTGGGGGTCAGCGAGCCCACGGGGGCTCGTCTCGCACGGGCGCTCCGTACCGACTTCCTCACCGACGAAGCCGAGTACGAGCTGCCGAAGCGAATCGCGTTCATGCTTTGGGCCGGACCGATGAGCCGGGCGCGGCTTCGCCAGGTCCTGACCGAGGTCGACGAAGACGAGCTGGACCAAGCGCTCGACCGGCTGCTTGCAGAGGGCCGGATCGTGGAGCAGTCAGGGCGGGTGGTGAACTATGCGATCACCGATCCGGAGGATCGGCTCGTTCAGCCGGGGTTTGCGGCGCGCATCGGCGCGCTGAACAGCCTTCTTGGCAATGTGGTTGGCGTGATCGACGCGCGGTTTTTTTCGCGGCGAGAAGACGCGTTTGCACGAACGGTGAGCTTTCGGATGCGCCGAGCCGATCGAAAAAAGCTCAGAGCGTTCTACACCAAGACGGTGTGGCCGTTCTTACGCGATCTCGAGGCGAAGGTATCTGAAGGAGACACTACGCAGGTGACGCGGTTCTCCATTCTTTGGGCGCAGGACGAAGACTCGGAAAAGGAATAACTTATGAAGCACACGATGGGAAACTTAGCTTGGCTGCTGCTCGCGCTCGCTTATGGCGGATGCGATTCGGACGATCCACTCTGCGGACAGGGAACCGAACTCAATAGCGGGGGGGTCGGCTACTGCTACTACCAGGCCGCGATCACGGAGGAGGGTTTCCGCTGTCCCGAGCTAAGGCCAAACCGATTCGAGTTCACGGAGTTCAGCGTATGTTCGGAGCGCGACACGCCTCCCCCAAGCGAAATCCTCGAAGTGATTCGGCGCGACCTCGGATTGGATGGTGACGGAGGCACGGACGCGACCCCCGACGCCCCAGACGACGCGGCGAGCGATGCACCCGACGATGCGCCCAGCGATTCCGCATCGGATGCTTCCGCGGACTCAGCCACGGACTGACGAAGCCCGCGATCCCAGAGATGCGGGCGCAAGGAGATGCACGTGACCGTGCCTGCGCCGTGAGATGCTTGAGCCGTGCTCCGGCTCGTGAGGCGCACGCATATCTGGGTGCCGGTTAACACCCAGAAGCAGGTTTAGCCCGGTTTTAGCCGGGCTAGGTAAGGGCGCCTGCGCGAAGTCACGCCGCCGCCAAGGGGATAGATCTGACCCGAGAGTTCGAGCCGCACTCCTTCCACGCGGACCGGTACTTCGTTGTCGAGTCTCACGTCGAGCGACACGCGCCCGGGCTCACCTGCGTGGGACCCCTAACCACGATGCTCGGAACCGATTTCCACATGGGCTTGCCCCGGCGCTTCAACGCGACTGCCCGCCGCGATGGTAGCGCTAACCTCACCAGGCTGCCGTCTTTTCTGAAGCGGCGCTACGCGCGCCGTTCGGCGACGATCTGAAAGAGCTGTGTCTTGCGGTCTTCAGCCCAGGTGTAGAGCGCGACCCGATCTACGGCCACGGGAACCACAGGCAGGCGCTGTTTGCTCCACCACGAAAGCGCCTGCTCGCGTTCCTCGCGCCTCGCTCGTCGCTGGATTCGTGCGAGGCCCATTGCCCCATGTGACCTTCGCACGA
>JBCCZL010000769.1:0-4286 GCA_039187775.1 Myxococcota bacterium
CCTCGGGTCCGATCTCGGCAGCCCGGACCGCGATGCTCTCCTCGAATGGCCTTTGGGCCGTCCTTCGTCGCCAGGCCCACCAACCTCGAACCCGATTCCTCGACAGAACCCGGAACGAACTTCGGGGCGGGGGTACTAGCGCCCGGCGGGCGGTGTCATCAGCCCGTGAATCGGAGGCCCGCCGAAATGCCGATGATCGCGACTTTGGCGACCGTCCCCCACGCCTCCTCGCCGGCGCGCAGTCGTTTGAGCGCTTCGACCTGCAGGTACGAGAGTGGGTCGACGTAGGGGTTGCGTCGTTCGATCGAAGTGCGGAGCACCGGCTCGTCTTCGAGGAGGGCACGCTGCTCCCGGAGGGTGAGGACGAGCTTCTCGGTCAATCGGTGCTCGGCGGCAATGCGCCCAAACACCCGACCCCGAAGTCCCTCGTCCTCTGCAAGTGCGCTGTAACGCTCGGCGATCGGTAGGTCACTCTTGGCAAGCGCCATTTCTACGTTCTCCAACAGGTCATCCAGGAAGCGAGAGTCCGCCAACCGCGTGGACACCTCGTCGAGCCGGCCTTCCGCTTGCATCGCCGCGAGCGCGGTGCCGACCCCGTACCAGCCGGTCATGAGGTGCCGGGACTGGCCCCAGCTGAACACCCACGGGATGGCCCGAAGGTCGTCGATGCCGGCGGCTTTTCCTCGCCGTTTCGCGGGGCGGCTCGCGATGTGGAGCTCGGCGATCTGGGAAGCCGGCGTGGCCTGCTGGAAATAGGTAACGAGCTCGGGGTCAGCGATCAGTGTCTCGTAGCTCTGGCGGCTCGTCTTTGCCAACTCGGAGAGAAGCGAGGCGCGCTCTCCGTCGGTCTCGGATGCCTTGAAGTTTCGCGCGCGGGAGCGTGTTTGAATAGCCGCGCCCAAGGTCTGCTCCAGGTAGCGCACAGCGAGGTCGGGGTTTGCGAAGTTGTGGGCGCGCATTTCGCCCTGCTCTGTGATCTTCATCGATCCGCTGAAGGCACTGACGGGCATCGCGGCGATCGCGCGGTGGGTCGGTCCTCCGCCGCGGCTCACCGATCCGCCCCGGCCGTGGAACACTCGGAGCCGAATGTCATGCGCCCGACATACCCGCCCCGCTTCGATCATCGCCTCCAGAACGCCCACTCGGCTGGCGAGAATGCCCCCGCGTTTCATCGAGTCGGAGTAGCCGACGAGAAGTTCCTGCACATCGCCGCGGCGCGCGAGATGCTGACGGTACGCTTCGTTCGAAAACAGCTCCTCGAGCAGGGGACCGGCGTGGTGAAGGTCGTCCGGCGTTTCCAAAAGTGGCACCACATGGGTCGCCCGATCGGCGCGGTGGAGCTCCAGGAGTCGAAGGATTTCAAGCACGTCGGCGGCCTCAGAGCACATCGAGATGATGTACGTTCCGAGGGCTTCCTCACCGAAGCGGTCGTGAAGCCGGGATAGGTCCGAAAACAGCGCAAGAAGGCGCCGCGCCTCGTCGGACGGTTCATCGTCGCGCGACGGCAGCGTGAGGGATGCAAGGCGCGCGGTGCGGTCGGCGCTCGTCCGGGTGGGATAGTCGGGATCGCCGAGGAGCTCGCCCACCACCTGGCGATGCACTTCGCTGTCCTCTCGAAGGTCCATCCGTGCGAGGTGAAACCCGAACGCCCGCACCCGCTGAATCAGGTCGAGAAGGATGTCGTTGGGAAGGGCGCTCGCCCCGGCCTGAAGTAGGGCGTCTCGCACTGCCAGCAGATCGTCGAGAAGGCTCTCCGGGTTGGGGTAGGCGCCAGCGGTTCGGGCGATCGTACGCTCCATCCGCGCATGCATGAACGTCAGCATGCGTCGGAGCGGCTCCTCCGGGTTGCGCTCTTGTGCCTCCCGGGCGACCTCTGGCACTTTGGATGCTGCGTCGGCGAGGGCTCGGTCGAGCCTTGCGGACGATGGGACGCGGTCCTGCTGTCCCGCGAGAGGATCGGCGAGGGATCGAAGATCCTCACGGTAGCGGTCGAGGATGATGCTTCGCTGAAGCTCCAGCGCCCGTTCGGTGATCGCATTGTTGACGAATGGGTTTCCGTCGCGGTCCGAGCCCATCCAGCTGCCGAAGTGGATGTTTGCGGGAAGGGTAGTGGGGTCGACGGGACCGTAGGTGTCCTCGACGGCATACCAGAGTCGCCGCATGACCCGCGGTACGCCATCGAGCAGCACATGGCGCAGGTACCACAGCCCGGCCTTGACCTCTTCGAGCACGGTGGGCTTCTCACTCCGCTCCGAGGCGTGCTGCCAAAGCGCTTCGATCGCTGCACGAAGGCGCCGGTCTTCGCGCCGGATTTCCCGGGGAGAGAGGTCTTGGCGATCGCGTCGAGCGAGACTTCGTGCGACGTCCGAAAGGAGCCGCTCGGTGGTGCGACGACGCGCCTCGGTCGGGTGGGCGGTAAACACGAACCCAAGCTCGACGTCCTGAAGGACCTGGAGCGCTTCCTCGCGGTCCACCCCACTCTCGTGAAGCTGATGGATCGCCTGAGCCAAAGACCCGTCGACCTGCGCGGCGCCGCCCGACTTCTCTCGATCGCGGAGGATTCGGACGCGCGCACAGTCCTCGGCGAGGTTGACGAGCTGGAAGTAGAGCGTAAACGCCCGGGCGACGTCGCAGGCCATATCGGGCAAAAGACGATGCGCAAGGTCTGCCATGTGGGCCCGCGCCTCCGCACACTCGTTCTGATCTTCGCTGTTGCGGGCGGTTTTGGCGTAACCCCGCATCGCCTCGACATGTGCAAAGAGCGCCTCGCTCCCGTGGGCGCGAAGCACTTCGCCCAGAGTGGAACCTACCAGGTGGACGTCATCGGACAGCGTGCGGGTCATCGCTGCGAAGTAGCAGGGCTAGGCGACCTCGACTACACCAATCGCCTGCCAACCCCCCTCGACTTGCGGTCGTGCCGAGACCTTTCGTCTAGCGGGTAGCCCAGCGGGTGGCTTCCACCGTCAGGTCGAACTCGAGGGTCGCGCCGGCCAGGGCATCGTGGCGCAGTTGTGCTCTTTCGACCGGCGTGCCGTTGAGGACCACGGAGGCCGGGTAGAGATGGGCTTCGCTCGCGTTCGGTGCTTCGATCACGAGGTCGCCGTTCGCGAGATGGACCGTGGCTCGGCTGAAGAGCGGGCTTCCCAAGAGGTACTCGTCGGTGCCGGCGATCGGAAAGAAGCCGAGCGAGCTGAAGACGCACCACGCGCTCAGGGTGCCGGCGTCGTCGTTGCCGGGAAGGCCGTCGGGAGCCGATGAATAGTGTCGGTCGAGCACCCACCGGACCCAGCGGGCGCTGTCTGCGGGTTGGTCGAGTGCGCTAAAGATCCAAGAAGCGTGGATGTCTGGCTCGTTGCCGTGCCAATAGTACTGAGCGGGAATCACCGGGTTGTAGGCGGTCGCGTCGGAGCGCTCGAAGAAGTCGGTCAGACGCTCGAGGAATCGCTCCCGACCTCCCGTAGCCTCCGCAAGGGCCGAAAGATCGTGCGGCGCGTACCAGCTGTACTGAAGGGCGTTGCCTTCCGCGTAGTAGTCCTCCCACTGTGTGGGAGTCACCGAAGGAAAGCTCCCGTCGGCGTTCCGACCGAGGAGAAATCCGGTTTCGGGCTCGAGCAGATTGCGCCAGTTGCCCGCCCGGGCGAGGAGCGCCGCGGCTTCATCGGCTTCCCCCGCCTGTTCCGCGATGTGGCTCAGCGCGAAGTCGGCATAGGCATACTCGAGGGTCTTCGATGCGCTCCACCCGCCGTCCTCGATGGGCACGTAGCCAAGTGAGAGATAGTCCTCGATCCCCGGCCGCCCTTGAAAGCCCGCGCCCTCCGGCGTCGGGCCCATCGCGGTGATCCGCATCTGCGCGTAGGCGGTGGCGACGTCGACGTTTCGGAGGCCCTTTTTCATGCTGTCCGCAAATACGATGTTCGTCGAGTCGCCGACCATGCCCCCGGTGTAGCCACTCCCGAGCGGCCAGCGCGGCATGAAGCCGCCATCGCGGCCCATCGCGAGGAGCGATGCGAGCATGTCCTCCTGCCACTCTGGATAAAGGAGCGTCAGGAGCGGATGCTGGGTTCGAAATGTGTCCCAGAGCGAGAAGTCGGTGTAGTAGCGAAACCCTTCGGCCAGATGAACTTCGCCGTCGAAGCCTCGGTACGAACCGTCGACGTCCATCGCAAGGGTTGGCATGAGAAGCGAGTGATAGAGCGCGGTGTAGAAGATGCGAAAGTCGTCTTCGTTTCGGCCTTCGAGTTCGACCCGGCCGAGGGTGGATTCCCAGGCCGCTTCGGCGGCCGCGC
>JBCCZL010000770.1:0-4281 GCA_039187775.1 Myxococcota bacterium
CGTGTCAGCCGCTCGACCGTGTCAGCCGCTCGACCGTGTCAGCCGCTCGACCGTGTCAGCCGCTCGACCGTGTCAGCCGCTCGACCGTGTCAGCCGCTCTTCGATGGCGACGAAATCTACGGCCGGCCAGTTTTCTACAACGCGCGCGTTGGCGATTCGATAAACGTAGATCTCGCCTTCGGTGACCTCGTACCGTCGATCCCGTCTGGGTCGGTTCGGTCTCGGTTGGGGGAGTGCCGCTCGAGCGTACTCAGTCGTCGGAGCCTCCCGACATCGTGTCCACCGAGCCAAGGGCATCGCGGAGCGATGCGCGGAGGGCGCCAGGGGCCTCGTATTCGGGATGGCTGGCGTAGAGCGCGGCCGCTCGATCGAAGGTGCCCTCGAGCGATTTCATTGCCGCGGTGCGTTCCGCCTTGGCGAACCTCAAGTCACCCGGCACCACCCAGCCCACCTCGATGTCGTAGGCGACCTGCTTGGGGCACGCGCAGGAGTTTTCTGCATCCACATGCTCGCAGCGCGGCTCTAGAAAAGCGCGAACCTTTTGTCGCGCAAGCGACAAACGCTTTCGAAACAGTGCGGGACTGACCTCGAGGACCGCGGCGGCCTCCGGCCCCGGCATGCCGAGAATCTCGCCCACGATGTACGCCATACGAAGCGGCCTCGACAGGCAGGCGAGGAGCGCGGTCGTGCAGCTCAGCTTGACCTCCTCTGCGAGGAGAGCCGCATCCGCGCCGTCGTAGGCACCGTGGGTCGCGTGGTGTTCGAGGCCGCGCTCGAGTGCTTCGACCCCATGCTCGATCCGCATGTGCTCCATTCGACGCCGCTTGGTGCTGAGGAAGCTCCGAACCGCTACTCGGTAGGCCCAGGTAGAGAACGCCGCCTCTCCCCGAAAGCTGGGCAGGCCACGGATCATGCGAAGCAGCGCCTCCTGCGTGGCGTCCTCCGCGTCCGAGGGTTGTCCGAGGAATCGAACCGCAAGGTTGTAGACCGGTGAGGTGAGCGCTTCGATGAGTTTGGCGAGCGCCTCCGGTTCGCGCGCCGCGGCCCGCTCGAGCAACGGTGGCGGCACTTCGATCGACCACTTCATTCGGCCGCTCCCGCGATGCTCCAGCCTCCATCACTGAGAACCTCCGTCCCGGTGGTGAACCCTGTGTCGACGAGGAGGGCCGCAATCTCTGCGATCTCCTCGGCCCGGGCGAGCCGGCCAAGGAGCGTGCCCTGAGCCAGGTTCTTCTTCATCGCTGCGACGGCTTCTTTTGGCATCCCGTAGGAGTCAAAGATCGGCGTGTCGACCGGTCCGTGGCTCAACACGTTGACGCGGATGCCCCGCGGCGCAAGCTCCACCGCGAGGGCGCGTCCAAGACCACGAACCGCATGGGTGCTCGCCGCCCAGATGCTTGCTTGGGCAAGCGGACGGTGGTGCATGCCGCTTCCCGTGAGGAGCACCGCGCTCGGATTGGTGAGTTGGGGAAGGAGCGCCTGAATCCCGAGCAGACTTCCGAGAACGTGAACCCGCATGCAATCGATCAACACGCCGGCCTCGACCTCCTCCAGCGGGACAAACGGAGCGTACCCTGCGTTAAAGAAAAGCCCGTCAACGGACGGCCACGACGACTCGGTCAACGCGGAGACGCGCTGCCAGGTGTCAGGGTCTCCTACGTCGCCCGCGACCCACCGAGCGTCGAGGGCATCGGCGGTTTCCTGAAGCGGGCCTTTCTGTCGCGCCACGAGGATCAGCTGGGCGCCCGCGGAGGCAAAGTGCCGGGCGCAGGCGAGACCGATTCCCCGGCTTGCTCCAGTAACCACGAGACGCTTGTCCTTCAAACTCATGCCAGACCTCCATGTTTGGGTGCTGACGGTTTGGACGCGCTCTGGACCGCAAGTGTGAACTCACCCGTGAATAAAACTGCGAACTCGCGGAATTCGAGTGCGCCGACCCTGGGTCTCGGCCTTGTCTGCGGCCGTATCGGCAGATCACGGGGGATGGGTCGAGCCACCGGAGGGAACCACCACCCCCGGTTCGCAAAGTTCCGCGCCCGGGTGGCGGAAGAGCACTTCCGATCGGCGAGCCGGTCGAAGGCCGAGGGTCGAATCCACGGGTTTCCCGTCGACATGCACGGTGGAGCAGCCGCAGACGAGGAAGTCCGCCGAGCCGTCAGTCCAGAGTTCCACGTCATAGCTACCGCATTCCCAGTCGATCCCCCAGTCCTCGTCGTCGGCGTAGACCGCGAGACGCCAGCAGAGCTCGCTCAAGGCTCGAACGTACCGTTTCGGGTCCTTTTCCGGCGCTCGGCGGAGGGCCGCATCGAATGCACGGGCTGCGTCGGCCGACACCGGAAGCTCTCGCGGAGCGGTGTCCAGCAGCGTCCGAATCGCCCTGCTTCGCTCGATGGTTTCTCCGGCAAGGCGGGACACCCCGGCGGGCGATTCCTTGAGCCATCGTTGGTACACTTCGGCCGATTCAGAGGTTGGAGAGACAGCGATCGCCGCTCGAAGGGCAGCCCAGGATCGCTGTATTCGACGGCGCATTTGCATCGGTGGCCTCAGTATCGACGAGCAGTAGACTTTGGAGATGAGCGCCGGACCTTCGTTTCTCGCGGCTCAGCTTCGCGCTCTTGGAGTCGATTCTCGTCGGCCGCTCATGGTGCACGCGAGCCTCCGGGCGGTGGGTCCGGTGAATGGAGGTGCCGCCGGGGTGCTCGAAGCAATCTTCGATGTGCTCGGCCCCGAGGGGACGCTGCTGATGCTGCTTTGCGCGGACGATACGCATCCGTTCGATGCGCAGACAACGAAAGTCGATACCCGGGAGATGGGAGTTCTCGCCGAGGTGTTTCGGACCTTCCCCGAGGTTCAGGTCAACGATCACCCGGCGGCTCGCTTCGCCGCCCGAGGGCCGCTCTCCGCCGCGCTCCTCGAACCGATTCCCGTCCACGACTACTACGGCCCAGGATCCGTCCTCGAACGCTTCGTCGCGGCCGGGGGGCAAGTGCTTCGACTCGGGGCGAATATCGACACGGTCACCGTCACCCACTTCGCCGAGTACCGTGCGAACATCCCCAACAAACGTCGGGTTCGACGCCGCTACGTACGGGCCGACACCGGCCCGCAGATGGTCGACAGCCTCGACGACACCGACGGGATCGTGGACTGGCCTTACGGCGACTACTTTTCCCGGATCCTTCTCGACTATTTCGGTGAGGACCGAGCGTACGTGGGGCCCGTCGGAAACTGCCGGGCGGAGCTTCTCGACGCTGCTCCATTCGTCAGTTTTGCGACCCAGTGGTTAGAGCAACACCTGCAATAGCCACGGTATCGCGTGAGAATCGCTCCAGTCCTGACAATGTTGCTAATGAGATTGACTTTCAACTTCGCGAAGATAGGCTTTAAGTGTTCATGCTGATCTGTCACTGCAAGCGGGTGAATGACCGGACCATCAAGTCGGCCATCGATGATGGAGCGCGATCGATTGAGGCGGTCGGTCGACACTGCGGCGCGGGCACCGGCTGTGGAGGGTGTCGTCCCGCGATCGACCACCTTCTGCGCGACTCGAAACGAACGGCGTTGCCGCTGCTGACGGCTGCGATCGTCGCGCCGTTCTAGCGCTGACGACTTTGACACTGAAAGTCGACTTCAGGTGGGTCCGGTCGTCGGGGAGGACCCGGGATCGAGCATCGACAATCGGGTTGCGTGGTCCTAGCCTGAGGGGCGATGAAGGGCGAAGCTGACGTAATCGAACTGTTGAACGCGGTCCTCACCTCGGAGCTGACCGCGATCAACCAGTACTTTATCCACTCCAAGATGAGCGCCGACTGGGGCTATCGCAAAATCGCGGAGAAGAAGCGGCACGAATCGATCGAGGAGATGAAGCACGCCGACCATGTGATCGAGCGCATCCTCTTTCTCGAAGGTGTACCGAACATGCAGCGACTCAACCCGATTCGAGTGGGAGAGGATGTGCCCGAACAGCACAAGCTCGACCTCGAGCTCGAGTACGATGCGGTCAAGCGCCTGAACGACGGCATCGCGGTCTGCCGTGACAAGGGAGACAACGTCTCCCGGGAGCTCCTCGAGGGGATCCTTCGTGAAGAAGAAGAGGGAATCGACTGGCTCGAAACCCAGCTGCACCTCATCAAGGACCTCGGAAAAGAGCGATACCTCGCCGAGCAGGTCAGCTGACGCCACGATTTCGAGACGTCTTTCAAGGCGGTTGGCGGAAGGAGGAGGAGTCGAACCTCTGCGCCGAAGCGCCGCCGGGTTTCGAAGCCGGTGTGGCTCCACAGC
>JBCCZL010000771.1:0-4280 GCA_039187775.1 Myxococcota bacterium
CCGCCCTGCGGCTGTGGAGGCACCTCACTGATCGACCAGGCGCCCTCGCTCCCCGCGGGAAAGGGGACCACGTTGCCGCTCGAATCGCGCCGCTCTTCGTCTTCACGCGTCGCCGCTTCGATGAGCAAATCCTGAACGCTTCGGGAGACCGTGGCCTGCGACTCCCGCTCGGCACCGGCTCGGTAGACCGCGAACGTGCCACCGATCCGGCACAGCGCAAAGAACGCATCCTCTCCGAAGAGCTTGTCAAACTCGCAGCGCCCGACCATGCCGTCTTCGACGATGACGAGGCCGCTTCGACCGTCCCGTGCCGCCAGCTGAATGCGCACCGAGTATCCGCGCGACGCGAACATCTGCACGAGCTCCGGAAGGGTGATGTCGTGCAAAAGGCCGCTCATGAACGGCGTTTTGACCGGACCCGCGTCGGGCGGGCTTGAATCTCTTTGGGAGCGTGTGGACATGGGCGAGATTCCCCTCGCTCTTTCACCATAGCCGATCGAAAAAGTCCCGAGCGAAGGAAACTCACCTTCGAACGAAAAAACCCTGCCGCGCTGTTCGGTCGCTCTCTTCGAACGCTACGTGACCACGAAGCCTCGGCGCCTGCTTCTCCACGAGCCTGTCACGCCCCTCCCTCACGTTCTGCCCAACCACACTCTCCCACGGCGAAATCCGCCAGAAGTCAGAACGCCTGACACCAAAACACAGTGACTAGCGTGACGACAACCGCAACCATGAGCCCGTCACCATAAGCTCCTGAACAAGTTCGGAAGCCTACCGCTTGCAGTTTCATGTGGTGGACGTAGAAAACGCGGATGAGCCACCACCAAACCTGGGCGGAGACCGCCGCAGCACCAGTGCTCGCCATGCTCGCCTTTGTCAGCTTTGCTCTCGGCTGCAGCTCGGCGGAAACCGCGCCGCCCGAATCGCGCCCCGACGACGCGGTCGCCGACCGTCCGGCGGATACCGCCGCCGAGGCCCCACCCGAGCCTCCACCGGGCGAGGTGGCCACGGTGGTCGAAGTCCGACCGAGCGGAAGCGGCCTCGCGGTCACCGTTCGAAGCCCCGACACCGGCTGCGACCAATACGCCGACTGGTGGGAAGTTCTACGACCCGACGGGAGCCTGGTGTACCGACGGATCCTCGCGCATAGCCACGTCGACGAGCAGCCCTTTACGCGGAGCGGCGGCCCGGTCACCGCGGCGGACGACGAATCGCTGATCGTGCGCGCGCACATGAATCCTGGCGGCTACGGTTCACAAGCCCAACAAGGGTCGCTCTCCGGCGGCTTCATGCAGGTCGAACTCGAACCAGGGTTTGCGCCCGAGCTCGAAACCACGCCGCCTCTTCCGGAAAACTGTGCGTTCTAGAGGACTCCGCCATGACCCACCAAGAACTGGGATTCTACGAAGACTACGCCGAGTGGTGGCCGCTGATCTCCCCTCGGGACGATTACCGGGAAGAGGCCGCCTACTACACGAAGATCCTCCAGGACGCCGGCGTCCAGCGCCTGATCGAGCTGGGCAGCGGAGGCGGCCACAACGCCGTTCACATGAAGTCCGCTTTTGAACTCACCCTCATCGACCTCGCTCCCAAGATGCTTGCGCTCTCCGAAACCCTGAACCCGGAGTGCCGTCACCTGGTGGGCGACATGCGAGACTTTCGTCTTTCCGAGACCTTCGACGGCGTCTTCGTTCACGACGCCGTCGACTACCTCACCACGCCGAAGGACATCGAGCGCTTCGCGGCCACGGCGTTCGAACTCTGCCGACCGGGAGGCGTCGTCTTGGTCGTGCCCGATCACACCCACGAGAAGTTCGAGCCGTCGACCGAACATGGAGGAAGCGATGGCGCCGACGGTCGAAGCGTCCGTTATCTGGAGTGGACGCACGACCCGGACCCCGCGGATGGAGAGATCAGCGTGGAATATGCGTTCGTGTTTCGCCGCCCGGACGGCACCGTAAAGGCGGCGCATGAGACCCACCGCGCAGGGCTCTTTCCGAAGGCGGACTGGCTCCGCTGGCTCGACGCGGCCGGCTTCGAAGCGAGCGCATTCGAGGAGGCATCCCCCGGCGACTGGACGCCCCGTACTCTGTTTATCGGGACGAAGGGGCGGTAGTGGGGAAGACGGAGGTGTGTATGGAGAAGAAGGGAGCGTCGACACGATGACCCAAGCTCCCCGGTTAGGGGTTCTTCTGCGCGCGACCAGCCTTGCATTACTCTGCTTCGGATGTGGGGGCGCGGAGACTCCGGCCCCAGTCTCGCAGTCCACCGAGGCTCCGACGCCCGCTCCGTCATCTGCGCCGACGCTGGAGATCGTCGCGGAGGCCACGCGCCGATGGACCGGGATCGCGGTGGATCGAAGCGATCAAATCTACGTGAACTTCCCTCGCTGGTCCGACGAAGTCCCGCTCAGCGTGGCGAGGGTCGATGGCTCGGAACTCCGACCGTTTCCAGACGCGGAATGGAACGAGTGCTGGCTTCGCGACCGGGAGCCGACGAACTGCTGGGTCTGCGTGCAAAGCGTGGTCGTGGACCCCGGCGGCGATCTCTGGGTTCTCGACCCCGGAAACCCCGGGTTTGCTGGAGTGGTCGACGGTGCACCCAAGCTTGTCCGGTTTGTCTCGACCGGTGGGTCATGGACGGTGGCACAGAAGATTGCCTTTGGCCCGCCGGTGATCCAGGAGGGGAGCTATCTCAACGATGTTCGCTTCGATCTCGAACGCGGCGCCGCGTTCATCACCGACTCGGGCGACGGCGCGCTCATCGTCGTTGACCTCGAACGCGAAACCGCCCGACGGCTTCTCGATGCCCACCCCTCCACCGAAGCCGAGGAGGTCGTGCTGACGATCGGAGGACAGCCCTTCGACCGGACGGTGCACGCGGATGGGATCGCCTACGACCCTGCGGGCGTCGTTTATTACCAAAGCCTTCGAGGCCGAACCCTGTATGCGATCGCGGTCGACGCCCTCCTCGACGCCACGCAAAGCGACGAAGCCCTCGCCGCCGCCGTCCGCGTGGTGGGAGAAACCGGCGCCTCCGACGGACTCCTCTTCCACAACCGCCGCGTGCTCACCACCGCCCTCGAACACGACGGGATTCGTGCGGTGAACCCAGCGACCGGCGCGGTCGAGGACCTCGTCGTCGACCCTCGCATCGCCTGGCCGGATAGCCTGGCCGCGGGTCGCGACGGGTCGATCTACTTCACCACCGCACAGATCCACTTGGGAGACGAGGCTCGCGATCCATTTCGGGTGTGGCGCTTGTCCAACCGATAGCGCACCGATAAGCGCCATAGACACACGACGGGTTCGATGCCCGTTTTCGAGCTGGACGCGGTATGGTTCGGCGCGATGCCGGAGACCCACACCACCTTCTGCCGAATCTGCGAGGCGCTCTGCGGCCTGGAGGTCGATGTCGACGATGGGAAGATTCAGGCGATCCGTCCCGACGCGGCGCATCACGCCACCGAGGGGTTCTCCTGCGTCAAAGGCCTCAAGCAATACCGGCTCTACGACTCGAAGGATCGGCTGAAAGAGCCGCTGGTTCGAAAGAACGGCACGCTCCAACCCGCCACCTGGGACGAGGCGCTCGATCGCGTCGGGAGCGAAGTGCGACGAATCCGGAGCGATCACGGAGGCGACGCGCTCGGCATGTACGTGGGCACCGCCGCCGGATTCAGCATCCTTCACCCGATCTTCGCGCAAGGGTTCATGCATGGGATCGGCAGCCGGAACATGTACTCCAGCGCCACCCAGGACTGCTCCAACAAGTTCGCCGTCGCGCGCCACGTGTACGGGTTCCCGTTCACCCAGCCGTTTCCCGACGTGGACCGGGTGCAGTGCCTTATCGTGGTCGGCGCAAATCCGGTGGTGAGCAAGTGGAGCTTTCTCCAGGTGCCCAATCCATCGAAGCGGCTAAAAGCGATCGAAGCTCGGGGCGGCCGAGTTTTCTTTGTCGACCCTCGGCGCACCGAGAGTGCGAAGATTGCGGGCGAACACGTGTTCATCCGCCCGGGCACCGATGTGTTCTTCTACGCAAGCTTTCTCGCCGAGCTCATTGCCCAGGACGGCGTCGACCGGGAGCGGGTCCGTTCCCATATCCGCGGCTACGACGCGCTGGCGAATTTTGCGAAAGCCTGGCCCGCGGAACGGACGGCGGCGGTGACGGGAATCGACGAGACCACCCTCCGAGGGATGGTTCGCGCATACGTCGAGGCTGACGGCGCGGCGCTCTATTGCTCGACCGGTGTCAACATGGGGGGCGCAGGCGCACTCGCCTTC
>JBCCZL010000772.1:0-4251 GCA_039187775.1 Myxococcota bacterium
AATCGCCCTGCCGTGAGCTGGAGCGGGGTCAGGGCCGCGCCGCGTCCAGCAGGATGAACGCGGCCCCACCGACGAGGCCCACAAAAATCAGTACCGCAACGGCCTTGAGGACGAGGGGGGGACCCCGGCGGGGCTCGCTTTTGAGCGGCTCGAGCGACCGCATTGCCACCGACAAGACCTGGTCGATGTGTGCCTTTGCCGCGTCGCTGCGCTCGTCCCCCCGGTCCCGAACCGCCCGGTAGCGCACCCCCGCCTCCGGCAGCCGGTCGAGGCTCGCGCAGAGGCGGATGAACTTTCGGTGGACCTCCGCGTTGTTCCACTCGGCTTCGACCTTGTCCCACGCCACCTCGATGGGATCGGGCTCGCCAGGCTTTTGGGTCGCGTTCGTGGGCTTTCCTGCGGGTTCAAGCCCGTCGTCCTCGGCTGGCTCCTCTTCCACGCCACGCCAGGCTCTCCCGATAACGCAATGAAATCAACGAGTATTCGTTTTGTACTGGAGTCCGGGCGCCCGGTTCGGGGTGAGATGAGCCACGTGGGGGCTCGCACCCACATACATGCGCAGGGTTTCAGGGGTCTTCCGACCCCGTCTCAACGATGGGCGCGGCGCGCCGGCGTTGGACGGTAAGGCGAGTTGTTTCAGATACTTGGCCAGGGAGAAAGAAGTTGACACCCGCGACGAAGGGCCCGTAGGTTCCAGCAAGTGGGAAGTAGTGGGAAGAAGTGCCAAGCCAACTGCCGGTTCGTCGGTGGGGGCGTTTCTCGCTCTTTTCCCCGTCTCCAGGCCTCGTCAACGGCGGGGCTGGTCGTGGGGTCGCGCTGATGTTCCGCGGTCAGTACGAACATGCGATCGACGGTAAGGGCCGGACCTCGCTCCCGTCACGTTTCCGGGATGTGCTGTCGGCGTCGGGGGAAACCCGGATCGTGCTGACCTCCGGTCTCGACCCGTGCGTGGCCGCTTACCCGATGAGCGAATGGCTCGCGTTCGAAGAGCGGCTGGCGGCGCTGCCCCAGTTCGATCCCACCGTGTCGATGCTGCGACGGATCTATGTGTCCGGAGCGGTGGAATGTGATCTCGACAAAGTGGGCCGCGTGTTGATTCCGGCGGCCCTGCGAAACCACGCGTCGCTAAAGCGCGAAGCGCTCTGGGCAGGTATGGGGCGACACGTCGAGCTGTGGTCGAAGCCAGCATTCGAGGCGCTTCGCACCCAGGTGATGGACGACGACCAAAAGCGCCAGGCGATGGCGGTGCGACTTTCGGAGCTCGGTTTGTGAGCACGTTCCATCACATCCCGGTCCTCCTGAACGAAGTGCTCGCCGCGCTCGCCCCCGCATCGGGAAGGGTCTATGTCGACGGAACGGTCGGCGGAGCCGGCCACGCCGAAGCGATCCTGGAAGCTTCGGCGCCCAAGGGTCGACTCCTGGGTTCGGACCGCGACGAACACGCCCTTCGAGCGGCGCGGGAGCGGCTTGCCAAGTTCGGCGATCGGGCGTCGGTCGTGCATGGCGAGCTCTCCGAACTCCGGCGTACGATGGAAGACGCTGGGGTGGCCCGGGCCGACGGGATCCTCGCCGATCTCGGAGTGAGCTCACCCCAGCTGGACGACCCGGCGCGAGGCTTTTCGCTTCAACGGGAAGGCCCCCTCGATATGCGGATGGACCAAACTCGGGGGCGGACCGCGCGCGAGCTCATCAATGCGCTGGACGATACGGCGCTTGCCGACATCCTCTACCACTACGGGGAAGAGCGTCGGTCTCGGCCGATCGCGCGATCGATCTGTCGCGCCCGCGACGAAGGAGCGCTGGAGACCACCGCGGACCTTCGCCGCGCGGTGATCCGAGTAACCGGCCCGAAACGAGGACGGGCCGATCCGGCGACTCGGACCTTTCAGGCGCTCCGCATCGCGGTGAATCGCGAGCTCGACCAGCTCGAGGCGCTCCTTCGGGATGGTCCGGATCTGCTCCAGGACGAAGGGGTGCTCGCGGTGATTTCATTTCACTCGCTCGAAGACCGGATGGTCAAGCATGCGTTCCGGTCCGATGAACGCGTGGTGGCACTCACCAAGAAGCCGGTGCGCGGAAGCGACGAAGAGTGCGCGGAGAATCCCCGAGCGCGGAGCGCAAAGCTTCGGGCGGCGCGCCGCCGACCGCGGGAGGAGACGCCATGAAGGCTCGCTTCCTTGCGCTCTGGACCTGCGCGGTGCTCGCCTGCGCCACCGCGTTCACCGTGCACCTCGCGGTGCGCTTCGAGACGGTGCGGCTCGGCTACGATGTGGGCGAAGCCCGCCGCGAACAGCGCGCCCTGATCGAGCAGCGGCGCCTTCTCGCGATCGAAGCGGCGACGCTCCGCCAAACCAGCCGGGTCGAGGCGGTGGCTCGCGGCACCTTGCAGATGGAGGTCCCCGAGCCGGAGCGAGTGGTTCCGATCGGGGGCGTGCGGCGGGGACGAGCCGCGGGGAGGGTGCGTTGAGGAATCTCTCCCACCGTCGCCGACGTTGGATCCGGGTGCGGATCGGCATCCTCTCGGTGTTCCTTGCCCTTGGGGCGGGAGTGGTGGTGCGCCGCGCGTTCGAGCTTCAGGTCGAGCGAACCGACACCCTTCGAGAGATGGCCGAAGAGCAGTACCTTCGAGACATCCGACTCGCCCCGAAGCGGGGCACGATCTTCGATCGCCACGGCGCGGAACTCGCGGTGAGCGTCGATGTCGACAGCGCCTGGGCAAACCCTCGGCAGCTCAAAGCCGAAAACCGGGATCCGGTGGAGACGGCGCGGCTCCTCGCCACGGTCCTCGACATCGACGAGGCGCGGATCGCGGCGCGGCTTTCGAGCGACCGCTACTTCGTGTGGATCAAGCGGCGCCTCACGCCCCAGCAGGCGGCCCAGGTCAACGCCCTCGATATCAACGGCGTCTACATGGAGCGGGAAGCGCGGCGGTTCTATCCCAACCGCGAGCTGGCGTCGCATCTTCTTGGCTACGCGAACGTCGACGGCGAAGGCATCGAGGGCCTCGAGCTCTTTCTCGACGAGGAGCTTCGCGGCTCCGTCGACACCGTTCCGGCGATTCGAGATCGACGGGGAGCGGTGGTGTTTTCCGAACAGCTGCTCGATCACCGGGCCGCGCAGGGCGACGACATCACCCTCACCATCGACAAGACCATTCAGCACATCGCCGAGGAAGAGCTCTCGATGGCGGTGCGCACCTTCGAGGCGCGGGCGGGAAGCGTGGTGGTAATGGACCCGCGGAACGGCGAGCTCTTGGCCGTCGCGAACTACCCGACGTTCAATCCCAATCACCCGGGTCGCTTCGAGGCGGGGATGCGTCGGAATCGCGCGGTGACCGACCGCTTCGAACCGGGTTCCACCGTCAAGCCCTTCACCATTGCGGGCGCCCTTGCGGCGAACACGATTCGCCCGAACCAGCTTGTCGACTGCCAGGACGGCAAGATGGAGGTCGGCGACTTTACGATTCACGACACCCATCGCTGGGGAGAGCTCACGCCGGCGCAGATCCTGATGCACTCGAGCAACATCGGGACCGCGAAAATCGGTGCGAGCATGGGCCGACAGGGGCTCTTTCGGACCTTTCGTCGCTTTGGCTTCGGCGACGTCACGGGTCTTCCCCTCCCTGGTGAAACTCAGGGCATTCTCCGCCACTACCGTCGGTGGTACGAGATGGATGCGGCGACGATTGCGTTCGGTCAGGGCGTCAGCGTGACCAATGTGCAGCTCGCCACCGCGATGAGCGCGATCGCCAATGGCGGTCGACTGATGCGCCCGGTGCTGGTCCGACGGGTCGCCGACGCTCATGGAGAGACGGTCGAGGAGACGCTCCCCCGAGTCCGTCGGCAGGTTGTGCCGCGTTCGGTCGCGCGCCTTGTGGCCGATATGATGACCACGGTCACCGGCCCGGATGGAACCGGCACCGAAGCAAGCATCGATGGCTATCTCGTCGCAGGGAAGACCGGGACCGCGCAGAAGGCCGACTACGTCGGCGGCGGCTACGCCGAGGATCGCTGGCTCGTATCGTTCGTTGGGTTCGTGCCGGCGGAGGACCCGCGGCTTGTCATCTCGGTAGTGGTCGACGAGCCAGTGATCGCGACCTACGGCGGCGCGGTGGCCGGTCCGGTGTTTCGTCGGGTCGGCGCGGCCGGGGTCACTCAGCAAATCGTAACGCCGAGGCTCACCGCTTCGAGCGCGCTGGCGGTCCGCCAGGCGACGCGCCAAGGCCTAGGGCTCGCTTTGATGGCGAACTGG
>JBCCZL010000773.1:0-4203 GCA_039187775.1 Myxococcota bacterium
GCGGTGAATCGGGGCGGGGAGTTTTCGGCGACGTTCGGAATCGACGCGGCCCAGCTCGATCGGTTTGCACCACTCCAGATGGACTATCTTCCGCCGGATGAAGAGGTGAAGCTGCTCCGCGCGCGGCATCCCGAGCTTGGAAGAGCGCTGATCGAGCGGGTGGTCGCGGCGGCGCACGAGATCCGGACGTCGCCGGATTTCGAGTCGAGTCTTTCGGTGCGGGCGACGGAGGAAGCCTGCATCTACCTGAAGCACCCGCTGATGGAGTCGGACCAGGACCGGATGCTTCCGGAGGTGCTCAAGAGCTCGTTCTGTGGTCGGTTTTCCGGGCGTTGGAACGATGTAGGGACGGATGCGGGGGCGGCCTGGACGATCATTGAAAAGCGGCTTCGGCAAAAGGCGGGGTAGGGCTGCTTCGCGTATTCGCACGTCCCGATGATGCTTGGTGGGGTTATTGCTGCGAACGCGCTTTATGACGCTTGGGGCGTCGCTGACCTGATTTGGGTTAAGTTCCTTTGTTGATCCAGGCGTTGATCATGTGGTGGGCGAGGGAGATGGGGGGTGGGATGAAGAAGCCTTTGGGCTCTTGGAGTTCGGCGCGGGTTATCCAGCGGGCGGTTTCGAGTTCGTCGTCGTCGAGGACGATGCGGCTGTGCTCCGCTTCGGCGACGAAGCCGATCATGAGCGAGCGAGGAAACGGCCACGGCTGCGAGTCGAAGTAGCGCGGGTTTCGAACGGGGATTCCGACCTCTTCGAGCGTTTCGCGGTAGACGCACTCTTCGAGGGATTCGCCCGGTTCGACGAAGCCGGCGAGCGCGGAGAACATGCCCGGCGGAAACCGCGGCTGGCGGGCGAGCAGGCAACGGTCGCCGTCGACGACGAGCACCATGACGGCCGGATCGGTGCGCGGAAAGAGCTTCGGGCCGTCCGGGCTGGTCCGCGCGAAGCCCGCATCGATGGCCGTGGTGGCGGCGCCGGACTCCGGATCGAATCGATACGCCCGATGCCAAGCCGCCATTCCCTGGGCGTAGCCGAGGAGGGCAAAGTCGTCGGGGTCCATGCGAAGGCCGGCCTGAAACAGATCGATAAACGAACCTCCTTCGATCGGCGGCGGCTTCGCGTCGGCACGAAGACTGAGCATTAGGTAGGCGTCGTCCCCGTGCTTGCCGAGAAACACGAGCTCGTCCGCGGCCTCCAAGAGCGAACGCGCATCCGCGAGACGAGGTACGAGCGCCCGAGGCGGGTCACCGGTCACCAAGCTCTTTCCTCGCCAGGTAGGGAGAAGGAGGGTTCGATCGTTGTGGCGGAGTGCCTCCAAAAACGCCGGGTCCCGACGAAGGTGCGCTGCGCGATCAAGTGGAGAGCCATCCATTCCCCTGATGTAGAGCCCAACGCCGATCTCCGAAACCGTTCGCGCAACCAGAGCGAGAATACTCGCGCTGTCGCAATGGTTGCGTGAAGTCTGCATTGCCCAGTTCCTGTGCAGCGAGCGATCCTGACAATCCTCCACGCTGGGATCCTTCAGTGCCGGGTGGCCGCGGCCGCGGGCGACGTCCAGCGGTGCTTCGAGGTCAGCGATCTCCTGCACAATCTGCCGCAGATGCTTCTCGACTATCGACGTGAGAGCCTTGAGTATTTTCTCGAAGTCGAGGCCGCATCCCCCTTCGCAAAGACCTTCGTCTCACCCTCAGACTGGGAGCTTCTCCAGAGCTACGTCCAGCCTGGCCGCTGAGCCGGTTGTGCCTCGGCGAACGAGCGCTACCTTGGTCTCGCGTGTCGCTGATTTCGACGGGAACGCCGTGCAAGGTTTGCGGACGGAAGCTGGGGGACGAACGCTTCCTGTTCACCGGGCGTGTCTTCGATGCCGAGCGACGGCCGCATCCGGAGTTCGACAGCGTCGTGGTCCACTGGGACTGTTTGGCGGAATGGTCCCGCCGGGAGGAGCTTGGCGCGGCCGTCCTGGCCTCCAAAGCGATGCTTGCCGACAAGCGCCATTCCCCGATCGCGCTCGAGACCGGGCGGGTGCTCGTCGTGGCGTTCGCCCGCGGCGATCGAATTCAAATGGAAATCGTCGTCGGGGCAACCGGTCAGTCGGAGCGGCTCATGCTGTCGGAGTGGGAGAGCTGGCTGGAGGCTGGCGCGGCTTGCTTTGGACGGGAGATTCACTCCGTACAGGTCGCGGCACTCGACGAACTCCTTCCGGAGGTTCGACGCGCGCTTCCGAATCGCGCGTCGGTGGAGCAAGCGATCGATCCTCCGGCGATGTTTCGGCGTCATGCGGAGCTCGTGGCGGCGATGGAGGCAGACAGGGCTGCGCAACAAGCGTCGCGTCGGGCCGAGGTCGAAGCGATGAATGCGGTGACCCGGCAGGTCGCGGCCCAGCTCGAGACGACGGGGATCGCCTGCCCCCATTGCGCAACGGTGAGTCGCGATCATCGCCACGTGAAGCCCAAGAACGCCGATCGAGAAGACTATTTCGTGTGTGTCGCCTGCAAATCGAGTTTCGCGCCCCACGACGTGAACACGTGAGGGTTTACCTCGGCGAAATCAGCCTTACGCTTTCGCGGATTTGTCCGGAAAGATTCTGATCGAAACCGAGCACCTTGAAGTCGCCACCGGCGATGGGTGGGCGCTTCCCCTGACTCGGGTATTCGCGCCGGAGCGACTGGACCCGAGTCGCTCGCCCGTGCTGATCGTGCCCGGCTACGGAATGAACAGCCACGCCCTTCGCTACCATCAGACCGGCCGGGGCATGAAGCGCGCGATCGCCGAAGCGGGTCGAGAAGTCTGGACCATCGACCTTCGAGATCACGGGGCCTCGCGGCGGATTCAGAGAAAGGCGCGGGGCTCGTCGCTTCGCGCCTACGCCACCGAGGATGTTCCAGCGGGTGTCGCCGGCGTTCTTCGCCATACCCACAGCGACGCGGACCGACTGGCGCTCGTCGGAGTGAGTCTCGGGGGAGCGCTCAGCTACAGCTATCTCGCGGCAAATCCCGACGCTCCGGTCGGTGCGATGGTCGCGATGAGTTCGCCGCTCCGTTGGGATCGGATTCACCCGGTGCTTCGCGCGGCGTTTTTCTCTCGTCGGCTCGCCGGTTGGGTTCCCGTGGCCGGCGCCCGGCCGCTGGCTCGGGCGGCGCTTCCCACGGTCGGCCGACTGACGCCGCTTCTCAACCCGTACATCAATGCCCAGCGAGTGCGCATCGGATCGGTGTGGGAACTCGTCCGGAGCGTCGAGACGCCACCTCGCCGGATCAACCGCGAGATGGCGGCGTGGATCAAGCGCAAGCACCTTGAGATCGACGGTGTCCGCATCGAGCGGGGCCTCGGCAAAGTGCGGATTCCGCTCCTCGTCGTGATCGCCAACCGAGACGGGATCGTTCCGAAAGAAACGGTGCTTTCGGTGCTCGACGTCTGGGGCGGGGAGCACACCGTGCTCAA
This sequence comes from Myxococcota bacterium, assembly GCA_039187775.1. Taxonomy (GTDB): domain Bacteria; phylum Myxococcota_A; class Polyangia; order Polyangiales; family JBCCZL01; genus JBCCZL01. The sequence goes on from JBCCZL010000773.1 coordinate 3,442, forward strand.
GGTGGGCGACGACAAAGTGCGCTACGGACATGCCGACCCGTACGTGGCTCCGGACGCCCACGATCGCGTGTTCGTGCCGATCTGCCGCTGGCTCGACGGGGAGTCGGGGCTCGGCTAAGCCCCTTTCGACGTCGTAGCGAGAACGGTAACGTTGGGGCGTGGCAACTCGAATGGCAGCGATCGCGTGCGTGGCGGTGACGACCGTTGCCGGACCGGTTGCGGCGCAAGATGACGAGAGCCAGGCGCGGCAGCTCTTCGCCGAGGGAGAAAACGCAGTGGCTGAGGGCCGGCTAGCGGAGGCGAAGAGTCGATTCGAGGCGAGCCTTCGCGCGTTTCCGACCGCCGCGGCGGCGTACAACTTGGCGCTGACCACGAGCCATATGGGGGAGCTTCTCGAGGCGCGAAGAGTCATCGACGAGCTCCTTGACGGTCATTACGGGCCCCTCCCCGCCGATCGTCGGACCGAGGTGGAGGCGCTACGGAGGGACATCGCCGAGCGGTTGGCGCGGATTCGGGTGCAGGTCGGGAGCGAGGGATCCAGTGAGGTCTTTGTCGACGGCCGTCGGGTAGGTACAGGCCCGCAGGTGGAAGTCGAAGTCGACCCGGGCGGCGACTACGTCGTGCGGGTTCAGAGCGGCGATCGCACCACCACCGAAGACGTTCGGGTCAGCGCGGGGGAGATCGTCGAACTCGAGTTCGACCTACGACCCATCCATCAACCTCCCGACCCCGAGACCCAACACCCCGAGCCCTCCTCCTCGA
>JBCCZL010000774.1:0-4177 GCA_039187775.1 Myxococcota bacterium
AAAGCCGCGCCGCGAGCTCCACGTCGCTCAGGAGGAACCGACCCGGCTCGACTTCGTTCTCGGGACGATCCAGCTCGACCTTGTAGAGGAAGTCCGGCGCAAGGAGGAGACGCGTCAGGAGAGCGTGCATCGCCTCGTCGGCCGTGGTGTCTGGCTCGGCGAGAGCGACATCGTAGATGCGCCGAAGCTCACTCGCTTCCCCGCCGGCAAGCGGACGGCGAAAGAGGACGGGCGCGGCGGACTCGATCACCGCTTCGGGGCAGCGGTCGGCACAGTCGGCCGCGAGCCCTTCCGTGATAAAGTGGTCTGCGAGGTCCGCTGCCGCCGTGAGATATGTCGTCAGGGCCTGGTCGTTCACCGCATCGGTCGATTGGGCGGTGTACCCCTCGATCTTCTGGTCGGGAGGCAACTCCACCGTGGGGATCGATCCGCCGAAGGCGGCCTCGACGGTTCGTTGATACTCGGTCCGCGTGAGCCTGCGGAAGGGCGAGAGATCGCGAAGCTCCTCGACGGGGCGAGGAGCTCCGGGCGGCCGATCCACCACTTCCGATGGCGTGGGAGCCTCCTCCCCAGAAGCATCGAACGTACCGGTGCATCCGAGCACCAGGGACAGCGCGGTGAGCGAATGTGTACGCAATCGAGCCCCCTCTCTTCGTCCTGTCTCTCCAACCACTCTCAGCAGATAGCGCATCCCCTAGCAACGTCGGTTAGGCTCTTTGCGCAGGAGTCAGCCGAAGTTCGCGGCGCCAGGGTTCCAGCTCGATTCACCGAACGTGGCGTCATCGATGCCGAAGCGGTGAAGAATCCCAAGGGGATCTCCCTGAGCAGCGAGATTGTCCGCTCGTATGGCCGCCGGCGAGCCGGATCATCGGCGTCGCGCCGACATTCGGCGGGGCGTCCTCGCACTCCACCGGATGGCGCCTGAAATGGCAATTCCTGGGCGGGATGGGGCGCCGCTGACCCGTCGGTCGGATTCGCCTCCACCAGGCTTTCGCCGTCCAATCCGCCGAGACATACGAAAACCACCGTCATTCGCGGTCTCGCTACGAGGTGGGGGATACCATCGACGCGCCTCGACCGCGGTTACCTGGGTTGCGTGGGTCGAGGTTCCCGAGGCGTGACCCCGGTTCTTCCGCCTCGTTTCCGGCAAAAGAACCGACCGGGCGCTATCCTTGGCGCGATCGATGCCCTCTCCGCCCGCGTTCCGGCACGCCCTCGCCGGGGACATTCGTAGCCTCGGGCCCTGGCTCAGTGAGCTGGACGCCAGTGCCGACCCCGTCGCTCATGGTTGGGCGGCGGCGGCGCGCGCGCTTCGCTGGTTTGCGGCCCCTCAACTCGGCGCACCGCCCACCGTCGATACGGTCCAGGCCTTCTCCGGAGCCGCCGGGGTCGAAGAGCCAGCCGCCGAAGCCCTCGCTTTGATTGCGCGCGCCTCGTTCTTGGACCTCGACCGCCCACGCCTCGATCGCTGCCACGCTCTCCTGCGACACTTCACGGGCCGAGAAGCCATCCTTTGGGCGGAGGTGTCGGCTGGCTACATCGACGCGCTTTCGGGTCGCGGAGACGACGCACTCCTTCGAGGTCAGTCGGTATTCCGCGGAGCCACCGAGTCGGCGCTGCCTACATTAGTCGCTGAGGCTACAACTCTCCAAGGGCTTGGGCACATGGCCCGGGGAGACATCGGCGATGCGACAACGGTGATTCGACGAGCACTCCGCATGGCCCAGACGGAGCACCTTTGGCTCTCTCATTACCTGGCCAGTGTGATACTCGGCCGGCTCCGTCGACTCGGGGGTCGGCCCCACCTTGCCGGATTGATCGCGAAAGCTTGCCTCGAGGCGACGTCGTCGGCGTTTTCCGGTTGGCTTCGCTGGGAGCAGTTTTTCTCGGGAACTGAACTGATCGGGACCACGGACTCGGGAACCCTCAACGATGCCGCCAACGCGCTCGGCACCTGGCAACGCGATGCCCCGCGAGCTCCTGTGCCCGACGTCGTCGGTGTCCACGGGAGCGTGTTTCACCATCAGGATCTCGAGGCACTCCGCGCCGCGAGCCGGGTCAGCGAAGCCTCCTTCGCATGGCTCCGCGGTATCGAAGATGTTCCGCCTCCCGCGCTTTGGGGGCTCAGTTCCCCCGCCTGGGCGACGGGAAGTGCGGCGAGCCCGGTAGCGGTAGCGGCGCCTGGACAGCCCGGGCAGCGGATGCTCGGATTTGCGGCGCCCGATCACTATCAGCACATCGGCCCCTTCGGAACTCGGCCCGCACGACCGGAAGCGATCGCATCGGCGCTGACGCTGGCCGGCCCCGAAGGAATCGTGCGGAGCGAACTTTTCGAGCGTTCCTATGGCTTCAAGTTTCGAAAGAGCGTGCATGAGCCGAGCTTCAAGGTCGCTCGCCATGAAGCCAAGCGACTCCTCGAGGGTTACGCAGAGCTTCACGCCGAGGGAGAACGAGTCGCGCTTCGGCCGCTTCGCCCCTACGCGGTGCCCGATCCTCGCTGCCAGAAACCACTCCAGGAAGTCATGCTTCGGTGGCTCGCGGTACCGGGCGGCGCGACGGCCAAGGAGCTTGCCCAACGGCTCAAGGTCTCGCTCCGCACCGTGCAAATGGCCCTTCGGGAGATGACCGACGACGGAGTGTGCCACAGCGTTCGTGAGGGCCGACGCACCGCCTATCGAATCGAAGACACGACGTTCTGCGAAATCACGGTGATCTGAGCGCCTCGACCGAGGGAAACGGGCCCTCGGCAAAGAGCTCCGAATCCGCCGGCTGGGTCACGAGAACGATCGCGATCACCGCCGCCGCGGCCACCAGCACGCCAGCTCCTACCCCGAGCACCCAGGGGAGCACGGACGCCCCCTCTTCTTCGGGGCCGGGTTCGAGGGTGGCATCGAGCTCCGGGCCGGGCGACTCGGGGAGCACGCGCGGCACTCGTCGAAGTGCAAGCTCGACATCCGTCCGTTCGCCCGGCGCCATCGTGATGTTCTGTTCGCCGGTAGTTCGGTCGTCACCCACGCCGCGGACTCGATGGGCGCCCGGATCGACACGAACGGTCAGCGACGCACCGGGCATCACCGCGCCGCGAAGCCCGCCGTCGACCTCCACTCCGAGCTGGAAATCGCCGCGCACTCGGATCACGAGCTCGCTCTGGGACGCCAACGCGGCCGCGCGCACCTCCTCGATCTGCGCTTCGGGAACCGGGGGTTCCCCAAACTCACCATCCAGGAGCCGATCGTAGAGGTCGATGGCTTCGGTCACCTGCCGAACCTCCTGAAGAGTGACGGCCAGGGCCCACGCCGTACTCGCCCGGTTCTCGAGGGCGAACGAGCGGCGAAACAAAGACAGCGCTTCGACCGGTCGCCCTTCCCGGAGCGCCGCGCTGCCCGCTTCAAAGAGCGAACGCGGGGTCTCCGATTGCGCCGACGCAGTGAGCGTAACGCTCGTCAACCAGCCGCTCATGAACACGACGCTCATGAGCGCGACGCGCATGAACGGCAGAGGGAGCGCGGTTCGGAGGTTGCTGAAAGGAGCTCTCGCGGAAGCGGATACCGACGCCCTCGCAGCATCCACGGTTCCTGATGAGGAGAGGTTAGTCATCAAAGTCGGTAATCAAGGGCGCCGCCGAGAAGGACCGGTCACCCGAGCTTCGACGGTCTTCGGACATCGGGGTACCCCGGCGAGCGTTTCGGCCACGCGGGTTCATGGTCGAACCGGTCATCGCAGTAGCGGTCATCGCAGTAGCGGTCATTGCAGTAGCGGTCATCGCAGTACCGGTCATCGCAGTGCCGGTCATCCCCGCCCTGGGAGGCCGCGATCCACGGCGTGACGACGTCGTCGCCGATCTCGCGTTGCGGACCCGCGGGGAGAGGCTCTCTGCCGGCTCGCTTCCAAGGGACTCGGGCGAGTCGCTCGCCCCTTCGGCGTCTTCGCCGGACTCCGCTTGCCCCAACGGCGCCACTGCCCCGACGGTAGCGATCTTCGAAGGTTCGGGCGCACCCCCCGTCGGGGCCCCGTTGGCCTCGAGGGAGTGGGCCTCCCGCTCGGAGCTCGCGGGCGGCGCTCCCACGGGTCCTCCCGCGGGCGCGTCCGGCCCGGCGGCACCAGCGGCGACAAAACCACCGACGCCGGCGATCAGAGACAACACCGCCGCAGCGCCGATCCAAACCCTCTCGGTACG
>JBCCZL010000775.1:0-4176 GCA_039187775.1 Myxococcota bacterium
GAAGTCCTTCGGCTTTCGTCATAGTTTCAGGTCAGGCGAGCACGCCCGGGACGTCGCCGGTATAGAAGCCGCGGTCGCCGATAAACCGCTCGATGCCGAGGCCCTTGAGGCAGGTGTTGTAGAGGTCGACGCCGTTTCCGCTCCAATCGTTGAATCCGCCACCCTGGAACTTGCCGCCGGCGGGGCCGAGGCCATGGAGGACCCGGGTGGTGTCGTGGGGTCCGGAGCCGTCGCCGAGCTCGGTGCCCATGATGAGGAACATGTTTTCGAAGATGCTCTTTCCGTTTTCTTCGATCGCGTCCGCGCCGTCGATCTGGTGCAGGAAGTACATCAGCTCGCGCATTGTGAGATGAAGATAGTGTCCGACCATTTCTCGGTCCGATGCGCTGTCTTTCCAATCGTGAAAGTGCTCGTGGCTTCCGTTGCGCTTGAGATCCCAATCGAAGCTGTGGATGAGCCGACCTTCGTAGCGGTAGTCGCCGTTGAGGTTGATCCGCTCGCCCGCACTTTGGTGCATCAGGTTGCCGAAGCGGACCATGTCGCACTTGATGGCCATCGCGTAGACATCGGCGTGCTGACGCCAGATTTCGACCCAGTCGTCGAAGGTGAGTCGGATCGCTCGGTCGCCGCCGGTGTCCCGAGCTTGGCCTCCGGTGATGTCCCGCGGAGTGGGCGCGGTCGCCGCGCATGCGGAGGTAGGTCCCCCGCCCGGGTTGGCGCTGGCCGCGAAGCGCTGCTCGAGCTCTCGCACCCGATCGAGGTGATCGCGGATCCGAGATCGTGAGGCGGCGCCGAGGCCCGTCCGCTCGCTGACGATCGACTGGTAGTCACCGACCACGCTGTCGAGAATGCTCCGCCGGGCAAGGGCCCGCGGGTCGACTTCGCCTTGGTTGTTCATCATCGACGGTCCCTCGCCGAAGACATGGCGAAAGACATCAAGGGGATACTCCTTTGGCGGATCGGTGACGTTGCCGTCGTTGTCCCAGGATCGGTAGGTTCGAATTCGAGTGTTGGACGGGTTTGGCTCGCCGCGGCGAAAGAAGTACCCCGCGTTGAGGATCTGCAGCCGTCCGCCGGGCACCCCGTCGGGGTATGCGTGCTCGCGGATCACGAAGTCGAGAGACGGGCCTCGGGTCGAGGAGTTGCCGCGTTTGCCAGCGCCGGTGAACACGGCGGCGCCGCCATCCCAATGAAAGCCCTGTCCGTTTCCGAGGTCGAGCCCGCGGAAGATCTGAAGCCGATCGCGGAACTCTTTGAGGGGCTCGAGCGCGCCTTCGTAGCCGTCGGCGGCATACTGCCACGGACACCCAAGGCCGAAGAACAGCGTGAACGCGCGGGTGGGGGGTGCCGACGGCTGCGCGTACACCGATGCGCTTGTCATCTCGTCGAGGAACGGAAGCCCGATCGCAATGGTGCCCGCGCCGCGAAGGAGGGTTCGTCGGGAAAGGACCTTTCGGTAACGCATCTACTCTTCCCTCGCTCGCTGAAAACGGAAGATCGGGTGGGCGGCGATCGCTTCGACCAGCGCTCGATAGGTGCCGCCTTGCTCGAGGTATTCCGTTCGGATCTCTTCGACCACGCAAGGATCCGAGCCCTCTTCTTCGAGCGGGCGGCCGAGCGCGAAGGCGAGCGGTCGCTCGACGAGGCAGAGCCCCACCGCATCGGTATCGGCGATCTGGTCGACAAACTCCTCGGGGGTGCTCCAGGCGAGGGTTTCGCCGTTGGCGAGGCGCACTTCTCCGTCGCTTCGAAGCGCGAACCCTTCGGAGTTTTCGTTCCGGATCCGGCCTGCGCCGTCGAAGGGCTCGAACGGATGGGCGAGCGGCTCCATCTGTCCATGGCAACCCGCGCAGGTGCTCCGGCCGAGCCGGACTTCCGAAGCTTCTCGCTCGGTGTTCGTTCCCATGCTCCCGTCGTCGCTCGTGTCGATGCCGTCGGGCCGCGCGAGTTCGGTGCAGAGAATATCCTCGAGCACGAAGAGACCTCGCGCGATCATGCTCTCTCCGGCGCCGCCCGCCTGGGCGAGGATCGCCCCTTGGGTCAGGAGGCCCGCGCGACCGTCGCTCAGCGGGTAGGTTGCGGCCGCGTTGCCTTGCGGTTCAAGCCCGTAGAACTCCGCGAGGCGGCCGGTGACGATCGTCTCTCGGCGGGTGAGCAAATCGGTGAGTGGCGCGTTTTCTTCCCACATGATCTGGCGAGCAAGGGCGAGGGTTTCGTCCTTCATCGCCTCGAGGAGTGCATCGTCGACCTCAGGGTACGCGGCGGCGATGTCGCTGTTCCGGACGCTGGCGAGCCCGAGCCAGTCGACGACGAAGTTTGACGAGTGAGCGACCGCGCGGGGGTCGTCGAAGAGGCGCTGTACCGCCTGCCGAATGCCCTCTTCGTTCGCGAGTTCACCCCTTTGCGCCGCTCTGAGAAGGGGCTCGTCGGGTCCTTCACCCCAAACCAGAAAGGACAGACGCGAAGCAAGGGCTTCGGCGTCGACCGGGGCGGTGCGATCCGGCTCCTCTTCGATGCGATACAGGAACGGCCCGGCTTGGAGGAGTGCCTGGAGGATCCAGCTCGCTCCGTCTTCGGGACTGAATCCTTCCATCAGAGCGGTCTCCATCGGCGCGGCAAAGCGCGCGACCTCGGCGTCCGTAAGCGGTCGACGGAACAGAAGCGCCCCGAGGTCCGCGGCCACCGCGGAAGGACAGTCCGGCGCCATCGTGTCGCCGCATGCCTCGAGGCGTCGGCTGTCGGGCACATCCTCGGCGACCGCCTCGGCAATGTCGGCGAATGCTTCGACGTGGGTGAGGGTGACGCCCTGGGCTTCCGACATCACCGTAAGGCCCTGGAGGCGTGCGGTGGGCGGCCAGCGCTCTTCGAGGACGGCTCGAGGATCCACTCCCAAGCCGGACTCCACGATCTGGGCAAACTCCCAGGGGGCGATCCGTCGAACCAACGTGGGCCCCGGGTCAAACGCCACATCGCAGGCGTCGAGTTCGGGGGGTGGCTCGACCGGGGCGAGGCCCTTTTCGGAATTGAGCACCGTGCCGTCGCACCCAAGCAGTGACAGCAACGCGATGCCAGCAACGATTCGCCGTGTAGGTGCTTGTAACGACATCACCTTTTGGAGAATGCAATCACCACACCACGCCAACTCCGGCGTCTCCGTGGGCGGGGATCGGCGCAGGACCCGTGCTGCGTGCCTTGAGCGGCGCATCCTAAGTTCTGTGCTCCATGCCGGTTAAGGCGGAGAAACCGGCTTTTTGGGTCACCTTGGGGTGGAGATGGATCCGTTTTTGGTGCGCCATGCATATTAGGACGCTGCGACGGAGCATTTCGGATCGTTCTTGAGGGAAGAAATCCTGCCGTGGGCGGAAACGAGACGGAGCCATGGTACCTCACTGCCTTCTTGGAGTGCTTTGGCTCACGTCGAATGGCGGCGAATCCTTCGTGGTGTCTGCCAGTGGATCTCCGCGTGCCGTCGCGAGACGTGTGAAGCCGCTTCATCCTGCCGCGTGAGCCGCCCCACGGATTCGCTCCGACTCAAACAAACAGCCGCGGCGTCGTTTGAAGGAACTGGCGCGGTATGCGGTTTTTCGTCCTTGCGGCAGTAGTGCTCACCCCTTCCCTCGCCGAGGGCCAGACGTTTGCGGACGTGGGGGTGGCTGCGGGGACCGCCCTTGGGTCAGGAACTCGGGAGGGTGGAATCGGATGGGGAGACCTCAATGAGGATGGTTGCCTCGACCAGGTCGTCAATACCGCCACCTCCTCCTACTGGTCTCGAATCCTGATTCAAGGCGCCAGTGGCGTCAGCTGCACCGGCACGTTCGCCGACCAGACGGCGACGCTCGCCGCAAATCTCCAGGACGAACGCGGCGGACGGACGATCATCGTCGCGGACGTCAGCAACGACGGCTACCCGGACCTCGTGCGCAATCACTGGACCGTGGTGGAGATCTACCTCAACCGCGGACCGACCTTCGGTTATGCGTTCGGCACCGCGGCGGGGGATCCGACTCAGGAGTTCTCGGGCACGCTCCCCGGTTACTCGGGGAATCTGAACACCGAAGGCATCTCGGCCCTTGACTTCGATGACGATGGGGACCTCGACCTCGTCGTCGACTCCGGCAACCGAGGGATCATCGCGTTCCGAAACGACGGAACCGGCACGTTCACCAGCTTGACGCC
>JBCCZL010000776.1:0-4146 GCA_039187775.1 Myxococcota bacterium
GGCGAACGCACTCTCGACTCGATGGGCGTCTCTCTACGCGCCTCAGGACGTGGCGCGACCGGTGACGCGGCGACTGCCGGGTTCAGCATCAGAGAACTGGCTGCAGCGTTCGGTACCTCCGATTGTTTCGAGGGTCGATGAATAGCTGCGGACTCGAGCGCGGATGGCGCAGGCTCAGCGAGAACCTTCGTCGTCGTCGTGGCACCTGACTCTGATGACAACAACGATCGCCACAGAATCAAAGCTCCTAGGGCGAGCAACGCGATTCCCACGACCCATCCCGTGCGTCGTCTCGGGACCTTCGAGTTCGAGTCCGGCGAACCTGTGTCGACGACTCGCCAATACCCGTCAAGCGTGGCGTCGGACGTCGCGCGCTCGGACGCGAAGTGCTCTTCGAGAAACTCTGAGATCTCGAAAGGGTCTTCACCTTGGAGGAGCTCCCCAAGAACTCGCTGGAGCCGTTGTTCGACCTCTCGTGCAGTGTCCGGTCTTGATTCCGGTCTCTTGGCGAGCATTTCGAGCACCAGGGCGCTGACCTGCGTTGGAAGGCCGGGGCGGACCGACAGGAGATCTGGTGGCGGCTCGTGGAGGATGCGGCGCGCCACGGACTCCAGGTCCTTGCCTTGGTAGAGGCGCCGCTCAGCCAACAGTTCGTACGCCACCACCCCGAGGGCGAAGATATCGGACCGACGGTCGATTTCCTCGAATCGGAGCTGCTCCGGCGACAGGTAGCCAACCTTGCCCTTGAGCATGCCGGTACTGGTTCGCGTTGCCCGCCCGCGAGCGCGGGCGATGCCGAAGTCGGTGACCCGCACCACGCCGTCGAAGCCGACCAATACGTTTTGAGGCGATAGGTCCCGATGAATCATCTCCAGCGGTCGACTGAGATGGTCCCGCTGTTCATGCGCTGAGTGGAGCCCTGCGGAGACCTGCGCCAGGATCCGCACCGCGATCTGAGCAGGCACCGGGGTTCCGAGGGCGTGCAGGCGGCGAACGAGGTGTGCGAGTGAGACACCTTCGACGTAGTCCATGACGAGAAACGGCCCCTCCTGATCCGTCCCGACGTCGAGCACGCCGACCAGGTTTGGGTGCTTTAGGTATCCGGCAATGCGCCCTTCGTCGAAGAACATTTGCATCGACGTCGAGTCCTCGAGGAGGGACGGATGCGGACGCTTGATGGCGTACGCACGGCGAAACTCCCCTTCCCGCTTCAGCGCAAGGTCGACGTGGCCCATGCCGCCCTTCGCGATGCGCCCAACAACCCGCCAGCCGCCCGAGGCGATGCTCGACCCAGTCACATGTTGAGAATAGCTTGCGGTCTCGTATGCGTCAGCCAGGCCGAGGTCGTCGAGGACCAGGCGAAGGTCGTCCCGACCGAGTGCCAGCGGTCCGGGAGAAGATGAAGGCTCACTGGTGCAGGACGAGGTATTCAAAGATAGAACTCGCGGATGCTTGACCGGGCGGCACGGCGGACTTCCGGCCCGGGGCCAAGCCCTTTGGCCTTGACGGCTGAAGGCTCCGGTCCTGTGTCAAGTGCCCGACCTCTGTCGAGCGTGTCGTCAACGGAAAGAACCTAGCGACGACGAACCTGACTAGCCCGCATCGGCCACCAGAGGTGATGGATCGCGTTCGAAAGTGCTGGATTCCCGTGGACCTCGGACTGGAAGACGCCGCAGCGGTACTCGACGTACCGCGAGAGCGAGAAGGCCATGGGAAGGCGGTGCTTTCGGGCGCGAGCCACGCCGACTGGTGACCGATGCGGGCTAGGTGGGATCGCCGATCGGTGTGGATGTGTGGTGGGTCGGGACGGCGTTCCCGCGGCGGCGTCGGATGGGTGGACGGGTTGGTTGCTCATGGTTGATGTATGACGGCTCCCCTGTGGGCTTCGGCCTTCGCGTTCTGTCTCAGTCTTCCTTCAGTCCAGAGAAGCGCTGTCACGACGTTGGCGCACCGAGAAGAGACTTCGCGGGCTCTTCGTCCAGTGGTCACCACCCACATCGACTGGGGGCTCAAACCCTCGATCTCCGCCCCTTCCATGGACGCGGGGAGCATCCTTGGAGCACGTCACATTCTATGTGACGCCGGAGCGTTTGGGGCTGCTCGTTTCAGTGCGTCTGCGACTGGCATGTTCCATGCGCTCTCCTCTGACGTGGACTGGATCGGTCGACCCGACGGTTTGGAAGCAGGAGGCATGGTGCGATATCACCCACATGAAGCTCAGTCCTACGCGGGACCGCTTCGTCGCCGTGGCTTTTCCATGGCGCTACCCGTTCTACTTCTGGGCGGAACGCTCGCGGGCTGCACCGGGAGCGTCAGCGACCTCAATCCCACCGGGGAGCCCGCTCCCGTCGAACGGCCGCCGGTCGACCCCGGCGAGCCGCTTCAGTGCGAGGGAGTGACCGCCGACCCTGGCGAAACGGTCGTCTCCCGGCTCACTCGCACGGAGTATCTCCGCACCGTGAACTCGCTGTTTGGCGTCGATGTGGAGGGTGCCGCGAACCGACTGCCGTTCGAAATCCGGGCTCCGTCGTCGACGACGGCCACTGCGCAGACGGTCGATTTCATGCACGTGCGGGCCTACGACGAAGTCGGTCAAGCGGTCGCGGCTGCGCTCGGAGACTTTGCGGGCGACTACACGAGCTGCACCGACATGACCGAGGCATGCCAGCGGGAGTTTATCAACAATCTGGCTTCGCATGCGTTCCGTCGACCAGCCCGACCGGAGGAGGTCGATCGGTTCCTGCCGATCTTCGCGGTGGTCGACAGCGAAGGCGATGGCTTTGACGTCGCCGCACCGATGGTGCTTCGGGCCGTGCTCCAGTCTCCGCAGTTCCTCTATCACCTCGAAGACCAGCGAGGCACGGACGTTCAAGCCGTGGATCCGTACGCGCTCGCCAACCGGATCGCCTATCTGGTGTGGCACGCGCCACCCGACGCGAGGTTGCTCGAAGCGGCCGCAAACGACGCCCTCGGAACGCCGGAGGCGATCGAAGCGCAGGTTCGTCGCATGGTCGGCGATGCGCGGACTCGAAGTGCGTCGCTGACATTTGTGGATGACTGGGTTGACCTCTCTCGGCTCGAGCAAGCGGTCAGCGGAGTCGACGACGCCTTGAAGGTTCAGATGCGCCAGGAGGTGGAGGGCTTTGTCGAGCACGTGCTCTGGGAAGAGAACGGAGGGCTCATTGATCTCCTGGGCAGCGACCAGACCTTTGCCACCCCGGATCTCGCCGAAATCTACGGGATCGAGAGCGCGGGGAGCGGGCTTCAGCGCTATGATCTCAGCGCGATTCCCGAGCGCCGAGGGCTCCTCACGCAGCCTGGTATTCTCGCGTCGCACGCCAACGGCAACCGGCCAGCGATCGTCTCCCGGGGCGTGTTCGTGCTCCGCGCGGTGACCTGTCGAGACATTCCCAATCCACCGGCGACGGTCGATACGAACCTCACCGAGCTTCCTGAGACGGCCTCGGAGCGGGACAAGTCAGGGGAGCGGCTCGCGCGACCGATCTGTGGCAACTGCCACCAGACCTTTGATCCGCTCGCGTATGCGTTGGACCCGTTTGATGGCGAAGGCCGCTTTCGTGATGAGGACGACAATGGCAACCCGACCCAAACCGACGGGTGGGTTCCCGCGGAGTTCGGCGAGTTTCCCGAAGGCGATCCTCGGGGCATCCGCGTCGACTACGATGACCTGGACGGTCTGGTCGAGGCGCTGGTGGCGGCGCCCTACGTGTCGGAGTGCATGGCCGAGAAGCCACTCATCTTCGCGATGCGGCGGCCGCTCGACCGGAGGGTGCTCCCGGACGCCTGCGCGATCCAGCAGGTCGAAGAGTCGACCCGAGCGGCGGGTGGCTCCTACGAGGATCTTCTGGTCGCCATCGCGACCCATCCCATGTTTGGCCTCACTCGGGCTCGGAGTGCGCAATGAACTATAAGAAAGTCCTCAATCGCCGCACTTTCCTTCGTGGCGCGGGCACCGTGGCGGTGGGCCTTCCGTTTCTCAGCGAGATGCGGAGCACGAGCGTCTACGCCGCAGACCCGCCACCGCCGCCCCGAGTCCTGACGTTCTTCTTCGGCCTCGGCCTTCCGAGTGAGTTTCAGGCCAACCAATACGCCCGTCCGTTCTCCGAGCACCTTCAGCCGCTCGCC
>JBCCZL010000777.1:0-4123 GCA_039187775.1 Myxococcota bacterium
ACAGGCGCCTCGCCACCTAGCGCGTCGCGGTCCATGCTGGCGGGCGCGACCCGGGGGTGCGCGAATCCAAAAGCGCTGTGAGCATCAAAGCTCCGTTCGGATGAGCGGCGCTGAGCTCTCGCACAGGATGGGCGCGCGGGCCCCTCGCTTCTCCTCAAACGACCGGCTAGGGTCCCGCCCATGATGTTTCGAGCTTGGATGTTGGCATTGGCGCTGAGCGCGGCCGCGTGCGGGACGACCGAAGGGGCGGACTGCGACGAACAAGATGACTGCGATAGCGATCAAATCTGCGCGGTGACCGCGGTCTGCATCGCGCCTCCATGTCCCGGGACCTGCGCGATCACCTGCGACACACAGATGGACTGTGGGGAGGATCAGGTCTGCGAGGCGGACGCAGCGGGCGTGCGAGTCTGCCGGGCCATGTTCACCGTCCGGGAGTAGAGCGCGAGCGACCACAGGAGCAGACGATGAGCAAACGCGTCACTGGAATCGGCGGCATCTTCTTTAGGGCCGAAAACGCCGACGAGCTTCGAGCCTGGTACAAGAAGCACCTCGGCATCGACGTCGAGTCTTGGGGCGGGACCGCGTTCGAATGGCGCAAGAAGGATGCGCCCGACGAGGTCGGTTCTACCGTCTGGTCGATCTTCAAAGGCGATAGCGACTACTTCAAGCCGAGCTCGTCCCGGTTCATGATCAACTACCGCGTGGACGACCTCGATGCGGTATTGGCCGCACTTCGATCGGAGGGCGTCGAAGTGGACGACAAGATCGAAGAGTCGGAGTTTGGCCGCTTCGGGTGGGTGATGGACCCCGAAGGCCACCGGATCGAGCTCTGGCAGCCGCCGGCTCCCGCGGTCGACGACTAGCCCCTCGTTGAACATCGGGGCCGACTGCGCTCTGTTTGGCTGTGCTGTCACGACTGTGCCGTGTTGACGCGCACAGTCGACGGCGCCTACCGACCGCGCCCGGTCGAACGTGCCGTGCCGAACGTGACTGGTGGATCGCTTACTGAGGGATGGTCAGCGTCTCGGCGACGTCGGCCTCGATCTCGGTTCGCCGGAAGAGGAACGGTTGGTACGTGCCTTCCGTCCACTCGCTCAGCCGGTCGGCCCAAAACGGGCTGTCCGGTTCGCCGACATTTCCACGGGCGAAGTTCGCGACGGCGCGCGGTGTTCCGTCTTCGTCGAAGCTGTAGACCGCGCGGTAGATCGCACCGCCTGTCGATTCGAGCCGTTCGACAATATCTTCTTCATCGAAGAAGTTCGCGTCCGACACGTTCACCGTGCCGTCGGCACCGTCGGTGGGCACGTATTCACCGTCGTAGGGCCCCCGATAGTCGGCCCGGAACAGCGTTCCGTGCAGCATGTCCCACCGATAGGGTGGAGGGGTGCCGGTCACCGCGCCGTACCGGTCGCGGACAAAGTCCCGCGCCGCGCTGAGGGCCTCGAGAAGAATCTGCGGGGTTCCTTCCTGGACGAGGCCGCTCGCCGGACCGAGCTGATCTTCGAGCGCAAGGATCGCCCACTTGTGTACGGTCACCGTCGACGCGTTGAGGAGCGCATCGAAGACAAGCCCAAGATCGTCGGAAAGCACCGCCCGAGTCGAGAAGTTGAGCAACGCTTCGAAGACCACCGCGTCGGACGACGCACGGACCATTTGTCGGTCCCACGCTTGAAGGGCGGTCACGAGCGCTTCGAGTTCAGCATCGTCTCGGTAGGTCATCAATGCCGGCGTCGTTGCGGCGGCATCCCACGCCGCGAAGAGAAGCGGTAGGAGGCGGTCGGCAAAGCGCGACCGGACATCGAGCTGAAGGGCCTGCATGTCGTCCACCGTGACCGAGCCCCGGGTGGTCAGCCGCACCAACTCGTCTTCAACCCGCTTCGCCCGGGTTCCTGGGTCGTAAAAGATCCCAAAATACCAAGGGTCCTGCGTGAATTCGCCGTCCGCAGTAAACCCGAAGGGGTCGTTGTTCGAGGTGTTGAGAAAGCCTCGAGTCATGCCGCGGCTTGCGATCAGCCGCTCGGGGGGAAGGCGCGCGTCGCCGAAGATCGCCCCGTCCACGTCCCCATCCATCAGCAGATAGGGCAGCGGTTTTCCGGCCAGGCTTCCCCGATCGGGAACGTCCATTCCGCTCCGGTAGAGAATGCCGTTGGCGTCCGCCACGACGAAGTTGAACGAGCCGATCGCGAAGTCCGCGACCGAGGCATCCACGGCGGCGGCGTCGCTCGCGACATTGATTCCGTGAAACGTGTCGTACTCGTTGGTCACCGACAGGCCCGTCCAGCGGAAGAGAATCGGCCGGCCATCACCGATGGGAAGCGGGGAGAGACCCTCCGGGAGGATTGCGCCGAGTCCGGGAATGCGCTCGATGGTTCGTGTTTCGGTGGCCGCGTCCCGGATCTCGAATACTTCTTCGCGGGCTTCGATCGGCCAGCCGCGACCTCCCGCTTCGACCGAGTTCCCCACCCGCCGCACCTGAACCAGGTCCATGGTGTCGGGGTAGTTGGTGGTCGCCGTCCAGGCGACGCGTGCGTTGTGACCGAGCTGCACCGAGGGCGCGCCGACAAAACTAAAGCCCGCGACATCAAGCGTGCCGCCCGCCTGCGCGCTGTTCACGTGCTGGGCGTAAAACCGCGATGGCGAACGGAGCGGCTGGTGCGGGTCTCCGGCGAGAAGCGGGCGACCATTTTCGGTGTGTCGACCGTCGACCGCCCAGTTGTTGCTCGCGCCCGGGCGAAACGTGCGCATTCGCTCGATGAACCGACGAAGCCGCGCTTTGGCGTCGGCAGGGAGCGTTCGCGGGGGTCTCCGAAGGCTTGCCGACCGCGTCATGGTGCTCGTCAACGGAGGCCGCTCGCCTTCGGGGAGGGTCCACGCTTCTTCTAGCGGCTTGAAGATCGCCGAGTCTTCAAAGAAGCTTGGGAAGTACTGCGATAGCACCGACGCAAAGATCTCGAACTCGATCAGATTTGCGTTGTTGAAAAGCACGAGTTTTCCGACGGCAAACCCGTCGACCACGCTCCAGCGCTCAGGCATGTAGTTGAGCTCGGTCGGGCCGAAGCCGGCGGGCATGGGTGCGGTCCCCGCGAGCACTTCGTCGATTCGTCGGTTGACCCCGGCCGTCCACGCCACCGCCAGCGCCAAGAGCGCGGGGTTGTCTCGGGCGAGCGCGATCGTATTGGCGCGGCCGAGGGCTTCGATGCCCACCGTACGAACGAGAAGGTCATCGTCGAGTTTGCGTTCGCCGAGGACCTCGGCCTGACGGCCCAGCGCAAGTCGTCGCGTCAGGTCCATCTGGAAGAGCCGATCCTGCGCCATCATGTAGCCCGCGCCAAACATCGCGTCGGCATCCGTCGCCGCATAGATATGAGGAATGCCACTCGAGTCGCGAAGCACTTCAATGTCGGCGGTCAGGCCGGGGAACGCCGGCTCCTCGAACGGGCACGACGCCAAGATGGGATAGTCCTCGCAGCGTTCGCAAAACGGTAGGCTCGGATCGTCATCGCAGGTCGGACAGCCGCCGGCCGTCGGCTCGCGGTTGCAGTCCACTTCCCCGCATCCATCGCCCTCACAACCATCCATCGCCGCGTCCGTATTGGCATCCACGCCCGCGTCGACCGCGACGGGGTTATCGTCGCCGCAGCTCGCCACCGAGGCTGCCAGAAGGAGGGGAACGGCACAGGAGGCAACCGGGGCGAATCTTGACATTTCGTCAGTCTACTCAGCTCTCCTTCGCTGAAACCGCGATTCCTCACAGTGGTGCCAGCCCGGAAAATCACCAGAGGCGATGGATATCGTCGGAACGTGCGGAAATCCCCGCGACCTCGGACTGGAGAGGGTCAGAGGCGCGCAGGAACCAGTCCCACGTTGCAGGCTTCGGCCGAAGCTCGAACGGCTAGAGCGGCGATCGGTTTGAATCCTACGGAAACACGGCGCCTTTCACCGTTTGCGCGGCTTACCTCCTCACTTCTCGCTCGAAGTGCCTCAAGCACTCCTCGCTCCGAGGCTGTGGGGGCACTCGAGCGAGAAGTGAGGAGGTAAGCCGCGCAAACGGTGAAAGGCGCCGTGTTTCCGTAGGATTCAAACCGATCGCCGCTCTAGCCGTTCGAGCTTCGGCCGAAGC
>JBCCZL010000778.1:0-4104 GCA_039187775.1 Myxococcota bacterium
ATCGTCGTTCCGTGTGCGCGAATCACTGCCGTCTTCGCTAGGATGTCTTCGGCGAGGTCCGGGCCCAGCGCTTTGCCGAGCCGGACCCGATGGACCCGGAACAGCACTCGCGCCTTCGGGCCAAACACCGTGAGCAAGTGGAAGCCGTCCACTCCCTCGTGGGCTTCGAAGAACGGACGAAACCCGAGACCGATCTGCGGCACCGTCCCCGCCATCACCGCGACGTAGTCGCGCTTCTCGATCGTCCGACCGTCGACTTCGATCTCCAGCGACAGCGGCGTCGACACCCGCTCGGCGAGCTCGCCCCGGGCCGCGATGCTGAGCGCGATCCGCCCCATCGTCTGCGCGGCGGTGATCGCGGATGGCTCGTCCTTGGCCCGGTAGTACTCGTTCAAGAACTCTCGCGCGATCCCGGCACTAAACAAGAAACCGTGTCGGATCGACCCATCGTGGTCGATCTCTAGAAGAACCCGCCGTGAAGACTGCACCGGCTTCCCTTGGGTGCGACTCTCGACCAGCGCCCGCAGGAGTTTCCGCGGTGGCCGCCGGGGGACTCCGACCGAGTTCGCGACGGTGTTCATCGTGCCGCCTCGAAGGAGGGCGACTTTGGGAAGCGGTTCGTCTCCGTAGACCCTTGCGGCAACGCTGAGCACGAACGATGTCGTGCCATCCCCTCCGCTCAGGGCGAGGACGTCGATCCCCTGTCGCCGAAAGTCCTGGAGGGTGGCGTCGAGCGAAGCCTCGTTGGGACACTCCGCCACCACCCCCGCGTCCCCCACGATCGACCGAAAATCGTTGCCCATGGTCGGGTCACGCCGATGCCGCTTCGCTCGAGGGTTGACGATCACTCCGATTCCCTGGCGCGGACTGGCGGCCATCGCCTACCTCTACGCCAGCCGCATCCGGGACGCCAGCTTTCCTCACTCCAGACGGTTTTCTGTCTGGTGACCTTCCTTTCAGTTGTGCGAGTATGCAACGCATGGGCGCGGAAGCCCCGGCTCCGATTGCGGAAGGCAATCTAAGGACGACCCCGTTCGCCCACGTGCTCATCTACGTCCTCGGCAAGGGTATGAACGGCACGCTGGTGGTGTGGCCCGAGCCCGACGCCGAGGGCAACCGACCGCGTGGCCAACATCGACTTCTTTTTGCGAACGGCCTTCCCATCGCGGCCCGGTATCGAGAACGCGCGACCGCGATCGACCGCGGCATGCTCGAGCTCTTCACGCTCGTCGACGCCCCGTACGCGTTCTATGACCAAGACCTCGTCGGCGACAGCCAGACCGTACTGAAGGGCCGGGTCGACTCACTTGCCATCATCGCGGCAGCGCTTCGGGGCTCCGCTCGCACCGACGCGGTCGAAGCAGTCCTCCAAGGCCTCGGTGAGGATCCGCTCCGCATTCGCCACGGCGCTGAGCTCGATCGCTTTCGCTTCGAACGCGGCGAGCAAGCGTTCATCGACATGGTGCGCGCGGCGCCGGCATCCGCGACGCAGATCATCGCCGAGTGGGGTGACGCGCGAATGGCGCGACGCCTGCTCTATCTTCTCGCGATCACCCGAAGCGTTGAGCCGGCGATCTCCGAACCGGCGCCCTCCAATAGCTACATCGAAGAAGTGTTTCAGGACATGCCGGTGCCCTCCGAAATGCCGGCAGACGACCTTGGCTCCAGCAGCGTACCACCGGCTCGACCGGCCTCGAGCGCGGCACCCGCACCCGCATCCGGCGCGCCCGCGGCCGCATCTTCGGTGCCGCACGCCTCCGATTCTCGGCGGCAGCTCGAAGCTCCCGAGGACCCGCCCGAAGCTCCTGAGGACCTCAGCCCCGAGCTCAAAGACCGGTGGAAAAAGCTCGCCGATCGCGCGCGCCGCCTCGACCGGCAGAACTTCTTTCAGATCCTCGGCGTCTCCCGAGACGGCGACGAAGATGCGGTCCAGGACGCTTACGTCGTCATGGTGAAGTCCGTGCACCCCGACCGACTTCCCGCCGAGCTGGCTCCGCTCAAGCCGTGGGCGGAAAATCTGTTTCACTTTGCCACTCGGGCCAAAGAAACCCTCACCAGCCCGACCCAACGCGCCGAATACGTTCGATCCGTCCAGGCCGGCGGTGGCACCCCCGCCTCCGAACGCAAGGTCAACGCGATCGTCCAGGCCGCCCTCGACTATCAGAAAGCCGAGGTGCTGTTTCGGCGCAAGGAATGGGACGCCGCGCTCGAGCTCTTAGAGGGCGCAGTCGAACTCAACCCGGACGAAGGCGACTTCTATGCGATGGAAGCGTGGATCCTCTTCAACAAGTACAAAGGCGACTCCGCGCCGTTTCGGCGCATTCTCGACGCGTTGGACCGCGCCCTCGAACTCCGTCCCCAGAGCGATAGTGCGCACTTCTACAAGGGCATGGTGCTCAAGCGACAAGGCCTTGGCCGAAAGTCACTCACCCACTTTCGAAAGGCAGCGGAGCTGAACCCCCGAAACTTGGAAGCCGTGCGCGAAGTCCGACTCGCCACCATGCGAGGCACCCGCACCTCCACTCCGCCGACCAAAAAGGACGAGGATGGCTTCCTCTCCAAGCTCTTCAAGAAGAAGTAGCCGATGGCGCAACACCGGCCCCGAAACGGTCGGAGACTTCGCGCGTCGAACCGCCTTAGCGGAGCGCGACGAGATACGTGCTGGTCACCGCGACCGACGCCCAGGCCGCATCGAAACCGGCAAGGTCAAAAAGCTCGCGCCGGACGCGTCGAACCGACACGCGAGCTTCAGCGTCGACCTCCAGGCCGGTCATCACGTCGCCGGGGACCGTGAACTGGCCATCATCCTGCGCCACGCAGCTCACCGTTCGGCCCGACGCGGCAATCTCGAGCTCGACGTAGTCCATCGGGTCGCCCGCGTCCCAGAGGACGGGGATGTCGGTGCCCCGCACAAGCTCGGAAAGGCCGTCGGCGGAAAGGCCGTCGATCTCCAGCTCGCTGAAACCAGCAGGCGGAACGACCAGCGCTTCGAACGCGGGAACCTGGCTCGTCCCAGTCGCTGAAACAAGGTACTCGTCCAGCTCTGCGCGGGCGGGCGCGAGGAGCGCATCCTCGGCATAGAACGCACCGCTTACGACTCCGGCAAGATCCGGGAACGTTCGCGGGAACACGCGGCTCTCGGTGCCGGCCACCGATACGTCGAGCGACCCCATGTCGACGAGCTCTACCGAAGCCTCGGGCTGTCCCATCGCATCGCCACCGGCGAGGAGTACGCACCGGTCGGTGTCGGTGGCGGGCCCCCCGAGCAGGCCAAGCACCGCTCGACCATCCACGCTTCGATAGCGAGCAAACGCGGCCTCGACGAGCGCCTGGTCTCCGCTCAGCCGGGGGTCTGCGCTCGCCAGACGCTCGATTTGCACCAGCCCCACCGATCCGAGGCTCCCGTCGATCGCCCCCGCATCGTCGACCACGCTCGGCGCAGTGCAGGCCGCCAGGAATAGGCAGCCGAGTAGAATGGAGGGGTGAAGCAAGCCGCGCATCGTCGTTGCCAATTATAGGAGTCCCGGGCGCACACACAACAAGACTTGTTGGCTACCCCAATTCTTCAATGATCCAGGGTTCTCTCCCGAATACTCGGTCCCTCTTGGAGAACATTCATCGGCGCCGATCAGAAAAACCGTTCGCTCCGGGAACTAGGGGCCATGGAAGCATCTTGGTGCAGCGACGCCAATCTCGATGCCGAGCCCGCGCCCAAGACTCGCGCGGCCGAGGTCATCGCGGAGCACTCGCCCTATGTCACGCGGACCCTTCGATACCTGGGGGTGCACGAAGCCGACCTGTCAGACCTTGGTCAGGAGGTATTTCTGGTGGTCCTCCGCCGGATCGGGGATTTCGAGGGTCGCGCTTCGCTTCGGACCTGGCTGTACCGGATCTGCCTCCGGAAAACCCAGCACTATCGAAGAAATCGTGCCCGAAGCGCCCGCCGACGCGTACGGGTGCCGCTTCAGGGCGGCGTCGCCAGTCCCCACGATGCGTTGGAGCGGGGGGAGAAGCTCGCGACGGCGCTTCGAATCCTCGATCGCCTCGACGCGGACAAGCGGGAGGTGTTCGTGCTCTACGAAATCGAACAGCTGCCGATGCGGG
>JBCCZL010000779.1:0-4066 GCA_039187775.1 Myxococcota bacterium
GTCCCCGAAGGTCGGTCCGTAGAGCGAGTAGATTTTTACGCCCTCCGCCGTGGCATCCGCGCCGACCGAGATCATGTCCTGAGCCGCCCCGGAGAAGCCATGCTCGGGTCCAAAGAGCGCCGTCACATTCACCCCGCCGTCGAGCAGCACCCGGTAGGCATGGCGAAGTGACCGATCGACGCTCGCCGGATGCGCCAAGAGACCCACCCGCCCCTGAACCGCGGCGAGCGCTTCCAAATCCCCGGCGCGAATCCGGTCCAACCCCGTCCGGACCATCAGTGAGCCTCCGGCTTCGGAGCCGACGGTTCGGCGGCGAGCAGAAAGAGAAGCGCCATGCGAACCGCCAGCCCCGCTTCCACCTGGTCGAGAATCACGCTTCGGGCTCCATCGGCCAACGCCGGCTCGATTTCGACGCCCCGGTTCATCGGGCCCGGGTGCATGATGATCGCGTCGGGCTTCGCGGGGCGAATGGTCCGCGGGCCGATGCCGAAGGTGCGCGCATACTCTCGGAGGCTCGGAAGGAGTGCTCCGCGAAGCCGTTCCCGCTGAACCCGAAGCACCATCACGACATCGGCACCGTCGAGAGCCGGCTCGAGGTCGTAGAACACTTGTGCCCCGAAGCTCTCCATCTCCTTCGGCAGGAGGGTGGCGGGGCCGACGAAACGCACCTTCGCCCCGAGCATGGAGAGGAGCAGCGCATTGGAACGGGCGACCCGAGAATGCACGATATCGCCGCAGATGGTGACGGTGAGGCCGCGAATGTCTCCCTTGTGTTCGCGGATCGTAAACGCGTCGAGGAGCGCCTGACTCGGGTGCTCATGCATTCCGTCGCCGGCGTTCACCACCGAGAAATTCACCTGGGACGCGACGTAGGCGGAGGCTCCCGAAGACGCGTGGCGGAGCACCACCACGTCCGGGTGCATCGCCTCGAGCGTTCGGACCGTGTCCTTGAGGGTCTCTCCCTTCTTTACGGATGAGGCAGACGCGCTGATGTTGATCACATCGGCGGAGAGCCGCTTGCCGGCGAGCTCGAACGACGTCCGCGTCCGAGTCGACGCCTCGTAAAAGAGATTGATCACGGTCTTTCCGCGGAGGGTGGGAACCTTTCGGACGGGGCGGCGCGACACCTCCCGAAACGCCTCCGCGACGTTGAGAACTTCCATCGTTCGTTCGACGGAGAGGTCCCGGACCGAGAGCAGGTGCTGCACCGGGCTCACGCCGGCGTTCCTTTGCTGGCGACGAGCTCGACGCGATCCGGCGGATCGTCAAAGCGCACCTCGAGCCGCGCTCCGGGAGGCACATCGACCTGTCGGCCGACGAAGTCCGCTGCGATCGGTAGCTCTCGGCCCCCGCGGTCGCAGAGCACCGCCAACCAGATCCGCCGGGGGCGTCCGTAGTCGAGGAGATGATCGATCGCCGCCCGTACCGTGCGGCCGGTTTGAAGCACATCGTCGACCAGCACGATGTCGCGATCGGCCACGTCGAACGCGATCTGACTCGGCCCCACTTTCGGCTGAGGTAGCGCGGTGGCCGCGTCATCGCGGTAGAGGGTGATGTCCACCACCCCGACCGGAACGGTGGCCCCGGTTTCCTCCGCCATCGCCGTCGCAATCCGCCGCGCTAGGGGAACTCCGCCTCGCCGAATGCCCACCAACGCGACGTCTCCGGCGCCGCCGGTGGCTTCGATGATCGCGGCACCGATGCGCCGGACGGTGCGCACGATCGCGTCCTCATCGAGGATCCGCTCGGCCTCACTCACGATGTCGGAGGCTGCTAGGAGACCCGTCGGCCGTCAAGGGCTCAGCTCGTTCGGAGGCTCTGCCGAACCCTGAACTTGGACCCTCGGCCACTGAGAACGGAGCTCCCCTACGGATGGGCAGCCTACGTCCACGGGAGCCGACCTAGCCCGCAGCGGTCTAGGCAATCGACGGTCTCCGAAGCGCTGCTACCCTCGGTTCGTGGACTCGCCCCAGCATCAAGCGTCCGGTATTCGCGTGGGTGCGGTCGCGATCGGCCGAAACGAAGGAGAGCGACTTCGCCGCTGCCTCGAAAGCCTCGTCATGCATTGCGATCCCGTGGTCTATGTCGACTCGGGCTCGACCGACGAAAGCGTCGCCCTTGCCGAAGCGCTCGGTGTGCACGTGGTCGCCCTCGACATGAGCCGGCCGTTCACGGCCGCCCGCGCGAGAAACGCCGGCTTTGAGCGCCTCATGGAGCTGGACTCGGCGGGGGCGAGTCCGTCGGAGCTCGTGCAGTTCGTCGATGGCGACTGTGAGGTCGTCTCCGGATGGCTGGCCGAAGCGACCGGATACCTCGCGGACCATCCGGAGGTGGCAGTGGTGTGCGGCCGACGCCGGGAACGCTACCCCGAGCAGACGGTGTTCAACCGTCTCTGCGACATCGAGTGGGATACCCCGATCGGCGACGCCCGGGCCTGCGGCGGCGATGCGCTCATGCGCGTCTCCGCGTTTCGGGAAGTCGACGGATTCGATCCGACGCTCATCGCCGGTGAGGAGCCCGAGCTTTGCGTTCGACTTCGACAGCGCGGTCATCGAATCGTTCGCCTCGATGCGGAGATGACCCTCCATGACGCGGCGATGACCCACGTGGGACAATGGTGGAAACGAAGCGTCCGCGCCGGGCACGCGTTCGCCGAGGGGGCGGCGCTTCACGGGGCGCCGCCGGAGCGGCATTGGGTTCGTGAAACGCAGCGGGCGTTGGTCTACGGCGCACTCCTCCCCGCGACTGCAGCCGCCCTGTCAGTCCCCAGTCTAGGGCTTAGCCTGGGACTCCTCGCCGCGTATCCGGTAAGCGCCAGTCGTGCGTTTCGCGGCGCGAGCCAAGCCGGCCGCCCTCCCGGAGACGCGTTCGCATGGGCGGTGGCCTGTACCGCAGCAAAGTTCCCTGAAGCCCAGGGGGTCCTTCGTTACCATTGGGGCAGGCTTCGTCGACGCCGCGCCACCCTCATCGAGTACAAGTAGATGCTGAGCAATATTTTCTCCGAGTTGGATCCGAACGCCCTCAAGGCCCAGTTCCAAAACGCCCGCCCGTTTCCCTTTGTGGAGATCGACCCGTTTCTCACTCCCGAGGCAGCCACGCGAATCGCGAACGCCTACCCGGAGTTCGACACCGCGCTATCTCAGGGCCGCTCCTTCGACTTTGTGAACGAGAAGCGCAAGGTGCAGATCACCGAGCGGGATCGATTCCCCGATCCGGTCGCCGAGCTCAACGACGCGATCGCGAGCCCCGAGTTCCTCGAGCTCCTCGAGGAAGTTACCGGGATCCCCAAACTCCTCGCCGACTCCGAGCTCGCGGGCGGTGGAATGCACCTCACCGGCGCCCAGGGGCGACTCGACGTGCACGTCGACTTCAATTTCATCGAAGAGCGTAAGCTCCATCGACGCTTGAACCTGCTCCTCTACCTCAATCCCGTGTGGCGGAACGAGTGGGGCGGGGCGGTCGAATTTTGGGATCCCAAGGTCAAGACCTGTCACCACGCCTTTCGGCCGACGATGAACCGCTGCGTGATCTTCGAGACGAGCGAGATCAGCTTTCACGGTGTCGAACCGGTCACCTGCCCCGAGGATGTCGCGCGAAAGTCGTTCGCCGCTTACTACTACACCAAAGAGCCGCCGGCGGGATGGGACGGTAAGAACCACAGCACGGTGTTTCGCGCTCGGCCCGACGAACGGCTCCGCGGCTATGTGCTGATGCCCCTCGAGAAGCTCGCTCGCGAAGGAACCGAGCGTGCCAAGGGAGGCGTGAAGAGCGGCATCAAAAAAGGCATCCGCGCGGCGGCGAAGGGCATCGACACCGTGAAGCGGCTTCGGAAGAACGAAGATTGAGCAAATAGACGCTCAGAGCACCTCGTCCCAATCGGCAAGCTTTGCCGCCGCCTGATACGTCGACTCGAGAAACGCGAGAATCTCCCGTTCCGGATCGGCGGCCGTCCGCACCGCGTCGTAGGGAAGGATGAACTCGCCGAGGTCCGTCGAGTACTCCGCCGCTGCGGGCTCGATCTTCGCAGCCTCGAGTCCCGAAGGCTGGGGCACCGCGTACCCGTAGA
>JBCCZL010000780.1:0-4058 GCA_039187775.1 Myxococcota bacterium
GCGAAGTCGACGTTGATCATCCCCGCGTTCACGATGAGGTCGCTGATCCCCCGAACCGCCTGAACCAACACATCGTCGGCGCGCTGGAACGCCTCGAGAAGGCTGAGGTCCTCGCTTTCGAGGCTGCACAGCTTCTGGTTGGGGATCGTGATGATCGTATCGACCGAACTCATGAGTTCTTCGAGGCCGTGCTCGGCGTTCTTCGCCCGTCGGCGCCCTTCGAAGAGGAACGGCCGAGTGACCACTCCAACCGTCAATGCGCCTTGATCCTTCGCGATCTGCGCGATGATCGGCGCCGCGCCGGTCCCGGTGCCACCGCCCATGCCCGCGGTCACGAACACCATGTCCGTGCCGTTGAGGCACTCTGCGATCCGCTGCACGTCCTCGAGCGCCGCTTTGCGACCATGCTCCGGGTTGCCGCCCGCTCCGAGGCCCTTGGTCAGCTGCGGTCCAAGTTGGATCCTCGTCGGCGCGAGGCTCGTCTCGAGCGCCTGCGCGTCGGTGTTCGCCGCAATGAACTCGACGCCGTCGAGCCCGCTCGCGATCATCGTGTTAAGCGCGTTTCCGCCGCCACCACCAACCCCCACTACCTTGATTCGAGCTTGGAGCTCCGCGTCGTCCGCGAACTCAATCGAGATTCCCATCTCTCCGTCCTCCGGGTCACTTTCCTCGGTCGTCGGCTTCGCCCTGCCTCCGACCGATATCGTTGTTGCTCGGCCTAAAAGACCTCTCGAAACCACTGCCCAATGCGCGATCCCCAACCGCCATGGGCGGGCATCTCCACGTACTCGTCATCCACGGGCCGCTGAGCGGAGATCCGCCCCGAACCGTACTTCACTAGACCCACCCCCGTCGCATATGCGGGGCTTCGCACCACATCGATCAGGCCACCGATCCCCGAGGGTGCACCCCGGCGCACTGGGAGCCCGAGCACCTGCTCGGCGAGTTCCGGCATTCCGTCGAGGAGAGTGGTCCCGCCCGTGATCACTACGCCGGCCGCGAGCATGTCGCCAAAGCCTGTCTCCGCGATCACGTGACGGCACGCCGCAAAGATCTCTTCGGCGCGGGGCTCGATGATGTCACAGAGCACGCGACGCGGGAGGGTGCGAGGAGCTCGGCCTCCGACCGATGGGACCTCGATGGTCTCCTCTTCCTCGACCATATTCGTCGAGGCGCAGCCGTACTTGATCTTGAGCCGCTCGGCCTCCGCCATCGGCGTCCGAAGCCCGGTCGCCACATCGTTCGTGAAGTTGATCCCTCCGATCGGAATTACGCTGGTGTGGACCACCGCGCCGTCCACGTAGACGATAATGTCCGCGGTTCCCCCGCCGATATCGATCAGCGCCACGCCGATTTCTTTTTCGTCTTCGCTGAGAACTGCATCCGCGCTCGCAAGGGGCTGAAGGACGACCTCCGACACATGAAGGTCGCAGCGCTCCGCGCACTTGATGATGTTCTGGATGCTCGGCGTGGCCGCGGTGACCACATGGACTCGGGCTTCGAGTCGAACCCCGCTCATCCCGACCGGCTCCTTGATGCCATCTTGGTCGTCGACGATGTACTCCTGAGGGAGCACGTGGATGACTTGTCGGTCGCCCGGGAGCGGAATCGCCTTCGCCTGCTCGAGGACCCGGGTCACATCGTCGTGGGTCACTTCCCGGTCGCTGATTGCCGCGACGCCCTCCTGATTGAGGCCTCGGACGTGGCTTCCCGCGATCCCCGCGTACACCGCCCCGATTTCGACCCCGGCCATCGTCTCGGCCTGCTCGATCGCCGCACGAATCGCCTGGACGGTGGACTCGATATTGACGACGACACCCTTTTTCAGGCCCTTCGACGGCACCGAACCGATCCCGATGATGTCGATGCCATCGTCCGTCTGTTCGGCAACGATCGCGCACACCTTGGTGGTTCCAAGGTCCAGACCCGCGATGATCTCGTGTTCGGCCATCCTTCTTCGCTCCTGGGCCAACGCCCTGTACGAGCCATACACAGAAGCGATCCAAGGCCGCAAAATTTCGACGTGTTTTTCTGCACTGCGCCGGCTCGCGGCCATCCGCGGAGGCTGTCTTTTGTCGGCCCGTCTCCTTGAAAACCGGTCTCCGACGGGCCAAGGTCCGCCGGACGATGGCTGCCCCGCTTCAGAATGTCGGCGAGGTCGCACCGCGCGAAGCGGTCGCGGTCGAGGCGAACGCGTCGTCCAAGAGTCGGCGACGCTGGGAGCCGCTCGACTATTTCCGCTTTGGTGCCGTGCTTCTCATGGTGCAAGGCCACGCGTTCAACGTATTTATCGACGAAGCGATTCGACCGGAGACCTGGTACCGCTGGCACGGATACGTACACGGCTACACCGCGCCGATGTTCCTGTTCGCGGCGGGGCTCGCGTTCGGGGTGACCACCTTCCGAGGCTGGGACAAGCACCTGAGCTTCAACCGAACCGTGTTTCGTCGCCTCGAGCGCTATCTGCTCATCGTCGGCATCGGATACCTCCTCCATCTCCCCGGCTTCGCGGTGAGCGGACTTTGGAACGCATCCGACGCCCAGCTCCGAAACCTCTTGAAGGTGGATGCGCTTCAGAACATTGGCGTCACCCTTATCTTCTGCGAGCTCGCAGTGCTCGCCCTTCGGCGACGCACGGTCTACGTCGCAGTCGCGGGAGCGATCGGCACCATCCTCGCGATCGCGGCACCGTGGGTGTGGAACCTCGAGATCGGAACATCCTTGCCGCCGGTCCTCGCTGCGTACGTCAATAACGAAACGGGTTCGATCTTTCCGCTCTTCCCGTGGTCGGCGTTCATTCTCTTCGGCATCGTGAGCGCCCACTTCATCGAGCGATACCGCGAAAAGTACGGCGAACGTCCTGGGGCCGATGTGCTGGTGACTGCAGGCGCGGCAATCGTTGGTGCCGCCTGGTTGATCCACACCGGCCTTCACAAGGGAGGCATCGATCTCTTCGGCGACCACAACTTCTGGAAGACCAATCCGCTTTGGTTTCTCTGGCGCATCGGCATCGTGGTGCTGCTCCTCGCAATCCTCGCTGCGGTTGCCGACTTCATTCGTCGTCGCTCGAACGACGGTGCGCCCGGACCGGTCCGCCGCACCATCCAGGTCTTGGGGCAAGAAACCCTCGTCATCTATGTGGTGCACCTGATCGCACTCTACGGGTCCCCGTTTCATATCGGCTTCAACCGATCGGTGGGCAAGACGCTGCCTGTCGACCAAGCGTTCTGGGCGTTCACGGTATTGATGGCATTGATGGTGGTCCTCGCCTGGGGATGGCACTGGATCAAAACCAAACGCCCCAACGAGTTCACGGTCGGTCGCCTCATCCTGCTTGGCGCGGTGCTCGTCTACGTGTGTGCCACCGGATAGCTCCCCGGTAAGCGACCTCACCCAAGCGATGGATACCGCGGAAGATTCTGCCGCGTCGGCCGACTGTCGGTCCAAAGGTCTATACTGAACGCTCCGGATCGATGGCCTACCCCACTCCAAGCCATGGCTTTCGTGCGCAGACCCTTCGCGCGCTCCTTGCAGTGGAGCGCCCGCTTCAGGAGGCGCTTCGCGACGCCCTCGAGACATCCCACGCTCCGCGCTTCGTCACCACGCCCTGCGATGACCTGCACGCGGTGCAGAGCCTCACTCCCCTCTCTCGCTTCGATCTCTTGTTCTTCGAGTGGCGAGAGCCGGACGACCTCGGCATCGCCGCCGACCTTCGCAAAGAGGCGCCGCACATCGCGATGGTCGCCGTTTCCGGTACCGTCGACGCGAACTCCGCGCGGCGGCTCTCCTCGATCGGCGGTCAAGACATTCTCGACAAAAACGCCCTCCATCAGGAGCTGGTGATCCGGGTCGCCCGCGATTCGGTCGAACGACAGCGCCTCGTCGAAGAGGCGCGCCGTCGACATGACCTTGCCCAGTCTGCCGAGCATGAGCTTCAGCGGTTCATCGACAATAGCGTCGACGCGATGGCGGTGATCGACGCGACGGGGCGGGTCCTCCACTGGAACCCGGCGGGCGCTGCCCTCACCGGTCGTTCTATCGACGACCTCGTCGATCAC
>JBCCZL010000781.1:0-4055 GCA_039187775.1 Myxococcota bacterium
GCCGGTTTCTTGCCGAGAGTGATTGGCGCGGGGTCATGATGGACCCTCTTCCTCCGGCCGACCTCTTCCGTCCATATATCTACTGGACTCGGACCGAGGGGCCTGTGCAGTTGCATGCCCCTCGGTCCGGGTCCAGTAGATATATGGACGGAAGAGGTCGGCCGGAGGAAGAGGGTCCATCATGACCCCGCGCCAATCACTCTCGGCAAGAAACCGGCCTTGCTTGGCGCACGCCGCGATAGGGGTCAGCGCAACCTGATCTGCAAGGATCCGGCAGACGTAGGCCCAATCTGTTTCGTCAAGGACCCCATCGACATTGTTTCCATCGACATTGCCTCCGTCGACATTGCCCCCGTCGACAAATGCTTCAAGAGCGGCCTTTGCCTTCGCTACCTCCGCCGGCATTCGCTCCACCGCGGTTCGGAGCTCTGCCTCGATCTTCTTGGTTGCCTTGCCGGTGTTCAGGTACGCCGTAAACAGCCGGTCGCTCGCTTCCGCTCGGGCGAGCTTGACAGCGGACCTTACTGCGGTGGCAAATAGACGAGCGGACTTCGTGGGCGATGACACCGGTGCATCGATCAGGCGCAAGGCGAAATCGATAGCGCCAGAGCTTTGCTGGGCGAGTAGCTCGTTGTAGTGGCGCATCGCCGCATCGGGTTTGCGTTGTTTCTCGGGCAGAGAGAGCCAGGCATCTTCGTCTGTTATCGCGCGGGTCTGTCTCGTCATGGCTGCGGGTTCTTCCACGCAGAGTTCGCGTGCTGAGACATGTTGTCCCAGTGTCGTCTGACAAAGACAATGGTCTCGTGAAGTCTAGCCCGGCCTGCGGTTTGCGAGTGTGAGCACGATGGTTGCTGCACGAACGGTCGCCCGGAGGTTTGTCGGCTCCGGAAGCACGAGGTCGCTTCGAGATTGGACCGAGGCGGTTCATCCCATCGTGATGGATGGTCTGCTTGAGACACCGTATCTGGGACGGTATTTACGGTTCTTGGATGATGCGGGGAGGACGGATCTCTTTGTCGATGCCGTACGGGCGTACGTCAGCGAATGCGAACGTGCGCAAAGAGACTGCGATCCTCAGTTTCTTCTGATGGGCATTGAAGTCGCGTGGGCCACCGGCAAGGCACGTCCACTCGAACACTGGTCTCGATTGCTCGAGCAAACCAAGGCGAGACGCAGATCCTGGATGAACGCCCGTGATGCGCTACTCCGCCGCGCGCCGACCGCCTTTCGCTGGCCAAAGACAAGCTGTCGACGCAAGAGCTTGGGGCCGCTCCGCGGCTGGAGCACGCCATCTGCGGCCATCCCCTCGGGACCGAACATACTCGGTGGAGGGGGAGCTTTGACTTCTTCCGGATCGCCTGCGCTCGGCGTCCAGATTGACGCCGTTCGCGTCAACTTCGACGCAGAATCCCGGAATCCATCTCAATCCCCTGGCTTTTCCAGTGGCACCGGAGTTGCGCACGATAAAGGGGGGGGTTTCGTCGTACTCCCACGATGCGGCGAACATCTCCACTCGGTTCCGGCCGCGCGATGCTCGTCGATGAGAGAGAGCCGCTCGACGTTGAGGAGCCAGTAGCGTCCTCGGACTAGATCGCGAAGAACGCGCCGACGCCCACCACCATGGCAAGGACGAGGAGGAAGAGGAGCCATCGACCCCTCGATGTGCGAAGGAATGCACTCATGGTCTCGAACGAAATGAGAGACTTGCCAAAATAGGCAGGCTCCACGGGAGGGTGCACGAACCGAACCATCGGTCCCTCCAAGGCGATTTTGCCGAGCGCGCGAAAAACGTTCGCGGCTGCGTCGGCCAACCGCAAGATGTGCACACGTTTCGCCTTGTCGTTGCCGCAACTACGGATCTCTGGTGTGGCGCGGGGGCTGCAAGCTGCAGAGGAGCCGATGGCTTCCTTCCGCCACACCCTTCGCCGTCGCCTGCTTCGAAAGGGCCTGGGTCCGCAGCTCCGCCGCCGTGCCGATGAATTAGCCAAGATCCAGGGCGAAGAGTTCGATTGCTTTGGTGCCCATCAACGCGGCACCGAGCTCGGACTCGCGTCGACCCGGTTCCTTTACGAATCGTATTTTCGTGTCTCGAGCGATGGCATCGAGCACTTGCCGCCGGAGGGACCGGTAGTGGTCGCGGCGAACCATGGGGGCACCTTGCCGTTCGATGCGGCGATGCTTCACGTCGACATCGTGCGGCGGTCCAACCCTCCGCGGTTTCCTCGCACCGTCGCGGATCGGTTCGTTCCCAAGCTCCCATTCTTTAATACGCTTATCGCACGCAGCGGGGCGATCGCGGGCAACCGACGCAACGTGGAACAGGTCCTCGGGACGGGCCAGCTCCTTGTCGTGTTTCCTGAAGGCACGGTGGGCATCGGTAAACCGAGCTCGGAGCGCCACCGCGTGCAAACCTGGCGCCCTGGCCACGCCGAGCTTGCGATGCGCTATTCCGCTCCAGTGGTTCCCGTGGCGATCGTCGGGCCGGACGAGCAATGGCCGCAGCTCGGAAAGCTCCGGCACGTTCACCCGTTTGGCGCTCCGTTTCTTCCGATCCCCGCCACCCCATTTCCACTGCCGGTTCGTTACCGGATCCGCTACGGCGCGCCGCTTCGACTTCACGAGCTCTTTCCAGGCGACCCGCGCGATCCGAAGGTCATCCGCGCCGCCGCGGCGAGGGTCCGAGACGAGGTCCAGGCGATGATCGATGAGACGGTTCGAGACCGACCAGGGGTGTTTCGTTGAGCCGGTATCTCGTCACCGGCGCCACCACCGCGATCGGAGAGGCCCTTCTTCATGCGCTGCTCGACGATGAGCGCACCGAGTACATTCTCGCCGTCGGTTCGGAGCCAAAGCGGCCCGCCGCGGTCGAAATCGACGGCCGGGTACACTACACGCGCACCGATCTGACGCGGGAACGCAATCTCCGCGAGCTCCTCTTCGGAACGTGTGCGGAGGCGCGCATCGAGGTGGTGATCGAGATGGCGAGCCACCGCAGCATTCGCGCGGTGGGGCCTCGAGCCAGGGCCCTCAATGTACTCGCGACGCGACGTCTTCTTGCGTTCGCGGAGGAGCACCCCACGATTCGACGCTTCGTGTATCGAAGCGACGCGGCGGTGCACGACGTGTCGGCGGCGCTTCCTGCGCTCGTGGACGAGCGACATCCTCTCGATCTCCGGCCCGAAGCCCCCCAGTGGATCCGCGACCGGGTGGAGGCGGACCTGTCGGTGTGCACGCGAATGGGCATGAGCGAACTGACGATCGCCGTCCTTCGATGCGCGGAATGCCTCGCGTCGGGCACGGGAAGCCAGATCCATGACTACTTGCGATCACGGGTCTGCTTTCGCCCCATGGGCTACGACCCGGTCCTCAACTTGGTCAGCGAAACCGACATCGGGCGAGCCCTCGCTATGGCAGCGGTGTCTGACGCAGTGGGGATCTTCACCATTCCCGGAAAGACGACCCTTCCACTGAGTGAGATCATTCGTCGAACCGGACGGCAGCAGATCCCCATCCCGGGGCCGGCGATGACCCCACTCTACCGCATGCGACGAGCGGTGCTTCGGACGGACTTCGACTACGCCCTCAACCATGGTCGGCTTCACTTCAGCGTCGTGCTGAGTGGGGAGCGGGCCCGGGAGATCCTGGGCTACGAGCCTCGCGAACACGTGATGTTTCCCATCGATTGAGGCCTCTCGATTGAGGCTTCGGTCGTCGTGGGTTCTAAGTCTCCTTATACCCACGCCCAACCGCGACACACGTTGGGTCTCGACCTACAGTGGGTCCATGCGGCTTCTTCTGGGTTTGGCGATCGTTCTCTTTCCCGCGGGATGCTCGCCCACCCCTTCGCCGACTCCCGCTCCGGCGGTCGAAGAGCCGGCGGTTCCAGCGCCGCGTGAGCTCGACCGAGTCTGGGTGGGGGACGAGACAGGCGACGGTCCGCTTCTGATCCTCATGCACGGCTACGGCGCGCCCGGCGATGATCTGGTACCGGTGGCAGAAGCTCTTCGCGCCGCGGTGCCCGAGCTTCGAGTCGTACTTCCGGAGGCACCGCCAAA
>JBCCZL010000782.1:0-4054 GCA_039187775.1 Myxococcota bacterium
AGGTTGGCTGGCTTGATGTCGCGATGGACGAGGCCCGCGTTGTGAAGCGCGGTCAGCCCTGCGCAGGTCTCGAGGACGACGCGGCGGAGCTCAAAGAGCGACATCAGCCGCGCTCCGGCATACTGCTTGAGGTCTGCGCCAATGAGGTACTCGAGGACGAGGAACGGGACGTTTCCTTCGACGCCGCGGTCAATGATATTGGCGACATTGGGGTGATACAGGCCGGCGAGCGCGCGGGCTTCCTCGACAAACGACGCGAGAATCCCCTCGCGTTCGGTGTCCGTCGCGTTTTGGAGGGCTTCCGCCTTCGGAATCTTGAGCACGAAGAAGCGATCCGCGCCGGGCTTCCGAACCAGCCACACGCTTCCCACGCCTCCTTCCCCAAGCGGTCGAACCAGCTCGTACCCCTGGATGACTTTCGGTTCGCGCCGCTTCGGAGGCGGCGGAGGAGGCGGGGTCCGTTTGATCGCCGCGGTGACGGCGCGCTCCGCGAGGGTCGCCGCGGTGGGGCCGAGGGAGGCAAACCACACGTCGAGGAGATTCAGGTCGCGGGTTCGAATCGCGCGGCCGACCACTGTGGCCATTCGGGGCGCGTTGACGGTCGTGGCCTGGGCGAGTGAATCGTCGTTCGCCTCGCTGACCTCCCGGAGGGCGCGAACCGGATCTTCGAGCGCCGAGCGGAGCCGCTCTCCTGCGAGGACCAGCGCGACCGACGCCGGCTCGAGTCCCGGGCGAGGGCCGGCGACCGCCCGAAACCCCGAAAGTGCTTCGGCAAATCCGGCGAGCGAGGCCGCGAGTTCGGTCTGGCCCGCCTTGAGGGCGTCGAGCGCGTCGAGCGTGCTCGGTCCCCAAGCGCCATCGTCGCTGGCCGTCGAAAAGCCGTCGCGGACCCGGTCCGCGAGTTCGCAGCACGTCTCGAGGGCCCCGTCCGCGATCATCGGGAGCGCGGTCGCAAGCTGCTGGAGGATCTGGGGACGGTCGATGACGAGGGCCCACCACGCAGCAAACGGACCGAGCCACTCCACATCGTCGACTTCTCCAAGCGCGGTGCCTCGCGTGGTGTCGACGAGGCGCCAAAAGATTGCGCTGAGCGCGCCCTGAAGCGAGGGCGGAAGCTCGCGAGACCCGTCGGCGAGCCCGTCGAGTTTCCGAAGCCAGAGACAGGTGTCGTGGGCGGTGGGGCCGGGTCGAAGGACCGACTCCTCCCCGCAGGCGTCCAGCGCGTAGCCGCCGAGCTTCAGCGCGAGGAGCTCGAGGGCGAGGGCAAAGGCCGGGTCCTGATCTTCGCCGCGCCACTCCTTGACGAGCTCGAGGAGAGCGCTTGGGGCTTCGACGAGGGTCTCCCAGGTCTCCTGAAGGTCTGGTTCCGCGATCGGGGTGCCGCGGGGCCGGGTGTGCAGCATCGGCCGCCACAGCCGGAGCGCGAGCGAGCGGGCGCACCCTTCGAGCGCATTGATTCCCGATGCTCGCTGTCGGGTAGTTCCTTCGCCGACCACCATGCGGCGTGCTTCGAGAAAGCTCGGACCCAAGGTCGTCGCAAAGCGCGCGGCGCGCGCATCGGCTTCCTCATCGTCGTACTGCGCCGCAAGGCGAACCAGATTCTCGAGACCGAGTTCGAGGTCGAGCGGGTCCCTTTCCGCTCCGTCGAGCACGTCGGTCACCGCGATGATCTCGAGCCACCGGCGCGTCTCGTCGACCGCCTCGGGTTTGGCTCGGCGCGCGAGCTGGCGCAGTCGACGAAGCGGTGCCTCGAGGTCTTCTCGCCCCGACCCGCGACGCCAGAGCGACGCGAGCCCACGGGCGAGGGCTCGGGCCGATACTGCGCCGCCATCGCCGTGAAGGATGCGTTGGGCGAGTCGCTGCCAGATGTCGCGGCGCTCGTGAAACAGATACGGGGTGGCCGCCGCGGCTGCCGCGAGGACCCAGCCGTCCTGGTCGGGCGCATCGAGGATCGATTGGAGTTCGTGGCTCAGGAACGCGAGCCGTTGCTTTGGCAAGGAGGCAAACGCCGTCACCGCGCGCTGACGAAGCACCGGCGTGGCGCCGTGCACCCAGTCGAGGAGAGTGCCTTCGAGCGGCTCGAAGGTTCCCGCCAACCGGCCAAACGCGCGGGCGGCATGGATCCACACCATGGGTTCTGGATGCAGAAGGAGCGGTTGAAGGATCTGAAGTGCGCGACCGATCGCCTCCGGATCGGTGGCCGGCGCAAAGCTGGCCGAGAGTTCGAGGCAGCTTGCAGCCAGAACGCGTCCCCGAAGCGAACCTCGCGCCGGTCGGGCGACCACCGCATCGAAGGTCTCGCGGTCGGCCCATACCCAACGGGCGAAGAATGGTACTTCGACCACGGCGGCCCCTGCTTCCCACACGAGGATCTCGAAGCGTGCACCGGCCTCTAGGTTTTCCGGTTCCTTCAGGGCTTGCCCGGTTCCGAGAAGCGGCACGCAGGCGAGGCTGTCGCGGAGCGGGCCTTCGACGATGCGGGCCCGGGCGAGATCGACGGCGGCCGCCGCATATGGATCGGTACCCGCAGCCGCGCGGACGAGGGGAGCGAGGACCGCATCCTCCCGATGCGCTGCTGCCGCGCACCACAGCAGCACCGCGTCCGCTGTCTGTTCCTCGAGCAGCCGTCGAAGGTCGGTGTCATCGACATGTGCGGGAAGAAGAGGCAGTTCCACATTCGCAAGCTGTGCCGCCTCCGCGACCTCTCCGGTCGCCCCAATCCCAGTTCCGCCACTCCAAAGGGAACGGAGTTCCTCGGTGAGCGACGGTTGGTCGGCGAGCTGGGAGTTCAGGAGGCGCAGTGCACCCAGAAGAGACTCGTCCATGGGTGCTTCGAGGATACCGAATCCACCACGCTGACCGGAATCTACGACGCCACCGACGGCCGAAAGGCGACAGCATTTCCCAAAGGTTCCGGGTTGGAGGATCCAATGTCTTGGGAATTATTCATGAATCCCCAGATGAGGGCTCTTGCACAACTCTAAGTCGGCCCTATGTTCAAGATCCGCAGTGGAGGGCTTCGCGCCACGCCACCGGCGGCCCGGCACCGCTCGTGTGAAGCGGGCATGGGAATCTCTGGCCGTTGTGGGGACGGTCCGAGCACCGTTGAAGGAATAGAGCCATGGACCAGCGCAAGAAGCCCGACACCGATGAGACTCGCGCGTTGGCTCCCAAAACACCAAACGAGAAGTCGACGACCGATGACGATTGGGTGGACCTTCACGACGGGTGGGAGCCGGTGCGGCGACGGAGAAACTCCGAGCCCAACGCCGTGCGCTGACTTTCCGTCGGCCGCCGAAGTATTTGAATTTATGGTGAAACCCCGCCCGTACTTCGCTGGTTCGTCCTCGTTGTCACCCGAAGCCATCCATCGCTCGAGAGGGAGCGCCACGGCGGCCCGCCTCTTGCACAGATCGCGCTTGACACACTCCCGACTCGGGCGTACATAACGCGCCCTGCTCAAGGGAGCCGTGCGTTTTTCGCGCGCTGTCGAGGGCGGGGGCGACCTGTCTACGTGGTCGTTTTGCTGGCGTAGCTCAACGGTAGAGCACCTGTTTTGTAAACAGGCGGTTATGGGTTCGATTCCCTTCGCCAGCTCGTTAGTTTTTGACAAATCGGTTGCGTTTCCGGAGGGTTGCCCGAGCGGCCAAAGGGAGCAGACTGTAAATCTGCCGGCGTATGCCTTCGAAGGTTCGAATCCTTCACCCTCCACTTCTCCTTCGGAGGCCCGTGGGTAGGTTCGCGAGGCGTATAGGGACCTCGGCCAAGGGCTCGAGGGGCCTTGAAAAGAGGATTTTTCGTCTTACTTAGATTCGATCGAGGTTCGGTCAGAAGTTTCGGTTAGGGAACATAGTTCGAATATTCGCGGGAGTAGCTCAGTTGGTAGAGCGTCAGCCTTCCAAGCTGAATGTCGCCGGTTCGACCCCGGTCTCCCGCTCCATCACAGGTTCACACACGACATCAGCACACGAATCACAACGCCCAGGTAGCTCAGTGGTAGAGCACCTCCTTGGTAAGGAGGAGGTCGTGAGTTCAATCCTCATCCTGGGCTCTA
>JBCCZL010000783.1:0-4049 GCA_039187775.1 Myxococcota bacterium
CGAGGGCATCCTCGGCGAGCGAGCCGCGGGGCGCCATGCGCCGGGCCCGCGCGAAGGCCGCGGCGGCTTCCCGGGGCTGGCCGAGCTCCTCCAGGTACACGCGGCCCAAGGTAAACGCGGCGAGCGGCGCGCGGGGGTCGCTCGCGTGATGGGTCAAGGTTCTTTGCAGAGGCTCCACCGCCCGCCGCGGGTGTCCACTCAGGCGCGCCACGTCGGCCGCGAGCATGAGTTCCTGCGCCGAGCCGGTCAGCCGTGCGGTGCCGCCTTCCTCCTCGAGCGCTTCGAACGCATCGCCGTACCGTCCGTCCCGCGCGAGGCTCTCCCATGGTTGGTTCGCTGTCGCGCCGCTCCCCGCCCCGTGGGTCGCGATTGGCTCGGGCGGTTCGGGCTCAGACTGTTCGGGCTCAGATCGTTCGGGCTCAGATCGTTCGGGCTCAGATTGTTCAGGCGCAGATGCTTCGGGCTCAGATTGCTCGGGACGGACTTCGGAAGAAGGATCCCCGTTGCTCGGTAGCTCGGCTTCCTCCGGAACTTCGCTCACCGCGGGCTCCGCTGCGGTTGGAGATGACGCTTCCGTCGGAGGGTAAACCCCGCCTTCACCGTCGGTAAGAACTGCGTCCCCACCGTTCCAACGAACTCGCACCCGACCGCGGCGAACCTGGACTTCGGTCTGCGCGGCTTGCCGCGTCACGTCGAACGACGTGCCGAGGACGTCTACCGTCACCGGTCCGGCCACAACGCGAAAGACCCGGTTGGGATTCGGAACCACATCGAACCTCGCGCGTCCCTCGTCGAGCCGGAGCTCGGCTTGCGCTTCGGACTCGGCAACGATCACAACCCTTGCGCGGTCCGCCGGCTGAATCTCGGAGCCATCCTGCATCGCGATCGTCGGGGGTGTCCCTGCGAGAGAAGGTGGCGGATCGACGCTGACGGTCGGCTCACTCGCCTCGGGGCTTGTCCACCAGGCAACGAGGAGCACTGCCGCGAAGGCGAGTGGAGCCGCCACCGGTACGACCTTCACCCAGGTGCGAACGCGTTTGGGAGCGTGCGAGAAGACCGAGCTTTTTACTCGCTGATGCCGCGTCTCATCCCAGTCGGACGCGATGTGTTCCCGCGCTTGCTCGACTCTCTTCGCGAGGTTGGTCATCGCGGCACCCCCGCATATCCGCCGAGCCGGCGCTGCAGCCGTTCGTGGGCGATGCGAATCCTTCGCTTGACGGTGGCCAGCGAGCAGCCCGCGATCTCGGCGACCGCCTCCAGACGCTCGCCCTCCACGTGCCGGAGCGTCCACGCGAGCCGAAGGTCCACGGGGAGTCGATCGAGCTCCCGGTACAGCTGCCCGATGAGCGCCCGCTCCTCCGGACTTGCCTGCTCGCTCACGATCACTTCGTAGTTGGGTTCTTCAGTCACCCAGAACAGGCTCCGAAACCGGCGCCGCTTCAGACGTTTCGAGACGATTCGCGTGGCGACGGTGGCGAGCCAGCCCTTCAGCCGTGCCGGGTCCTCGATCGTGTGCCAGGCGGTGACGAGCTCGATGAAGGTCTCCTGGACGATATCGTCCACCTCCTCGGTCCGGCCGAGGAGCCGAAG
The DNA here is from genome assembly GCA_039187775.1 of Myxococcota bacterium. Lineage (GTDB taxonomy): Bacteria > Myxococcota_A > Polyangia > Polyangiales > JBCCZL01 > JBCCZL01. Next base: position 1,591 of record JBCCZL010000783.1, read on the forward strand.
GGCGACCGCACCGATGTAGCGTGCGTACTGGTCGAATGCCTCTTCCGGCGTGTGCGGCTGGTTCGCATCTGTTTGATCGAGAATCCGAAGCCGGGGTGCGGAAGGCGAACTCATGGGGAGATTCGCATACGAAGTACGCCCAAAGCTCTCGGAACTATAGAGTGTCGCAGCCCGGGCCATTGCAGCACAGGGTCGTTGTGGGGTTGAGCGCACAAAATGGCTCAAAAATCCGCATCCAACTCGGCTGTAGGACGCGGCCACACAGGGTCGCCCACGCTTGGGCGCGGACCGGATTCTCGCGGGCGTTATCGGGTGAGGCTTCGATTCCCTGCAAAAAACTCTTCTCGTATCTCCGGAACGCAGACTCGCGAATGGTCTTCCGATGTTGGAAACGAACTTGATTTGATCGAGGGGCCAGTCGGCTCGGGAAAGTCGACGACCACGGAGGCGCTCGCGGCGCGGCTCCGTCGCGCAGGGCATTCGGTCGACCAGCTCCACAGGTTCGATTCGGCGCACCCCATTCGAACGCGGTGTGAGGCGTGCGCACGTCGATTCTCCCATGGAAGCTGAACTCGTTGCTCGTCATCCGACGCCGAAGCTCGAGATTCGCGATGGCCACCTCGACTGGGCAGCGACCCACCGACGAATCGACGCATTCGTGTGGGGAGCGAATCTTGGCCCCTTCGGAACGGCCGAATGATCAAAAATGCCCTGGGGTTTCAGACCTACGAAGCAACTGTAAGGGCTCTACTTGGGGGAGCCGCGTAGCGTTAGGGCGTGGGTCGTCTGGTGGGTTTGGTCGCCTTCGTGTTTGTCGCTGGGTGCAACGGCGTCATCAACGAAGCGGGGAGTGAGGAGTCGTCGGTCGGTCCCGGAACCGTCCCCAATCCTGCCGTCTGTGGGTCCGACGACCTTCAGATGGCGTCGATCGGTGGTCTCCGTCGCCTCACGCCTCAGCAGTACGAGCACACGGTTCGCGATCTGCTCCACGACCCGCAGGCGACGCCCGCGATCGATCGGGAGGAAGGAGGGACCATTCCGAGCCCCCTCGCGGTCGAGAAGTACAACACCGCGGCGGAAGAACTGGCGGCTCGGGAGAGTGAACGAAGCCAGTCCATTGTCCCCTGCACCCTCGATGGAGCGGACGATCTTGGATGTGCCAGTCGTTTCATCTCTGAGTTCGGCGCGCGCGCGTTTCGTCGACCGGTCGCAGCGGCGGAGCAGCAGTGGCTCGAGGGCGTCTATGCGGACGCGGTGGCGAGCGGTCAGGCCCCGGCTCAGGCCTTGGACATCGTCACGAAAGTGATCCTGCAGTCACCCCAACTGATCTACATCCGCGAGTATGGCGAAGAAGCCGAGGGCCTTCCCCCGGGGGTCTATCGCCTCACCGACTACGAGCGGGCGAGTCGCCTGTCGTACTTCCTTTGGGGCACCATGCCGGACCCGGAACTCATGGCGGCGGCCGACGCCGGTCGGTTGGGCACCGCCGAAGGAGTTCGACAAGCGGCGGCGCGCATGCTCGCGGATCCGCGTGCCGAAGGGATGGTCGAGGATTTCTTCGCCGACTGGCTCGGGCTCAACGGCTCGGAGCTTACCCCGACCATCGAGGCGGCCCTCAAGAACGGCGAGCGTTTCCCGGAAGACAGCCCTGCGCTTCGGAGGGCGATGCGGGAGGAGCTTCGGGCTTTCACCCAGCGCGTGTTCTTCGAGGAAGATGCGTCGCTTCGTACGCTTCTGACCGCGAACTACTCCTACGTGAACGCGGACCTGGCGGCACTCTACGGCGTCGACAACGGGCTCACGGGAGACGAGTGGGGGTGGGTCGACCTGGCGCCGGGCGAGCGCGCTGGATTTCTTACTCAGTCAGCGTTCCTCGCGCTCCACGCCGGCCCGCTGGCGCAGTCGCCGGTCAATCGCGGGGTGTTCGTCATCGAGGATGTCCTTTGCCATCACATCGGCATGCCCCCGCCGAACGCCAACGACAACGCACCCGAGGGTGGCGCGAGCAGCCAGGACGGGGAGGTCGTGCATCTGACGGTGCGGGAAGAGCTGAGCATGCGCACCGAGGCTCCCGACTGCGCGGCCTGCCACACATTGATCAACGGCATTGGTTTCACCTTTGGCAACTACGACGCGTTGGGGGCTTACCAGACCGAGCATGTGTTCGTGGAAGGAGACGGCACCGAAGTACGGCTACCGATCGACGCCACCGGGGAGCTCGTGATCTCGGATCAGAGCGGCCCGGTCGATGGCGCGGTGGAGCTCGTGGGACGCGTGGCGGAAAGCGAAGACGCCACCCACTGCTACGCCTCTCGCTGGGTCCGCGAAGCCTTCGGGGGAGCGACCACACAGGTCCCGGACTGCCTTTTCGATGCGTTCACGGAGAGCTATCGAGAAACAGAGGACACCCGAGAGCTCCTTCTGTCCGTGGTAAGCAGCGCCGCATTTCTCCATGTCCG
>JBCCZL010000784.1:0-4033 GCA_039187775.1 Myxococcota bacterium
CGCCGGAATGGGGGAGGACGGAGTCCTCCTTGGATGGCTAGCTCGCGTGAAAGCCGAAGCGTTTCAGACGTGTCCGCGGCGCGCTCAGCGAAACGATCGGTGCTTGGGGGCGTCGAGGAAATCTTCTCGGAGGTCGGGATCCTGGATGCAGCCGGCGGTCGCGGAGATTCGGTCGAGCGCGAGCTGGCGCACCACGCGGCTGACCTCGTCGAATCCCGCAGCTCGGCTTACCCGCCGATGAACGAGAAAGAGGTCCGCCTCCAGGTACGGGGGCGCTCCGTAACGCGAATACGATTCCAGGGCAGCTCGCGACCACCGAACCGCCCGCTCCGGATCGGTACTTCGACACGCATCGGCGGCGGCCACGCTCGCCATGACGACCGCGCCCGGGATGTTCCACGCCCGAGCGTCCTTCACCGTGCGAACCGCCACCACAAGCGCCTGAAGCGGGTCCTGTTCGACAAGGTGAAGTCGAGCCCGATACACCCCGGCAAACGCGGCGAGGGGATGGTCGGAAAGGCGGGTCGCGATCGCTTCGGCCTGAGCGAAAGCACTCCGGGCGCGCGATAGCTCACCAAGCTCGAGGCACCCGTAACCTAGATTCAACACGAGGGCGCCGGCGACGCTGGTCTCCTTTTCGCTCAGCCGCTCGAGGGTCGCCGCGAGCCTTGCGACGGCGCCTTCATAGTAGCCGAAGAGAAACTCGAGGGCCGCAACGCCCACCACTCCGTCGATGGCCGACGTGGTCATGCGGACCGGAGAGCCAAAGCGAGCGCGCATCGCCTTCAGCTCCTCTCCGAGATCCCCCTGCACCGCCGCCTGGGTCTGCCGCCAGCCGGCGAGCAACTCGCGCAGCGCCGACGCATTGGTCAGAACCAATACCTCCGCTTCGCGAAGAAGGTCGGCCGCCCGGTGGATCTGATCCTGGGTGAGGAGCGCCTCGACCAGTGCACCGATCCCCCGAATCACCATCTCGGCGCCTCCACGTTGACGCGCCTCCCGAAGCTCGTCTTCGCGCTCGGAGATCTCGTCCGGGCCGCGGAGGGTGGGCGCCACCGAAGGGCGGCGTGGCGCATCCACTCGGGTCACCTCGCCCGGGAGATCCGTGATCGCGACAGCGTCGGTCACCTCTTCGGACAACTCGTCCAGCACGTTGCCGATCGCCGCCGCGTCTACGGCGAGGGCGGCCGGTACAGTGTCGACCAGCGCGCGCCGGGCATCGAGGGCGGTCTGATACCGCTCGCTCGGCTCCGGGTGAAGGAGGCGCAGGACCACGTCATCGAGAACCTTCGGAATATCCTTTCGCACGTCGCTCGGCGGACGAGCGCGACCCGTGGTGATTTGGCGGATCGTCTCAAAGTCGCTCTTCGCGCCAAAAAGACGCTGAAGCGTCAACATCTCCCACAGCACCACACCCAGCGCAAAGAGATCGGCACGCCGATCCGCGCTGTCCTGGAGGAGCTGTTCCGGGGCCATATACGCGCACTTGCCTTTGATTCGGAATCCGGTCGTTCGGTGAAGGCGATTTCGCGCCTTGGCAATGCCGAAGTCGATCAGCTTTACGTTGCCGCTTCGCCCGAGAAGAATGTTCTGCGGGCTCACGTCACGATGGATCAGGCCGAGCGGCTGACCCGCGTCGTCGATCGTTTCGTGGGCGGCGTGGAGCCCGCTCGCCACCTTCGCGCCGATCGCCACCACCAGAGGCACCCCCAACGTGGCCCCCCGCTGGGAGGCCAGCGTAAGCACTCGCGCAAGGCTCGCGCCTTCGATGTACTCGAGAACGAGGAAATACTGACCGTCGAGACTTCCGAGCTCCTCGACGTGAACCACATTCGGATGCGAAATCCGGGCGGAAAGACGAGCCTCGTCCAGGAACATCCGCACCGCGGCGGGATCGGACGCAACGGACGAGTGGAGCACCTTGATCGCCGCCCAGCGAACAAATCCGCCAGCTCCCGTCCGCCGACCAAGAAATAGCGTCGCCATTCCGCCGGCTCCGAGGCGCTTCACCATCTTGAATCCACCGACGGTGGACCCCACGTCAATCGAGAGAGGTGCGCTCATCCAAGAAACATCCGACCTGCCACGAAATCGCCTCGCCCTGCGATAGGGTCCATGGTTCTCGCGGGCCCAGCAACGTCCCTTTTTGTTGGGCGTTGCCCCGATTCCGGTTTGACGCCACTTAGTTTCGACCCGTGGAAAATCTTTATGACGTGGCGGTGATCGGCGCGGGCTTCGGAGGTCTCGGGGCCGCGCTGTCGCTCGCCGAGGCGGGCGCCAAGGTCGTACTGCTCGAGCGACTGCGCTATCCGGGTGGCTGCGCGAGCACCTTCACCCGCGGCGGGGTGGAGTACGAATCCGGGGCTACGCTGTTCTCGGGGTTTGGCGAACACCAGCTCTTTCGCCACTGGATCGACAAGCACGGGCTCGACGTCCACATCGACGTCCCGGATCCCATGGTCGAGCTGCGCACCCCGGGCTTTCGCCTCCCGATTTCGCCGGTCCGCGAACGGCTCGTCGACGCGCTGGTCGCCCTGAGCCCCCCCGATGAAACTGCGCTGCGCCGGTTTTTTCGGTATCAGCGCAGCATCGCCGACAGTCTGTGGGAACTCTTCGATCGGCCGGAGCTCCTTCCGCCCTTCGGGCTCTCGAGCTTCGGGGTGCATCTCGGTCGGGTTCATCGTTATGCGCCGCTGCTCCAGATCGTCGGCCGTCCCTTGGCCACCGCGGTGCGGCGCTTCGGCCTCGCGGAGTGCGCTCCGCTTCGAACATTTCTCGATGCGGTGTGCCAGATCACCGTACAGGCCCCCGCCGGAGAAGCGGAAGCGCCCTTTGCGCTAGCGGCGGTCGACTATTTTCATCGAGGCACGGGACATGTCCGCGGCGGCATCGGCCAGCTTGCGAGCGCGCTCGTCCGAGCGATCCAAACGCTCGGAGGCGAGGTTCGAATGCCGGACGAAGTGAAGGCCATCGAGCCATCCGAGGGAGGCTATCGACTCCACACCCGAAAGGGTGAACTCGCGGCCCGGGCAGTGGTCGCAAACCTCCTTCCCGCGTCGCTGAATCAGATGCTGGGCGGGACGAACCGCAGCCTCGACACCCTTTCAAAGGACGTCCGCAAGGGATGGGGCGCGTGCATGCTCTACCGAACCGTGCCGGTCGATGCGGTGCGGCGAAAGGACGCGCATCATCTCGAGCTAGTCGGCGATGCCGCGGCGCCGTTTATCGAAGGCAATCATGTGTTCTGTTCGATCAGCGGCGCCGACGAAACCCACCGCGCCGGCGAATCCCTCCGCACTGTCACCGTGTCGACCCACATTCGCATGCCCAACGGGAGCGCCCCCGGCGAAGAAACCGTCACCGCGACCCAGGCCACGATGCGGAACACGATCCGCTCTCTGGCGCCGGAGCTCGACTCGTTCGAGCGAGAAATGAGCGCAAGCCCACGAACCTTCGAACGATTCACCGGGCGACCTCATGGGTTTGTCGGCGGCATCCCCAAAACCGCCGGCCTTCAGAACTATCGCGACATCGGGCTTCGGAACGTCGCCCCCCGGCTCTTTCTGGTCGGGGACAGCACGTTTCCCGGGCAGAGCACTCTGGCCACCGCGGTGGGCGGGGTGAAAGTGGCCGCCCACCTCGCGAAGATCCTCTAGCAGGTCGCTGCTAGATCATCGCTACTTCTTTTTTCCGAACACCGCCGCGACGATGCAGAGCGCAGCCGCGGCAAGCGTCACCCAGAGACCGACGCCAGTCGTGGCAAGGAACGCGCGGATCACAAGGAACGCGAGGTAGCCGTAGACCGACGCGCCAAACACGAAGCCGACGAGGCGCGAGCGGCGGCTGGCGGACAATCCTGAGAACACCAGTGCGAGCCCTCCAAGCGGCAGAGCGAGCATCGCCAGCCGAATGTTCCACTCCACGCCATCCTTCGTCAGGATGTCCCAGCCCGAGGCTTGAATCATGCCGCCAAGGTCGATGAACGGAAGGAAGAAGGCCACCACCGAGGCAAGCCCACCGATGACCAGGAGAA
>JBCCZL010000785.1:0-4032 GCA_039187775.1 Myxococcota bacterium
CTGGGCTCAAGGCCTTCGGCCTTGCGCGCTGAAGGCTCTTGTCTGGGCTCAAGGCCTTCGGCCTTGCGCGCTGAAGGCTCTTGTCTGGGCTCAAGGCCTTCGGCCTTGCGCGCTGAAGGCTCCGACCGACCGGTGTCGATCGTGTCGTCGGAGACCTCGGCGAATGCGTGGGGTGGGTCGTAGTCTCGAAGGGTGGCGTCCGCGGGCGCAGGAAGGTCGACGGCGGTCGGCTCGGGCTCGTAGCTGACGTCGAGGACCAGGCGGGGCGCGCCATTTTCAACCACCAGATCCACGGATTGGATCCGGCCACGCTTTCCATCCTCCCCCACGGTGAGGCCGGTGAGAAGGCGAAGAAACGGTAGCTCCTGCTCGAGGGTGACCCCTTCCGCGTCTCGATGGAGCACTCGGGCCGCGATTTGCGTGTCCACCCCATCGAGGCGAAGCCGAACCACCGCGCCCTGGCCCTTCCGCACCGGTGCCGGCGGCTCCGGGGGACGGTAGGCCCGCTGGATGGCATCGTGAATCTTCAGCGCGTCGTCGGTCGACAGATCGACAAAGCGGAGTCCGAACTCGCCCGCTTCGCTACCCGAATCGTCGGCCCAGACCACTTCGGTGCGCGCGACAATCGGTTCGCCACCGACGTCGAAACGGCAAGAAAGCTCGGAGCCCACCTCGGGAAGATAGGGCGCCCGCATCGACAAGCCGCCAGCGCTCACGTTCACCCCGGTCGCCTGAAAGGACTCCTCGAAGTCCATCAGGGAGAGCTCCACCAGTCCCTCGAGCGGAACTCGGGAACCCTCGGGTCCCCGGCGGTCGACGTTCGCTTCCATCGAAAATCCTCCTGGACGCTCTTTCACGACCCACGTAGGGACGAACGCCCAGTTCCACACGTACCGATCGTGCGGCGAAGGTCCAGTTTTTGACCTGCGGTCAGCACCTCGGTGGCAACGTCGTTGCCCCCTGGCCGACCGAAGAACGCGCAAAAGATTGACCGGAGCGATGCACCGACGCAGGCTCCCAAGGTCCGATGGGCATTCGACTCTCGGTGCGGTCGTCATGGACTGGCGAGGCGAGCGCCGAATACGTGTACGAGTTCGATCAGCTTCGCGTGGTGATCGGACGCCAGGGAGGTGCGGACGTCTGCCTTCCCCACCCCGCGGTCAGTGCGCCGCATGCGGTGATCGCGTCGAAGGGCGCGGGATATGCGGTCGAAGATATGGGCTCGACCAACGGGACGCGCGTCAATGGCGATCGGCTTCCCCCCAAGCGGCAAAAGAAACTCGCCGCGGGCGACCGGATTGAAATCGGCGGCTTCGTCCTCGAGTTCGCCGGAGGCGTGGCAGTGTCTCAGCCGACCTCGAGCATCCGAACAGGAACCCTCGCGCGGGCGATGCTCCGGCGGGCGTTTGGCTCGGAACGCCCCGCGGTTGGTGTTCCTGAACTCCGAGTGGACGACGGGCCCGACAAGGGAACGGTCCACGCGCTTCCGGAGGGCCGGACGGTGGTCGGTCGGAGCGAGACCGCCGATCTCGTGCTGACCGACGCCGACGCCTCGCGAGAGCATCTCGAAATCGAATGGGGGCCCGATGGCTTTGTCGCTCGCGATCTCGGCAGCAAGAACGGGCTCATCGTAAACGGAAAGACACTCACCACTCGGACGCTCCGCGACGGCGACGTGCTCGCCGTCGGAGCGTCGACGATGACGTTCGTCGACCCGGCCGCCGCGGCCCTTCGTGCGCTTGCGGAAGAGCCGGACGAAGTGGTGGCGCAGCTCCCCGAAGCCCCCGACGCAAGTCCTGGCCCCGAACCCGGCGCGCCCGAGGAACCAGCGAAGGCATCGCCTCCGAACCAGGTACCCACCGCCCCGCCAAAGCCATCGCGAAGTGCCGATCTGATCATCTACCTTCTCGCCGGTGCGGTGTTAATCCTTAGCGTTATCGCGCTCTTTGTCCTCCTCCGGGGCAACTGACCAAACCCCTCGGACCCGCGGACAGGCGCCCGGGAAAGCATTGCCTCACGGGCCCTTGGCGTGGTTCGATAGCGCCGATTGAAGGGATTCGGGCCTTGCACCGTCCAGCTCCATGCCCCGGTCTGTCCCCGGCGCGGGTGGGCGGGGCCTTGCGCTTTTTTGTCGTTGCGAATCTTCCCTTGATCTTCGAGGCCCGGAACACACCATGAACCACAAGTTTCTTTCGCTGTTCTCTCCGCTGTTCGTTCTCCTGTTCAGCATCGCTCTCAGCGCCGCCGCCGTTGGTTGTGGGGTGTCACCCCGGCGCGGCCACCTTTACGGCGGAGGCACCGTCAACGGAGGAGGCGGGGGCGCCACGACCTCGCAGACGGGTCAAGCATCGGCCGATCCGCGAACCGCGCTCAACGAAGTCGACCAGCTCATGCAGCAGAGCGGGTATCGTCCCGTGGGTTCCGCGGTTCGAAACCCCAACATGCCCCCCAACGGCATGATCGCGTACGCCATCGAGGCCCAATCGTCGCAGTGTTACGTTGCGATCGCGATCGGCCAGCAGACGTCCAACCTCAACATGGTGGTCCTCGATCCCGCGGGCCAAACCATCGGAGCCAATGTCGACCCCGGCGCGCGCCCCTTCGTGACGGTGTGCGGCGCGCAGGGCCGGCTCACCGCGCGACTTCAGATGCTCAGCGGAGGGGGTGAGTATTACTACGTGGCCTATCAGGGCGCCGCGGGCTCACAACCGGACCTTGCGGGGCTTCTCGGAGGCCGGGTGCAGGCCACCGGGCAGCAGGCGCAGCTCGACCCGACGACGAACCAGCGCCTTCAAGCCCTCGACGCGCAGCTTCGCGGCGAGGGATTTACCCCGCTGATGCAGACGCCCTACGGCGAACAGCTGGGAGAGCGTGAAGAACGCTTCTTTAACCTGAACCTCGAGGCGGGTCGCTGCTACGTCTTCGCAACCTTGGGCGGCCCCGGTACCACCGACACCGACGTCTTTGTGCAGGACGCGAGCGGCACTCAGCTCGCCCGTGACAACAGCACGAATATCGACGCGGTGGCCCGCTACTGCCCGACGGCGAGCGGGTCCTATCGGATGCGCGCGCTCCTCTTCGGCGGTCAGGGCCCGTTGTTTGCGACCGGCTACGTGCAGGGCGGTGCAGGAAGCAGCAATGCGATCGGAACTGCCCAGCAGGGCGGAGGGGTCGAAGAACGGTACCGTCTTCTCGATGCGGACATTCGCGCTCGGGGCTACGAGACCTACGGCGACGTCTCTCGCGGGGAGCTTCAGCAGGGTGGATCCCAGCAGTACACGCTTCAGCTCGAGGGCGGAAAGTGCTACGCGATTCTTGCCGTGGGCGACAACGGCGTCCGCGATCTTGATCTCATCCTCAACAACAGCGGGGGGCAAGAGATCGACCGCGATGTGGAAACCGACGGCAATCCGATCGTGCGCGTGTGCGCGGAACAGACGGGCCAGTACACGATTCAGATCAGCATGTATAGCGGCCAAGGTTCCTTCGTCTACGCCCCCTATCGCTGGCCGCGGGGCACCCGAGGCCCGTTTGGTCTTGCCGGACTCATCTACGTGCGGCTCGCCGAGGTCACCGCGCTCCTCGGAGTCGAAGGGTTTGAACCCGACGTGGATTCCGCTCCCGGGCAGGGCCGAATCAACCAGGGCCAGACTCGAAACCACAACATTAGTCTTCAGCAGGGCCAGTGCTACGCCGTGCTGGCGGTCGGCGGCGACGGCATCACGAACCTCGACGTGTCCATCCAAAACGGCGGCCGAGCGGTGGCGACCGATCAAACGCGAACCGCGTTTCCTCGGGTCACTCACTGCGCCGAGAGCGCCGGGCAGTACCAGGTCAACGTGGGCTCAACCGGCGGCTCCGGCCAGTATTTCTACCAGGTGTTCCGGCGCAACTAGAGCGGCGATCGGTTTGAATCCTACGGAAACACGGCGCCTTTCACCGTTTGCGCGGCTTACCTCCTCACTTCTCGCTCGAAGTGCCTCAAGCACTCCTCGCTCCGAGGCTGTGGGGGCACTCGCGCATACGGCGAAA
>JBCCZL010000786.1:0-4030 GCA_039187775.1 Myxococcota bacterium
GAGCGAGCGTTGGCCGCCGCCAGCGAGGAGGCATCTTCGGGGGAGACATCATCGGGGGAGACATCCTCGGGGGAGACATCATCGGGGGAGGCTGCAGAGGAAGTTGAGGTGGAAGAAGCTGGGTCCGAGGGCCAGTCGGAGGAGTCGGAACAGTCTCCCGCAGAGAGCCGCCGAGCCCGACGTTTGGCGGCCCGCCGCGCCCGACTGCTGGCCAAGCGTCGTGCCCAAGCCGCCATGAGCCAAGCCCCCGCAATGATGACGTCGCCCTCGATGTCGACCGGCGACACGCCTCACGAAATGACCTGGACCGGGCAGTTCCTGGAACAGCGCTAGATCGACCCGCCGCCAAACGGAACGGCACCATCCAAATCACACGGCACCATCCAAATCACACGGCACCATCCAAATCACACGGCACCATCCAAATCACACGGCACCATCCAAATCACACGGCACCATCCAAATCACACGGCACTATCCAAATCACACGGCACCATCCAAATCACACGGCACCATCCAAATCACACATCCAAATCAAGCGGCATCCAAATCAAGCGGCATCCAAATCAAGCGGCATCCAAATCAAGCGGCACCATCCAAATCAAACGGCACCATACGAATCGAACGACTCCATTGATTGTCGATTTTTCCACCCGCGATTCTGCGCACCGCCGCGGGACCGCGATCCAGTAGGCTGGGGTGGTCCCACTGTCCTGCCCAAGCCGTTTGCCCGCCTTGATCCGCCGAGCTTCCCCCGCCGCTGCTTCCCCCGCACGACCGATGCGTCTCTGCGGGATGAACACTCAACGGACGCAAACTCGTTGGCTTGCTTGGAACCTTGCCCTTCTTCTCAGTGCCGCCGCCGTCGACCCGGGACGGGTCAACGCACAGTGCGAAGATCAGGCCCAAGCTCGGGCGCTGTTTGAGCGTGGTCTCGAAGAGGCGGCGAGTCGCTCGCTGGCTGCCGCGCGGGACGCATACCTCGAGTCGCTCGAGCTGTGTGCCCGGGTGCCCACCGCGTACAACCTCGCGGTGATCCAGCGCCAGCTTGGCGAGACCGTCGCGGCGGTGCGAATCCTCGGAGAGCTCCAGGATGCGACCTACGGCGAGCTCGATGACGGTCAGCGCGACGTGATCGAGGCCCTCTTTCGCGAGGTGCGAAACGAGATCGGCTTCATCGAAGTGGCGGTCAGCGGAGCCCGCGTGGCATCGGTCGTGATCGAAGGCGAAGCGGTCGGCACCGTCGAAGAAGACGGCCCGAGTGCGTTTCCTGTTCTTCCGGGGCCCTACACGGTAGTCGCGGCCGCCCCCGACGGCCGGAGCGCGGAAACTCGAACATCGGTGAGGGCGGGAGCCACGGTGGAGCTCGACCTCGAGCTGCCCCTTTCGCCGGATCGCGGGCGATTGATCGTCGAGGCCGAGGCCGACCAGGCGCTCGAGATTCTGGGCGTTGCGCAAGGTCGCTCCCGACTGGTCCGGCACGTGCCGCCGTCGTCGTACACGGTGCGGCTTCTCGAAGGGGACGTATCCGAAACCGTGGAGGTCGATGCTGGAGAGACGTACCGAATCCGGTTGAGCGAAGCCGGCTGGGCAGAGTCGCCTTGGCTCTGGATCGTGATCGGCGCGCTGGTGGTGGGAGCCGGAGTGGCCACCGCAGTGATTCTCACGCAAGGTAGTGAAGACCCGATCAGCGACCCCGTGTGGGGCCGGGTCGAGCTCTAGCCCTCCAAGGAGGACTTCGTCCTCCCACATCTCATTGGGCCCACGCTAGCCGCATCGGTCACCCGTCGGCGTGTTTCGCGCCCAAAAGCACCGCATTCCGACAGCCTTCTCCCTCCAGCCGTCCTCGCGGTACGGTCGAGTAAAGCTGCGGCGTCTTCCAGTCCGAGGTCCGCGGGAATCCAGCCCTTTCGAACGCGATCCATCGCCTCTGGTGACCGATGCGGGCTAGAACGGCCCGGTGAGCACGCAGGGGGAACTCGCCGCACCGACCACTCGGATCGGCCCCTCGGCCACCGTGGTTTCGAAGGTGCGGTTTCCATTGGGCGCGTCGAGATCAAATCGCACGACCTGGCTCGTCCGGAACTGCGGGGCGACGCCGCAGCTTGCATCGCAGGCCCCGAGGCATGCTTGAAGGTCTGCTGGAAGGAGCCCGCCGCACTCGTCTCGAATGTCCCCCTCCGCGAGCGCGCAGTCGAGATCTTCCGCGCAGCCGGGTTCCCCGCGACACGCATCGAGCGAGGCCTGACATCCCTGCATCAGGCAGGTGTTGCACGCAGCCGGCACCGCTTCGGTGAACAGATAGATATCACCGCCATAGAACGCAGCCGCTGATGCATTCGTCTTTTGGATCCCGTCGAGCGGGACCACTTCGATCACCGCCCCCGAACTCTTGTCGTACTCGATCAGCTTCACCGGGTTCGCACCCGCGAACGCAAAAAGTCGCCCATCTCCGGTTCCCGTAAGTTCTCCCCCATCAAAATCGATGATTGCCAATTCGCGGAGTGAGTAGTCATCGGCGTCGATCACCCCGAGTCGACCGAGACCCGGGCCTTCTTCAAATGGCCCCTCGCCGTCGTAGGTATGAACGTACAGGTCCGCGCAAAAGTCGGTCTCCGATTCGCTGGCAAAGGACATTCCGAAGAGGCCGAAGTCCTGATTTCGGCGGAGGTAGCCTGAATCTTCGCAGGGGCCGGGATCGTTCACGTCGAGCGTCAGGATGGCGAGCGATTCGGCGAACACCACGTGAGCGATTCCCCGCGCGTCGACGGCCATCGAGAAGGGTTGCATGCCGGAGCAGATCGGGCCCACCACAAAGTCGAATGCCCGCGTTTCCGGATCGAATGTCCAAAGCTCCCCGTCATCGGACAGCAAGAACACCCGGTCATTGTGCCGGCCGGTCGAGCAAGCGCAGAGATCGCCGCCGTCGCCGTCAGAAACGGCGCCATCCAGCGTCCGGTCCACCGTCGCATCGCTCGCGGACTTCTCTCGGCTGCTGCAGGCCAGAAGACCTGCGAGTACCACCCACCCGAACACCGTAACCCCGCGAACCACCCCATAGAGCGTAGAGAGCGGGACGAGACGCTGCAACTTCGGGGGCCGCCAAGAGCCGCCGAGAGTCCTTCGCGCCACCGGGCTTGGTTCGAAGATCGTGATGACGCCTCACACGTCTCAAGGGGTCATGCGGATGGTGACCCTTCTATTCCTCGCGATCAGTGCGCCAGCGTCCGCTCAGCCGGCCGTCCCGCCACCCCTGCCGGCCCTCGATATGGAGACCGACCTCCACGAATCCTCGGAGTCGAGTTGCTCGCGCTCGTCGGCGACAACGAACCAGCACACCGAGCTTCGGCTCGTGGTGTCCGGTGCGGGCGCGGCCACGCTCACCCTTTCGAGCCGCGAGAGTCACCGGACGGGGCCGTCCTTCGCCGCGTTTCGGATGGGTCAGCGAGACTGGAGCGAAGTCCACGAACTGAAGCAGCGTCAGTGGAACGGGCAGGCCCAGGCGCTCGTCGGCGGCGGGTTCCGCCTCCGATTTCGCACCGGAAAGGTCTCCGAGGTCCGCTGGTCTGGCCCGGGGTCACTTCCCCTGCCGAAGCCTCGGCGAGTTCGAGTCGATCTCACGATGGAATGCACCCCGGAGTCGCTGACCCTTCAGCCTTCCGTGGCGTCCACTCAACCGGCGTCGCAGCTCCCGGGTTATCTCTGCCGCCTCACCGCCGGAGCCACACCACTCCTCCGGGCGTTGTCGGCGGACGGGATTCCCTTCGCGCCGGGCACCCCACTGCGAAGAGAGACGGAGAGCGGCCCCTTCGGCCACGGCCCGGAGCTTCGGCGCCGGTAGCCAATCCGCTGGAGTTCGTCGTGGTTTCAGATCAGTCCAGCGCCGAAAGATCGTAGACGAGTTCGGAGTACCCGACTCGGCCGAGGTCGGCCACCGTCGGCTCGTCGGGCCCTTGGATCTCCACCGGGCCGAGGGTCTGCAGTCCGGCCTCGGTCACATAGGCGACTTCGATCCCGGGCTCAAACGGCA
>JBCCZL010000787.1:0-4027 GCA_039187775.1 Myxococcota bacterium
GCGAGGCACGTGCTGGCCGCGCCGCTTCGTATCTTCGACCGCGACTCGGCGCCGCGGCTCACCCGGGCGCTGATTCGTCGACGTGATCTCGCGGATGGCTCGGGCGAAGCGATCCCGCTTTCCACCCTCGCGGAAGCGTGCGATCGCGCCTCCATCCCGTGGCACATTCGACGGGCGGGCGACGCCGACCGGCATCTTCGGCGCCCCGAAACCGAACTCGGGAGCTTGCGCCGACACCACGTCGCCGACCCGGCGGACGCGGAGGTCGTTCTGATCGAAGGCACCTACCCCGAAGTCCGGCGCGAAGCGGATCGACTGGCCCACGCGGGGGTTCGAACCGATCAGAAGTCGGTGGTTCTCGTCCTCGCCCCTCCGGCCGACGAGGAGATGGTGCTCCACGAGGAGGCCGCCGACGCACCGCACCGGGAGCTCATCGCGAGCCTTCCCCGAGCGGTGATTCTCTCGGAGCCCGACGTGATCCGGCAGCGCCACTTTGACCGCTCGCTCGGCCGCGAGCAGGACGTGGAGGCGCTGGGGCGTCGCTTCGGCCGCGAGTTTACCGAGGAGACCCTTCGGCGACTCTCGGAGAGCCAGCAGGTGCGCTTCCGCAAGGTCTGGTACTTTGACCCCCGTGCTGACGACGCGGCGAGTCGCGAACTCGTTCGGGCGGCGGGGGAGACCGCGCTCGGCGAACCGATCCGCGCAACTTGCGTGAGCGAATCCGCGGAGCGAGCCACGCTCGTGGATCGGGGAACCTCGGAACCTCTCGTCGAGGTGGACCGTGCGATCGCCACCGCCGTCTTTCCTCCGGCTACGATCTTCCTTCATCCGCGCGGCCGCTACCGCGTGGTCGACGACCAAGACACCGAAGGGGCCCGCGGTTGCGAACAGATCACGGAACCGTTCCGCACGACACCGAATCGAACGGTGAGCGTCGATGCACGGCGCACCGAGTGGGCTCCTCGAGAACTTGGCGGCGAACCGCTCCGAGCCGCATTGGTGCGCGGCCAAGTCAAAGAGACCTTCTTTGGCGTGCGGCGCTACGGACCGGGGCCCGAGCTCCTCGAAAAGCGGGCCTACGAGGGCCCCACCTCCGCGGCCTACAGCACCGACATCTGCGCGATTTCCTTGGGAGAGAACGAGGCGCTCTCGCCCGACGCGGCGCGCCCCCTCATCGCCGCCCTTCGGATGATCCTTCCGTGCTTTCTTCGTGGCGCGCGGGAGCTCGCGGATGTCGCGCTCGCCGACGTCAGCGGCACGCGTTCGATCGTGCTCTTCGACCGGACCCCCGGCGCAAGCGGCTTTGCCAATCAGGTGCACGAAGACGGCCTTGGAGATCTCCTTCGACTCGGCCGGCTCGTCCTCGAGCGGCTGGTCGGGCCCGAGTTTCGTCGCCTCGCGTACATCCACGACACGAGCGCCGCCGACAAAGAAGCGGACGGCTATCTCATCGAAGAAGCGCTCGCCTGGCTCGCCCGCGTCCTCGATGCTGCGCCCGAGGAAGCACCGGACCACGAGCAAACCCGGCGAGGGCGCCGCGTCGAGTTTCACGCGGGCAGCGGTCGGAGCCTCGGCCGGCTCTGGATTTCTTCGACCGGACGCACCGACGACCTTGTGTGGACGCGTCACCGGTTCCGTTCGAAGCACTCGCTTGGAAGCGCGCCCGCCGGCGAACTCCACATCGATGTCGCGGTAGAACGGCGGACCATTGCCTATGCGGTCCGCCGGGCGGTCGCTGCAGGCGCGGCCGAGACCCCGATCGACATCGGCGATTCGGACACCTGGATCAAGCAGCACCACGCCGCCCTTGCCACCGCGTCCGTCGACCTAGTCGCTCTTATCGACCGGCTTCGCGCGATCGCCGGACCGCACTACATCGACACCGCACTCGCCCTCGTCGCGGGGATCCCGACGTATCCCGAGCTCCTGCCGGTCGCCGAGCGTGTCCCGCTTGCAGTCCTCGCACGCCGCCGCGCCGACCGCGACGCAAAGATCCTCCTCGCCTGGGCGATGCTGCCGACAAGCGCCCGTCCGACGGTTCGTCTCACCGAGGCAGGCGCGGTGCTTCAGATCAGTCGCGGCAACCAGTCGGAGGTCGTCGATCTGTCGGGCTCCGCGATTCGCACCCTCGAAGGGGACACCGGGAGCGCCTTGGCGCTGGAATGGGGAGAATCCGCCGGGGGCGAGGACGCGGCCGCATCCGAAGGGGTCTTGGCGGACGACGATGAACCTTCCAGCGACGAGGACTCAGCGGCGGCGGCAAACGATCAGACCGCCGCGGACAACTGACGAAGGACCATGTTCGCCCGCATCGGTCACCAGAGGTGATGGATCGCGTTCGAAAGTGCTGGATTCCCGCAGACCTCGGACTGGAAGACGCCGCAGCGGTACTCGACGTCCCGCGAGGACGGCTGGAGGGAGAAGGCCCGGGAGAAGGCCGGGGGAATGCAGTGCTTTCGGGCGCGAGCCACGCCGACGGGTGACCGATGCGGGTTAGACCGGCTCCGGCGTCCCCGAGCGCCCGCCCGCCAGCTCCCGCGGTCGGGCGGTGACCAGTCCAAGCGCCGTCGCCAGCCCGCAGAGCGCGAGGTCGACGATGTCGAAGGTCCCCGGGACCACGCCAATGGCCTGCCCGAACTCTGCGCCTACGCCCATTGCAACGGGAACCGATAGAAGCAGCGTTCGCTCGAGCCCGCGCGCGGCGAACGCGAACTTCGCCATCGACCACACGAACGCGTACACCCAGAGCGCATCCGGCAGACTAAAACAGATCCACTCCGGAAGATCGGCGAGGGGCCGAAGCCAGCTCCGAATCGCCCCCACGATGTCGTGGATCCCGAGCGCGCGGCCCCAGCGATAGCCCAAGAGCTGGTCGCTTCGCCCTCCGAGGTAGAGCGCCGCCCCGATGCCCAACGGGAGCACGGCGTGAAGGGCGACCTCAGCGATCCTTCGAAGAGACATCAATACGGATACGATGACATACGGGTTTCAATTCCCGCCAGCTTCAACCGCCCGACTGCTAGAAGTCCACGGTTCCCGCGATGGACGCGTCCGGGATCGGAAGCGCCGCGCTATCGAAGTTGCGGTCATTGCTCTCCAACTCGACTTCGCGGAGGTCGTTGGCGACTGCATCGGCATTTTCTGCGGCGTAAATACCCACCGGATGACCAGCGATGGTCCCGTTGTCCAAGGGAGCGCGTCCTCCCACCAACGCCAGGCCGGCGAGTGCATTCTCCGAAACGGTGAACCGAGACATCGTCACCGTTCCGTCGCTGATCACCAAAACTCCAAACCCACCGGTGCGTCCCATGCAGTCGACGGTGCATGGCTGGGGGTTCGTGCGCACCACTTCGGCATCCCGAAGCGTCACGGTTCCCGTGCCGACGTACACGCCGATCTCGGTATTGTCTGCCACTCGCACGTGGTCCCCGTCGAGCACGGCCTCGGCTCCGATGACCGCGATCCCCCGCCCGTACCATCCATTCCGGGTGGTCGGCTTCGTTCCGACCACCGCCAGGTGACTCGCCGTCGACGCACTTCCACTGATCCCATACCCGATATCGTGACTGTTCTCGATGCGCACCCGCTCGAGGTCCAGCCGCGCACCGAGCAACACCTCGGCCCCCCGCCCGGGGTCGGTCGCCCCTCCCTCGTCGGTATTGAGTATCGCGACATCGCGAACCGTGACCACGGTTCCTTCGGCCGCGGCCATGAGCCCAAAGCCCACATTGTTCTCCAACACCGCGCGTTCGATCGTCGCCGTGACGCCCCATTGGAACTGAACGCCTCGGCCTCCCGCGCCGTCACCGATCCGCGGACGGGTCCCACGAACGATCAGGTCGGCAAGCACCACCTCCGCTCCAGCGCTCGAGCCATAGACTCCGAGTTCTCGACAATCGTCCACCAGAATGCGCTGACCATTCAGGGTCCCCGCGTCTTCGACATGAAGGCCTCGCCCGAAGTCCCCGGCCGCGTTTTCACGGACACCTCGCACGATGACGTCATTCAGCGCGGCCCTTCCGCCGCC
>JBCCZL010000788.1:0-4024 GCA_039187775.1 Myxococcota bacterium
CCCACCATCCGAGATGGTTCCTGCTTTATCAACATCATCAATCCTCCTCGTATTCAGCCCAGGAATCTGGCGTTTCAGACCTTCGTGCCGAGCGGCTTCATTTGAACGGCAACCGAGAGATCGGGATCCTCTTAGCCGGCGAAGGTTCACAAGCCGATGTCACCGACCTGATCGTCGAAGACACCTGGCCGCAGTCCTGCGCAGAGAGCGCGTGTGAGGGATACGGCTCAGGGACCGGCCTCGCCGTCGTTCACGGGGCTCGCCTCGATGCCGATCGCTTCATCATTCAGCGGAGCACGCTGGTGGCGGCGCATGTGGTGGAGGCGGAGATGTCGCTTCGAAACGGTCGACTCATCGAGAGTCCGATCGGTCTCAATCTCTGGTCGGTGCCAGGAGAGACGGAGGATCTGACCTTCAACGTGACGTTCGAGGATATTGCCCGCCACGTGGCGAGCGATGTGCTCCCGGTGCCGAAGCTCCGCGCGTTTTGAGCCGGTCGCTAGGGACTTCGTCCTCCCCATTCCGGCGTGAAACCCTCCACGGGTCCCCCTGCGGTGCCGCGAGCTCGGCTCGCGCGTCTTCGACGCGCCGTCTGCCCATCGCACACTCTGAAGTTCGTCGGCTTTCGTCGCAGTTTCAGGTCAGGCGTGAAGCTCGGTGAGTGGGCCGTTGGAGAGCTCTGACAACCCGAACTCGGTGACGTCGGTTTGACCAAACGCATGGCATAGACTGACCAGCCAGTCGTTGTTCGGGCGGTCGCCAAGCTCAACGTGGGCTCCTCCAGTCTTGAAGAACCCGTGGCCTCCGCCGGCCATCACCACCGGCACATTGTCGTGGTCGTGCACGTTGCCGATGCCTAGCTCATTGACCCAGCACACGATCGAGTGGTCGAGGAGCGTGCCGCTTCCTTCGGGGACCGCGTCCATGGCGTCGAGCAGCGAGGCAAAACGCTCGGCGATATAGGTGTTCAGCTGGGTGAGTTTGTTCTGCGCGCTCTCGTTGCCATTCCCCTCGTGAGAGAGGCCGTGCCAGCTATCGGTCATCCCGATGCAGCGTAGCGACAATCCACCGAGCCCCTTGCCGAACTGCATCGTGGCGATCCGCGTCCGGTCGCAGGCGAGGGCTTGAACGGTTTGCTGGATCTGAAAATCCGCGATCGCCGTCATGTTGTTCTCGTCGTTCCAGCCTCCAGGTGCGGCGAGCGAGAAATCGCCACAGCTCGCCACCGGTTCCGAAAGCTGTTGCTCGAGTGTCCGAAACGCCGTGTGGTGTTCGGCGAGGCGAAGCTGGTCCTCGCGCGAGATGCGGGTTTCGAGTCGCTGAAGGTCGGCCCGCACGAAGTCGAGCACCGATTGACGTCGAGCCCGGACCCGTTCGAGTGCCGCGACGTCCATGGTCGCCCCGGAGAACACTTCGTCGAAGATCTTCGAGCCGTCGCTTTCGGCGAACACGGGAAGGTCATCTCCCGCGTAGGTCATGGTGTCTCGGTTGTACCACCCGTTGCCGTGGCGACGACTGATCAGCCCGAGGTTGAGCACCGGGATCCCGGTGGCGCCGGCGGTTCGTTGGGCGAGGAACTGATCGACCGAAATTCCCTGAGCGTACCCGCTTCCTGCCTCCATCGGCCCAAGGTGCAGCGGCTGGCCGGTCAGGATGGCTCCAAGGCCTCGCTCATGGGCGTGGAATCCGCCCTTCGGCTGGTACTCGCGCTTTGCGACCTTGATGTCCAAGCCTTGGACGACCATCAGCTTCTCGAGGTGCCGGCTGAGCGGCGAAAGGATGGGGCTCAGCCGCGTCAGTCGACCGCCATTCGATTCCGGCACCCAATCGCGCACGATCGTGCCGTTGCCGCTGAAGAAGATCACCAGCCGGAGCGGGAAGGCCGGGTCCTGGCTCCGCGACTGGGACGGGAGGAGGGGGAGGGCGAGGCTCACCGCGCCCGCGGTGGTGGCTCCCTGAAGGAATCGACGTCGACTGCTCACTGCTCACCTCCCACCCTTGGCTGAAGGCTCCGGACAAACTGATCCGATGCAACGATCCCCACGAGGGCCGCGCGAAAGTCATCGTCATTCGTCGCGAGGTGGTTCTGGATTCGTTCGATCACGCAGCTATCGGCCGCGGTGGCCGCTCGTGCGTAACTCCACGCAAAGAGGTTTCTCGCGACGCAGGCCCTGACATCTTCGGATTGGGAGAGCCGGTTGCCGAGCTCCGCTGCCCCCTGGATCACTCCATCGACATCCGACGACAAGATCTCTCCATCATCTCGCACCGGATTGCCGTGCTGATCCTCCGTCCGGGGCACGCCGTGGTCATCAAAGGTGTCCAGGGCGAGTCCCATCGGATCCATCATTCGATGGCATCCACCGCACGTGGGGTGGTCGAGGCGCTTCTCGGTCTTCGAACGCTCGGCTTCGGTCTCCCCCGTCGGGACCGCGGTGATGTCGATATCGTCGGGACCTGGAACGTCTCCACACAGCAGTCCACGACGGATCGCGAGTCCTCGATGGACCGGCCCATGATGCTGGGACAGAAACGAGCCGTGGGTCAGCAGGCCCGCCGAGCCTTCGAGCTCGACGCGATACCACCCGTCTCCGATCGCCTCGGCCCCATCCAGCGAATACCCGTAGTGCGCGGCCATGGCTTCGTTGAGGTACGTGTAGTTTGCCGCAAGAAGGTCGGTGAATCGCGCGGAGCCCTGGGACACCAACCGGTCGACGAAACGACGGGTCTCCTCCTCCATGCCGGCGGCCAGCGCCTGGTCCTCCAAGGCGAGCGGAGTGTCTCGAAGCCGATCGATACCGAACCATTCACCGACAAATGCCCCGATCGCGGCTTGGCCCGCAGGAGTTGCAAGGAGTCGCTCGGCATGCTCGACGCGGGCGTTCGCGTTCATCAATGAACCGTCTTCTGCGGCGGCGAGCAGTTCGGAGTCGGGGACCGAGCGGGCGAACATCGCGGCCATTCGCTGGGCGACTTCGTGGGGCGCTAGCGTATCTGCGGGGGTCTCGTGCACATAGATGAACGAAGGCGTCTGGAGGACCGCCTCGAAGACATAGCGCATCCCTTCCGCGTGGCTGACCTCAGCGCCTGTCCGATAGAGGGCGACGAGGCCGGCCTGTTCGTCGGCGGAAACGGGGCGGCGAAACGCGCGAGACGCGAAGTCTTCGATGTACCGAGTGGCGCAATCTGCGTCGCTCGCGCCGGCACAGTCCATCACCGCGTTCAGGTCTTCCACGAGCAGCGGGGCGAGGGTTTCTGCGATCCCTCGGTACTCGCGAATATGGGCTTCCAGAACGTCGTCCCTCGAATACACCACACACGACTCGACCCGCCCGTCAAACTGAATCTCTTGGTTCGGAAGCTCCACGTTTGGAAAGAGCTCGCGAAGTGCATTGTTCAGTTCGCGGCCGGTGAGAATTCGTGTGGGGACCCCCCGAACCGCGGGCTCTAGCTCAGGTGAGCAGCTGGCCGGCGCCAGATCCGGGTCTTGCACCGGGTCCAGCGGCTCTCCTGCGGCGTAGGGGTCGTCGGAGAAGGTTCCTTGGCAAGCAAGGAGTAGGGCGAGTGCCGAACTGATTCCAACCTGGACGCGCATCGAGCCCTCTCGCATGCAGGCCTTATGCCCGACGCAGCGGTGGTTTGGGCTGGTTCTGAAGACGGTTTTTGCCTTGCAACCGACGAGAGCGGGCAGGTGGGAGGCGAGGGCGGCGCCCCTCGTGCGCCGGAGCGGCGCATCGGATACGGTGAAACATCATCCAAGGTCCGCTCCTTCCATACGTTGCAGTACATGGACGGCGAGGCCCGGTTCAGCTTGCCGCCCCTCGAGCGATCGACGCAAGCATCGCTGCAGCTGGAACGGATCCGTAGGATCTTACCCGTGACTTAGTGACCTCAATCACGAAATAGGGTGGACGGGGGCCTCGAATCATTGCGCTGAGCGGGACTGCGATGACGGATCATCAACCTCGTAACGATCGTTCCTATGAGCCACGGGTCGCAGGCCAAGAGATGCTCTGGGGTGGCA
>JBCCZL010000789.1:0-4022 GCA_039187775.1 Myxococcota bacterium
CACGTCCCGGCCGAAGCTGGCGGAACACCACGTCGCGGCTCCGAAACGACAGAGCAAGGCCCACCGCGGTCGCCGCAATTAGCGGCGACACTGCCCCGAGGCCGATCGCGGCAACGCCAGCGTCGAAGGCGCGCTTGCTCACCCGGGACCACCCTGTTTGCCGGCCGTGGGCGATACGCCCCCAGATGTGGTACCGGTCGCGCACGCCGGTCCAGATTCGCCGAGGTGAGAACGCTTCCGAGACCCAGCTCCGCGCGAGCTGGCCATCCATCCGCGCCATTTCCGGGGCGGCAAGGTAGTAGTCAAGGGCTTCAATGAGCTTCGTCGCTGACTTCTCGACGAGCTTACCGGTCTTCCCATCCTGGATCGCGTCGACCGTGCCGGTGACGCGAAAGCCGATCGTGGGAACCGACGCCGCCGATGCCTCGAGCGGAGCGTTGGGGAAACCTTCGCGATAGGATGGAAACAGAAGAACGTCCATCGCTCGGTAGTAGGGGGCGGTGTCTTGCACTTGCCCGGTGCTGATCACGTTGGGAAGCCTTCGAAGACGTGCGACTTCGTCCAGCGCACTTCCGTCCTCTCCTTCCGTGCCGCCGACGACGAGAAAGACTGCGTTGGAGCGTTGGGCGAAGTGTTCCGCGGTCCGCCGGAGTTCGGAGAGCCCCTTGTCGGCCACGAGCCGGCCCACAAAGCCGGCGACGAACTCGTTGCTTTGAATCCCAAGCTCCCGGCGTGCCGAGTGCGCCGACGAAAACCGCTTCACGTCGACGCCGTTGGAAGATCCCTCACCAATGACCCGGAGCTTGCGTCGGGGAGCCAGCCGTAGCTGGAGAACCCTTTCCTGAAGGGAGGAGCTCACGCAGATCACTTCGTGCGCAACGCTCATGGTGACTCTCTCAAGGGCCGCGAGGAGTCGACGCTTCGCGCCGGACTCGCCTTCGAGGCGAAGTCCGCGAAGCACGTAGATTCGTACGGGGACACTGGTCACCGCGGCCGCGATCATTCCGAGGAGTCCTGCCTTCGGGGTGCTCGCGTTGACGATGTCGGGTTGAATGCGCCGGAGCGCTCGAACGAGACCGAGTAGCGACTTAAGGTCTCGGAGTGGCGCGATCTCACGGGCGATCGGCACGGGGACAATCTCGACGCCTTCCCGGCAGGCGACGCGATCGAGCTCGAGCCCCGGCGACGCGATAAGTGTGACGTCGAAGCCCTCTTCTCGGAGAAATCGCAGCTGGCCGCGGAGCAAGACATCTGCGGTCTGCGGAACGGTGACAATGTAGACAACGCGAGTGCTAGCCACGGCGGCGAAACCTAAGCCAGAGTTCGAGGACCAAAAGGGCGTAGCGTAGATAAGCGTGGTTCCGGTCGCTCGCGACGCGTCCTTCGTACAGGTCGCGAATCCAGTCCGCCGGAAGGTAGGAGGCCACTTCGGAGGAAGGCGCGAGGACGGTATCTCCGATCATGTCGCTCCAGTCGTCGGCAAGCCAGCTCGCCAGCGGAATCTCGAAGCCGCGCTTCTTGCCTTTGGTGACCGCATCGGGAAGGCGTCCAAGATACGCATCGCGGAGCACTGCCTTGGTCTTACCTCGCCGAATCAGCTCCGCCGGTGGAATGGTCACTGCGAACTCGGCCAGCTCGTGGTCGAGAAACGGAGACCGCGCTTCGAGTGACGCCGCCATGGTCGCCATATCCATCTTGACGAGGAGATCGCTCTGCAGGTTGAGCCGATGGTCGAGAAACAGCTGACGGTGGATGCCGCGATGCCCACACCCGGGGAGATCCTCGACGATGGCTTCGGTCGGACGACACCTCGACCGTTGCCAGAGCTCGCGCTTGTCTTCCTCGAAGAGCATGTCGGTCGTGTATGTCAAATACTGGCGCCCAACCGGCATGCCCGCGCCCCGAAGAAATCGTGCGACGAATCCTGCCCTCGACCGGCGCGCGGCACCGAGCACAGCCGTAGCACCGACGCGCCCCGCGGCGGCAACCGCCTTGGGCGTGCGACTTGCCGCAGCGGCCGCGAGATATCGCCGATACCCGGCAAACACCTCATCTCCACCGTCGCCGTTCAGCACAACCGTGACGTATTCCCTCGCCAGCGCTGCGATCGCCATCGATGGAATGGCGCTCGCGTCCGCGTAGGGCTGATCGTAGTGCCGTACGACACGCTCGAGGCTTTCGCGGGGTTGAACCTCCAGACGAAGCACCGTATTGCGAATCCCGAGAGACTGCGCGGTTTCGCGGGCGATGGGTGCCTCATCCAGCTCGGAGTCACCGGTGGAGACCGTAAAGGTATGCACATCTCCCTCGGTGAGGGCCGCCGCCTCCAGCGCCACGATGGAAGAGTCGAGGCCTCCGGAGAGGAACACTCCAAGCGGCACATCGCTTCGCAGGCGAACCCGGACTGCCTCCCTCATACGCGACCGAACCTCTTCGTGAAGGCGGTCTCGGCGACGACGGATCACCGACGGCTCGAGCGACCAGTAGGTGCCGGTCTGGACCACGTCCCGCCTCGCATCGAAGCAGAGGTAACCGCCGGGTCCGACCAGATGCACGCCGCGGAACACCGTATTGGGCTGCGGCACGACCGCCATCGAAAGAAAGTCGTAAATCCCTTGCTCGTCGATCTCGAGCGGTAACCCGGCGGCTTGGGACAGCGACTCGAGGGCTTTCAACTCCGAGGCAAAGATGAACCCGCCCGACGGCAGGCGGCGATAGTAGAGCGGCTTCTTACCGAACCGGTCGCGAAGAAGGGTGAGGCGTCGGCTCTTTCGATCCCAGGCGGCGACGGCGAACATGCCCCGGAGACGATGGGCCATCTCTCGTCCGTACCGTGCGAAAAGCGGAGCGATGACGGTGGTGTCGCCGGGAGCAGGGCTGATGGCGAGGTCGGCAGCGATCTCACGGTAGTTGTAGATCTCCCCGTTAAACACCACCGCCACTCGGCCCGTCTCGTCTTCAACGGGCTGTCGTCCGCCGTCAAGGTCGAGGACGGCAAGGCGGCGCATACCAAGCGCCAGCGGACCTTCAATGATCCCGCCGCTGTCGTCGGGTCCACGGTGAGCGATGGTCGCGAGGGCGCACTCGAGGTCCTGCTCGGTGATTCCTCGTGGAAACAGCCCGCCCGCAATGCCGCACACGCCGCTCTAGGCCTTTACGACGTTATCGAGCGGCTGACGGTACACTCCTCGAGCGTCGACGATCAACTTGGCGTGTTGCTGCACGAACTCGTAGTCGACGGCGCTGTGGTCGGTCACGAGGACGAGGGCGTCGGCCCCCGCCACCGTGTCTTCGTTGAGGGGACGAGATTCCATCGGACTGAGGTCCGGCCAGGAACGCATCTTCGGGGCTTTTGCAATATGCGGGTCGTGGTAGCTGACTCTGGCGCCGAGATGGAGGAGCTGTTCGATGACCTCAAACGCGGGGCTCTCCCGCGGATCGTCGATGTCTTTTTTATAGGCGAGGCCGAGGATGAGGACTCCCGCGCCCTTGACTGACTTTTCTCGATCGTTGAGGGCGAGTTGGAGCTTGTTGACGACGTATTCCGGCATCGCGACGTTGACTTCACCGGCGAGCTCGATGAACCGCGGCGTGATGCCATACTCCCGCGCCTTCCAGGAGAGATAGAACGGGTCGAGGGGGATGCAGTGGCCGCCCCACCCCGGTCCCGGACTGAAGCGAACGAAGCCAAAGGGTTTTGTTGCCGCAGCATCGAGAACTTCCCAGACGTCGATATCCATGCGGTCGTACACGACCTTCAGTTCGTTGACCAAGGCGATGTTGACCGCACGAAAGATATTTTCGGTGAGTTTGCAGGCCTCTGCCGCGCGGGCCGAAGAGACGCGCACCGTCTTTTCGATGACTTGGTCATAGAGGCACACTGCGACATCCCCTGACGCCTCGTCGATGCCGCCCACGACCTTAGGAATCGTGGTGGTCGAGTAGTGTTTGTTGCCGGGGTCGTCTCGCTCCGGGGAAAAGGCAAGGAAGAAGTCCTCACCCGCCACGAGGCCCGACTCTTC
>JBCCZL010000790.1:0-4022 GCA_039187775.1 Myxococcota bacterium
CGCCCACCACAAGGTAGTCGAGAGTCTTTGAAACCGAGCCGGCCATGCTCCCGCCGAGCTCCGCGACATGGCGTTTGCCGTCCGCGCGCTTCATCGCGGCGATCTTGCCGGTGAAGAGAAAGGTCTTGCCCACGGTGCGCTTGAGCTTCCCGGAGGCTCAAAACACGACCACGCAACTGTTGGGTAACCCAGGGCGTTGCCCGTCTGCTCTCATGGCGTCGGAACGAGGCGACTTCCACGTGGTAACCCGAAGTAACCCGTCAAAAGTGTTGGGAGGGCGACGGACAGGTCAGGGTACTCTCCATGACAAAGGTATGGGCCACACGGCTACTCTGCTTGGCTTCGATCGCGGGTCTTTTCGCCTGCGGCGACGACGATACATCCAGCCCCGACGCGACCCCGGGAACCGACAGTGAGGTTCCTGATGGCAACCTGCCCGACGGTCCCGTGGGCGATGCTCCGATCGACGGAGGAAGTTCGGGCTGGGCCGTCCGAACCCATCCATGCCCTGGGATCAACCGAACCGACGCGTTTCATGTCGATGACGACGGCGCGATGTGGCTCGGCTGCGGCAGCGGAAATATGGGCGATGGCCTGTTCTTGAGCCGGGACGATGGCGAGAGCTGGTCCATTCCCGACACCCAGCCCGGCAACGTGCTTTCCACGTTCCGAGTGCTTTCGGTTCACCGCGGCTTCGGCGACCTCCTGTACGTCGCCGGCGAAGGTCCCGCCCGCGCGATGGTGATTTCGCTCGACACGTCTTCTGAACCCTTCGCCGCCACCGCCATCCTTACGCGCGGCAACACCGTCGGGACGTCGTTCCTTGCATCGCCGTTCGTCACAACGGCGAGCGGCGCAGCGTTTGCGGACTCGTTCAACGGCAGCGATGCCCTCTATCGGCCCGATGGAAACGTGGGGGACGACGCGACCGCGTGGGTAGAGGCGAGCGCCTGGGAAGACGACGGCGGCGGACACCAGATCCTTGATATGGTGGCGGTCGGCGAACGATTTATCGGCTGCGGAAGCACCATCGCAGAGCCACCGTTTGTGTTCCTTCCTTCGATGATGGGCGGTGCCGAGCCGTGGCAGATGACTCCCGTGCCGTTGGTGGAAGGTGGTCTCGGGAGCTTCACCGGGGAGATGTGGGGCGTCGCCGCCGACAACGCGCGGGTGGTCGCGGTGGGGGTCGATCAGGATGGAGACATCGGCAAGATCTTCATCTCTGGCGCGGATCGCTACGCGACCGCCGACTACACGCAGATCGACATCGATCCGCTTCTCCCGTCGCGCGTGTCAGGCTCCGACTCGACCTGGGGCCGCGGCGTGTGCATGACCGGTGACCGGATCGTCGTCGTCGGTGAGGTGCAGCCGCTCGGGGCCGGCGACAACACGGGATTCGTGCTCGCCTCCACGGACGGCGGCGGAACGTTCGAGGACATCACTCCCGAAGGCTCGCCGGATACGTGGAGCAAGTGCGATATCGATGCGGGTGGACGTCTCCGGGTGGCCGGTGCGGGCGCGGTTGCGCTTCTAGACTAAGCCGAGGTGACCCGGGGTTTGACGGATCCCTGATGGGTAGGGGTCCGTTCAACGCCAGCTCGACGATGAGGGATCGAAGTGCCTATGCTTCGCCTGGTGAGTCCACGTCAGCGAAGCAGCTATCCCCCGCCGGAACAGCTGCCGGCCACCGACGGAGTCCTCGGCTCGCTGTCGCGGCGCGCGCTTCTTTATCTTGCGAACATCGCGGTTCGGCAGGGCGTTCCCGTCCCCACCGATGCCGCTTTGCGCTCTGAGCTCCGTGAGCAGGGTCTTCTTTCTGTACGACCTTTGTCGGCCAAGGGATTGGTGGCGGAGCTCCGGGAAGCGATCGCGGCGGCCGATACGCTCGCCGTGGCGGGGCTCCTCGAACGTTGGCAGCGCACGCCGCACGCCGCGGACGAGGTTTGGGAGCTCCTCGAAGCATGTCGGCTTCCGGGCCTGACCCACGCGATCTTTCGTTCGGCCCTCGTTGTCGGATCGCGGCGATCCCTGAGTTGGGTGGTGGAGCGTCCGGAGCCAACCGAGCCGCGGCTCCGAATGCTCTGGATCGAAGGGATGATTCGGCGGGGTCAGTGCCAGCGCGCCGCCGAGCTCCTCGAAGGGGAGCCGCGCGAGGGCTTCTCGGTGCTCCTGTTTGGTGAGGCGCTCTGTGGTGCCGGCGATCCCGCGCGGAGTATCGAGGTGCTCGAAGGGTTTCGACCGGTGTCGAAGACGGAGCGAATCCAGCGTGATCTTCGGCTCGCGAGGGCGCTGTTTCATGGCAACCGAAGCGCTGAGGCGCAGGCGCTGCTCGAGCGCGTAGAGGGCGAGATTCGGCGTACCGACGAGATCCCGACGGCTCGGGTCGAGGTCCTTCTGAGTCGGGTGGCGGCGCTTCGGGTTCAGCTTGGGCTTCTGCACTCTCGACCGTCGGACGACGGGAGTGACCGCTCGCGAGTTGACCGTTTCTTTCACGTCGATCGCGCGATCGTTCGAGGCATTCGTCTGTTCGCCGCAGGAAGCTTTCAACGCTCGGCGGAACTATTCCGAACCGTTCGGCGGCAGGCCGACCTTCCGGCTGAGAGCAACCTCCTCGTCGACGTCGTGCAAGGCGTGCTTCGCGTGGCCCGCGGACGATACACGGGCCTTCCCGGGACGGCCCGGACGATGACGCTCGATGCCGAACGGCTTGGCAACGCCACGCTCTATCACTGGGCCTACCTGCTCGAGCGCTTGGTCACCTTGAGCAACGCGGCGGAACACCCCGAACCGCCCTGGGCCCCGAGTATTCCTGAGCCTACCGGCATCATTTCCCGCTACCTCGCGGCGCTCCGGGTGAGCCATCGCGCCCGCCGGGGCGAGTCCGTGGCCGATGAGATGCTGCCAAAGGCCGCGCCGGGCGACGGCCCATTCGTAGCCTGCGTCTGCGACCTCACCGAAGCGAATGTGCTCCTCCTTCGCGGGAACGGAGAAGCGGCGGCCACCCTCGCCCGACAGGTGACGCAGCGCACCGTGAGCAGCGGCTACGGACTGTTCGAGGGCGAAGCACTTCTCATTGAGTGCTATGCGCGCCTTCACCTTCGAGAGCTCGAGCGACTCCGCGAGACTTTGGAGGCTCTTGATGCGACCGCCAATACCCTCCGCTCGAAGCGCTACCAAACCCTGGCAGAGCTAATGAACGGTGCGTTTCATCGGCAGCCCGACCTTGCGACGCTCCTTCGACTCGCGAAGTCGGAGAGTGCCTCCCCTACCGCGGCGCGGGTCGCCCAGTGTCTCTTGGACGGGGCGCCGGTTCGAGATGCGCTCGACCGAACCATCGCAGAAGGAGTGAGTCACGGCTGGACGAGCCGAGTGGAAAGCCTCGGTGGTCCGGCCGCATGGGTGTGCGACTGC
Source organism: Myxococcota bacterium (assembly GCA_039187775.1). Taxonomy (GTDB): domain Bacteria; phylum Myxococcota_A; class Polyangia; order Polyangiales; family JBCCZL01; genus JBCCZL01. The sequence continues at coordinate 3,412 of JBCCZL010000790.1, forward strand.
GTCGAGCGAATCGTGTATTTGCCCGATCGCACGATCGCGATCAGCCCGCTCAGCGCTCGCTTCCTTGCTCGGCTCTTCGGCGCGGGAGGAGCGTGCACGCTCGAGGATGCAGCTCGTGAGGTGTGGGACATCGACGACTACCATCCGCTGCGCGACTCCAAGCGGGTTCATGTCGCGGTGCGCCGCCTTCGCAAGCAGATCGAAGACGACCCTTCAACACCGGTCCGACTGGTCACGACCGCGGAGGGCTACCGCCTGGGGGTAGAGGCTCCCGCGGGAATCCTGCTACCCCACGAGTGACCTGCATCGGGGCTAGCGGTCGACCTTGCGTCGCTTGAGAGATACAACCGAGACGAGCCATATGCCGACGCCGTCCGACAGCATCGCCATCCTTTATTGGGTCCAGGAGGTTTCCGACGCGGTCGATGAGCAACTTGGCCCCGTGGCGGCCGATGCGGCGCTCACCTTGCCGCAGTTCCACCTTCTCTACTACGTCGTCGAGCGGGGTCCGATGCGGCTCGGAGAACTCGCCAAGCGGCAGCGGTGCGTGAAGTCGAACGTCTCCAACCTCGTTCGAACCATGGCCGAAAAGGACCTCGTTGCGGTGCGCC
>JBCCZL010000791.1:0-4021 GCA_039187775.1 Myxococcota bacterium
CCAAAGAACGCGAAGAAGACCAAGTCCGGTCTCGCGTCCCGCGTACTCGAGAAGGGCACCGGCAAGGAGCATCCAGAGGCGACCAGCCGGGTCACGGTGAACTACTCGGGATGGACCACCGACGGGAAGATGTTCGACAGCTCCGTCGTTCGGGGACGCCCGGCCACCTTCGGGCTCAACCAGGTCATTCCTGGCTGGACCGAGGGGCTTCAGCTCATGGTGGTGGGCGAGAAGCGTCGACTTTGGATCCCCGAGGATCTGGCCTATGCCGGCCGTCCGGGTCGTCCGCAGGGCATGCTCGTGTTTGACGTCGAGCTGCTCGAGATCCAATAACCCTTTTTTTCGCGTCGCCGGGGACCTCGGCGACTCTTAGGCTTATCATGCGCGTGGTGGAGCAACTCAGTGGGGTCCCGGAAACCAAAGAAGATGCCGCGCCCGTGCCGGACGTCTCCATCGTGGTTCCCGGCCTGAATGAAGCCGAGAGCCTACCCCACCTCGCCGAGCAAATCCGAGAGGCGCTCGGGAGCGATACGTCGTACGAGCTGATCTTCGTCGACGACGGAAGTACCGACAACTCCTGGGAGGTCATCCAGGAGCTTCACCGAGACGACCCTCGCGTTCGTGGCGTTCGCCTCCGCAGCAACTTCGGGAAGGCGATGGCGCTTTCGGCCGGCTTCGAGCGCGTCCGCGCCGACATCGTGGTCATGATGGACGCCGACCTTCAGGACGACCCGGTGAATCTCCCCGAGATGATCGCCAAGGTCCGGGGCGGGCTGGATGTGGTGGTCGGCTGGAAGGTTGAACGCCACGACCCGCTCAATCGGCGAATCTTTTCGTACGTCTTCAACACCACCGTCGGCATCGTGACCGGGGTTCGCCTCCACGACATGAACTGCGGGTTCAAGGCGTACCGCCGCGAAGTGCTCCACTCGATCCCGATTTACGGCGACCTCTTTCGCTACATCCCCGTGTTGGCCTCGTGGCAGGGGTTCAGCGTAGGAGAGATGCCCGTCCATCACCGCGCGCGGCAGTTCGGGAGCTCGCGCTACGGGCTCGAGCGCATCCTCCGCGGCTTCTTCGACCTGCTGAGCGTGGCGTTCATCACGAAGTACTCGAGAAAGCCGATGCACCTGTTCGGCCTCGTCGGTCTCGCGCTCACGCTGCTCGGTCTCAGTGTCTGTCTCTACCTATCCGTGCTGTGGCTCGGCGGTGAGCCCATCGGCGCTCGGCCGCTTCTCCTGCTTGGGGTGCTTCTGATTCTAGTTGGAGCCCAATCGTTTTCGATCGGCCTTCTCGGCGAGTTCATGACCTTTCAGTACCACCGCAAGCACGAACGCGAGCGGCTTCCGGTTCGTGAGGTCATCGGCGATCCGTAGTGGGCCGGTGGTTGGAGAGGGACCGAACGGGTTGATGAACGAGAGCTCCCAGCGCTGGGCTTGGCTCGGATCGCGCGCATGGCGTCAAACGATTCCCGACTGCGCTGCGGTCGCGACGTTGCTCCTGTGCACCGTCATCGTCTTCAACACCTACGAAGACTACGCCGTCAGCTGGGACGAGCCGGTCCACCTCTCGTACGGCAATCACATTCTCCGATGGATGGAAAGCGGCGGCGAAGACGACGGCGCGCTCCATTTTCGTCGCGACTACCTCTACGGCGGGGGCTTCGATGGGCTCGGCGCCGTGGTGCGCAAGTACTCCGCGCTCGACCGCTACGACACGCTTCACCTCCTCGGCGGGGTGATCGGGCTTCTCGGGTTCCTCGGCGTTTGGCGGCTCGGCCGTTTCCTCGGGGGACCCTGGGGCGGGCTCTGGTCGCTGGCGTTTTGCGCGCTCACGCCGGTGATGTGGGGCCACATGTTCTTCAACCCGAAGGACGCTCCCTTTGCAGCCGGCTACATCTGGGGGGTCTACTACGTGATCCGCGTCGCAGCCGTCATGCCTGCCGCTCCTCCCGGGCTCTGGGTGAAGCTCGGCCTCGGACTTGCCGCTGCGCTGTGCGTTCGCATCGCTGGGCTGATCGTCGTTTGCTACCTCGCGCTGGCCGTGGCGGCGTACGGCGTCTTCCGGTGGGCGGAAACGGGTCGTTGGCTCGAGGCCGGGCGCGCCTGGTGGTCGATGGGGTGGCGCGCCGGAATCTCCGTCTTGATCGGCTGGGCCGGCATGCTCGTCTTCTGGCCGTGGGCGCAGCTTCAGCCGCTCTGGGGGCCGTTTCACTCCCTTCGCAACATGACGAACTTCAACCTCCACAACCGCAAGTTCCCGTTCGGCGGTGAGTGGATCCGCACCTACGACGCCCCCTGGGACTACCTGCCGCGGCTCTTCGCATTCAAGATGCCGGAGATCGTCGTCGTTGCGCTCGTCGTCGGCGCGCTGGTCGGGTTCTTTCTGCTGGTGCGCCGCACTCGTGAACCGAAAGAGGTGCAGCGGGCGTTCGCCCATTTCCTCTTGGCACTTTCAATCGTGCTGCCACCTGCCTACGCGATCGTCCGAGGCTCTGCCCTCTACGACGGTATCCGTCACTTCCTCTTCCTGGCGCCTCCGATGTGTGTTGCAGCGGGCCTCACCATCGCGTGGCTCCAAGAGAAGGGGGCAGGCACGTTCTTCCGAGGGCTGAGCCCCCGTGCCGCCGGGATCTTCTCGATCGCGCTCGTCGCAGTGACGCTCGCGGCGTGCGGGCGTCAGGTGGCGGTGCTTCATCACATGCGCCCCGTAGAGTACACGTGGTTCAACGCATTCGCAGGCGGCATGCGAGGCGCCGAGCACAAATACGACCTCGACTACTACGGCGGCAGCTACAAGGAGGCCGTCGAGCGTCTCGAGGCCTACCTCTGGGAGACCGAACCGGACGAGTTCTTCTCCAAGACGTACACCGTTCGCGGCTGTGGCCCTTCGGGAATCCTGTCGCGCTACATGCCCTCGAACTTCCGGTACGACAAAAAAGGCGAGTTCTACACGGGCTTCACGCGCGCCAAGTGCCACCTGCAGCACGGCGACTACCCTGAGATAGCTCGGGTCGAACGATACGGCGTGCCGCTCAACATCGTTCGCGACCTTCGAAAGACGGACGAGCCCAGAAAGGAAACGGACTCCGATGCGAAGTAGTCAGGCCGATCTCGGGTTTCGTCGGGCGCGCGCCGAAGTCGCGGCGGCGCTTTCCATCTTGATGGACCCGGCGAGTGACGCGGTGAGCGCGGAGCCGCACATCCTCGACGCCTGGCGACTTCTCCGTACCAGCTTGGCTCCCAGCGAGGACCCGAACGACGCAGAGGACCTCGTGGCCTGGATTCGCTCCGACGCCGCGGGCCTCGAAACCGGCGAGCGCGCTCCGGCCGGCGACCTCGTGGCCGCGATGCTCGTGGAGGCAGCCAAGCCGGCCCTGGCGCGCGCCCCTGCGGGCACCCCGAGGGCGATCCGGCGACACGTACGGGCGCTCGGACGAGCGCTCGACTTTCACGAGCTCGGCGTTCGAGGTGCGGCCACGATGCGGCGAGTTTGGCTCGCGCGCTTCGCCAAGGCCGCGGTCATCGTCGGCCTCTTCGTGGCGTTCGTGGCCACCATCCGGGAAAAGCCCGACGTCGGCGATGGACCCTGGCGAGCCGACTACTATCCGACGCACACGTTCGAGGGGAAACCCATCCTCCAGCGACACGACGCCGTCGATTTCAACTGGCGATCCAATCCTCCACACGAACGAATTTCAGCCGATAAGTTCTCGATAAGATGGGATACCTGCCTCGTCGTGTCGGAACCCACCACGGCGAGGTTCGACATCCTCTCGAACGACGGCTCACGTCTCTTCGTCGACGGAGAGCTGGTCATCGACGCCTTCCGAAGCGGCTCCACCCAGCGCGGAAACGCCAGCGTCGAGCTGGGTCCGGGCGTTCACCACCTGCAGCTCGACTACTTCGAAGCGCGCGGCCACGCGCAGGTTCGCCTGCGCGGGTCGATCCTCGGCGAGCGCCCCGGCTCGATTCCGGTGTCGCTTCTGCGGTACCCGGGCGACACCCTCGATCTGGATGAC
>JBCCZL010000792.1:0-4007 GCA_039187775.1 Myxococcota bacterium
CGATGTCCTTCCGCTGAGAAGTGAGATAGTCGTAGCGTTCGGACTTCTCCTCGTACTCTTCGATTGCGGTGAGATTGATCTCGCCCATCCGCTCGATCAGCCGATTGAGTTCCGAGACCCGTGCTTCGACCGCTTCGTCGGGAATCTCCCGGGCATGGTAGTCGGAGATCACTAGCGGAAGACCCACTCGGTGCCGATCGAGGATCGTCTCCTCGAGGTGCTCGAGCGCGAGCGTCGCCTCACGCTCCCGGAGGGTGAGATCCTGAATCCGCTGGCCGACCGCGTCCAGGATCGCGCGAAGCTCCTTGAGGCCGTGTTCCTGCTCGGAGGTCGCGTCACGGCGGGCCTCGTAGCGTCCGCGGAGCTCGGTCAGCGCCTCGCGCGCGTTTGACGCCTGAGCCACGATGAGCTGGCGCTCCTCCCGCCCGACCACCAGTCCCCCGAGGAGTCGGCCCTGCTGCGCTGCGCTTTGGCGAAGGTCGCCGAGCAGCCGATCCCGTCGACCGACCAGCTCCTCGATGGTGACGCGAAGCCGCTCGACCGCGGCACGGTCGCCTTCCGCGCGCTCCTTGGCTTGCGCCGCGATGACCCGAACCTCGGTGGCCCGGGCCGACTGCTCTTCCACAGACTCTTTGCGGGAGCGCAGCACTTCTTCCGCCGCCGCGAGTCCGGCCACCGCGTCTTCCCGCGCCGCCTTCGAACTCTCGATGTCGGCCTGGGCAGAGCGCTCTTCATCGTTGGCGCGTTCCAGGGTCGCTCGGAGCTCGCGGACCTCGGCATCGAGCTCGGACGCTCGACGCTCCAGGCTCTGCCGCTCTTCCTCCGTCCTCCGGAGGTCTTTCTCCGCCTTCACGATCGAGATTTCTGCGTCGTGGGTCTCGGTGCGGGCAGCATCGATCGCCGCTTGGCGTCGAGCGATATCGGCGCGGAGCTGACCGTGCCGCGCGGTGGCTTCCTCGAGCTGTGCGGTGAGGCGCGCCACGACTTCCTGGAGCTCCCGAACTTCTCGCTTCACATCGAGCATGTGGGCTCGGGCGTCGTCCCCCGCGCCTCCGGTCATCGAGCCATCTGCCGCCACGAGTTCACCGGTGAGGGTGACGAGCGCGCGGCCGGCCGCCGCGTTATCCATCGCGTTGTCGAGATCGGGCACCACGAACACATCGCCAAGGAGTTCGTCGATGAGCGTCCGGTCCTCGTCCGCACAGCCCACGAGCTCGGATAGGCGCCCCACCACTCCCTCGGGGGCCGCGGCCCGCTCGCGGGGGACGACGCCGCTTCGCGGAATGACGGTCGCCCGCCCCGCCTCGTGGTCTCGGAGAAACCTCAACGCCGAGAGGCCGTCACTCACGCCGTCGACGACGACATGCTGGAGCCGTTCTCCGAGCGCCGCAGCGAGGGCGCGGCTGTATTCGGGCGGGCAATCGATCCGGTCGGCGAGCAGACCGATGAGTTCATGGTCGCCCTCTTCTCGAAACCGGGTCATGAGCGCGCGAACTCCGGCGTCGACGCCTTCAAACCGCTCTTGAATCTCGGTGAGCGACCGAAGCCGCGAACGTCGCTCGGCGACTTCCTCTCTGAGGCGTTCGACCACCGTATCGCTCTCGGCGATTTGGCTGCGAAGCGCTTCGAGCTCCGCTTCGATGGTCTCACGATGGGTGCGCGTCTCGGCACGACCGCGGCTCAGGCCCTGAAGGCGTGCCTCCAGCGTAGTGTACTGCTGGCCGGCCTCCACGGTGCGAGCCGCCACCTCCTCGCGCTCCTGCTCGAAGCGACCAAGCCGCGCCCGGTCCTCTTCCTCTCGACGCTGAAAGCTCGCCACCACCGCTTCGGCACGCGCGATCCGGGTATCGCATTCGCTGAGCGTCGCGCGCGCTCCGCTGACTGTGCGTTCGGCTTCCGCGCTCCCTTCGCGCCGGCGCTCCAGCTCCTGAAGCTCGCGGCTCAGCGCGGCCTCGGCAGACTGTTCCTGGGCTTCGAGATCGTCGAGGGACACCCGGAGGGACTTCTCTTCCGACTCGAGGCCCGACCGATGTTCCGCCAACTCGGCGAGCTCTCGCTCCATCTGGTTTTCGGTCTCCCGAAGCGCATGGAGTCGGTCGAGATGGTTCTCGATCTGAGAGTCGAGGAGCTGAACCGAGTTATCGAGCTCGTAGGACTTCGACTGCGATACTTCGACGAGTCGCTCGAGCTGAGCAAGTTCGCTCCGCTCCGACTCCATCTCCGCCTCGCGGACGCGGAGCGCAAACCGCTGGCCCTCGGATCCCGCGCTCTCTCGATCGAGCTCGCCTCGAAGCACTTTGTGGGAGCCGGTGAGCTCAAGCCACCGAAACGCCGCCACGTGGAGCTCGAGGTCGCGCAGCTCGGATCGATAGCGCTTGTAGCGCTCGGCCTTCTGGGCCTGCCGCTTGAGCGACGCGAGGCTGCGTTCGATTTCGGAGATGATGTCGCTCACCCGGAGCAGGTTCTGCCGGGTGTGATCCATCTTGCGCTCCGCCGCCTTCTTGCGCGCCTTGAACTTGGTCACTCCCGCCGCCTCTTCGATGAGGTGGCGCCGGTCGCCGGGCTTCGAGGAGACGATGAATCCGATGCGGCCCTGCTCCACGATCGAGTAGGCGCGCTTTCCGACGCCGGTGCCGAGGAACAGGTTCGTCACGTCCATCAGGCGGACAGGGGTCTTATTGATCAGGTAGTCGCTCCGACCCTGGCGATCGAGGCGCCGGGACACCGTGATTTCGGCGTAGTCCCGATACTCCGGCGGAGTGAGGCCATCGGTATTGTCAAAGGTGAGCGAAACTTCGGCGAATCCGTGCGGCCCCCGGCTCTCCGAGCCGTTGAAGATCACGTCGTCCATCGCCTTGCCGCGAAGATGCTTCGCGGACTGCTCCCCCATCACCCAGCGGATCGCGTCGACAATATTGGACTTTCCGCACCCATTCGGCCCGACCACCGCGGTCACCTGGTGGTCGAAGCGCACCACCGTCCGGTCGACGAAAGACTTAAATCCGCTGATTTCCAGACGCTTGATCTTCATCGGTGTTTGCTCTCCGAGCCGCCTACCAAGGCTAGCCGAGCCCTATCACCCGGGCCCGGCGAATGCAATTCAATACCCGATAGGCGGTGGGGCTCACTCCGTGGCCTCCACTATATCTCGTGGTGAGTGCACCCCGACCTCCATATCGCATGTGGCTAGCTCAAGGTCGGCATGTTCCCATCGGGGCGTTTCGACCCGGGCGAGGTCGATCGCATGGAAGCCGCGGTTGGTGTAGACGAAGGTGCCCTCGATCCAAGCCGCGATCGGGCGTCCGCCAGGCTGGGTCGCCACGACGAGGGCCCGGTCGAATACCCAGGCGGACTGATATAGACCGATTTGACTTCCCGCCGGCTCGAGCCGAGCTCCCTGAAGGCACACCCCCTTGTATGAGGACACTCGGAGAACCTCGAACTCGGCGGGGTCGACCGCGAGTCGCGCGGTGGTGGCCGCCCGAACCCCCGCCCAGCGCGTCGCCGCATTGGGCTGAACGACCCTGCGGAGCGCCTCGTCGTCGAGGAGGAGTCGGTTGGGGTAACCCACGGCAAGGGCCGAGTACGCCGCTTCGCCGAAGCTGTCGATCGCGCCACGCCGCTCTCCCTGGTCATCCGGAACCGGAAGACTTCGGACCTGCTCCGTGGCCCCTCCGCAGCCCAGCGCGAGACATGCGCCGACAAGCACGAGCGAGTTCGACCGAAGCCGCGGGTGGCGAACCGAATCGTGCGAACCGCTCATCCCCGGAATCGTCACACACCCGAGCGTAGACGCAAGGGACAAACACCCACACGTCGCAGTCGTGCACGAGTCTATCCGACGTCCCGGACGAGGACTGGCCCCAGGGAAGCGCTTCCTTCGGTTGGGTTCCGCGCTAGAGAGCGGACCCACAACCTCGCCGCGCCGACGGTTGATGGATCGACGCTAGGAGTCGCGATGCGACGAAGGACATGCAAAGCATATTCGAGGAGAAAGGCCAGAGGCC
>JBCCZL010000793.1:0-3978 GCA_039187775.1 Myxococcota bacterium
AGGAAGAAGTCCTCACCCGCCACGAGGCCCGACTCTTCTTCGAGGATCCCCCGCACGAGCTCATCGGTGGTTCCCGGATAGGTCGTCGACTCGAGGACGATGATCTGGCCCTTCTTGAGGGTCTTGCCGATGACCCCGGACGTTTCGCTCACGTAGCGGAGCTCCGGCTCCCGGTTCGCGGTCAGCGGAGTGGGCACACAGATGAGCACCGCGTCAGTTTCGCGAAGTCGATCGAAGTCGGTGGTGGCCTCGAGGCTGCCCGCCGCGACGACCTCTTTCATGCCATCCGGGTCGAGGTGCTGGATGTACGGCGTGCCCGCGTTGAGCATCTCGGTTTTCGTTTCGTCGATGTCGAATCCGAGGACCGAAAACTTCTCTTTGGCGAAGGCGATGGCCAACGGGAGACCCACGTAGCCGAGGCCGACCACTCCGATCACCGCCTCACGCCCCTGAAGCTTCGCAATTAGGGATTCTTTCATGCTGGTTCCTGCTCCGTGAACTCTGGGATCAAGGTTAGACTCTGGGGTCGAGGGCCGCAGTCGGGCGCTCCGCTCCGAGCATTTGCGGGGGGGGCGCGGGTCGGCGGGTACCCTAAAGGACGCGGTCAGGCACGTAAATGATGTCGCCCGCTTGAAGGAGAGGGTCTTCGGCGGAGCCTTCCATGACGTCGGCAACATCGACGGGGATTCGAACGATCCCGGAGTCCGCCTGCCGTCGGACCACGACCCCGCCTCGGCTCGCCATCGCGGTAAAGCCGCCGGCCATGGTGATGGCTTGGACGACCGTCATGCCGGACGAGACTGAAAATGTGCCGGGACTCGTCACCGCCCCGACCACGCTCACGGGTTTGGAGTTGTACTCCTCGACGAACACCGTGACGTGCGGGTTTCGGAGAATCTGCCCCTCCCGGAGGGCCACCTCGAGATTGTCGGCAAGGAGCTCTGGCTCGAGGGATTCGGCGGGGATGCGGCCGACCATTGGAAAATCGATCGAACCGTCGGTCGCCACACGGTAGTTCCCGCCGAGGGTCTCCTCACCGAGGACGCGAACCTCGACCACGTCTCCAGGACCGAGTGAACGGTCGGCTTGGTTTGCGACGGCGGTAGTTGTCGTGGGTCCGGTCGTTCCAACGCAGCCTGCGCACCAGAGGACCAATCCAGGAAGCGATCTCATCACCCAATCAGTGTCGCGTCGCCGGGTTGTCATTCAGGACCTTGAACTACCGGTCATGAGCAGCTCGCGAAAGGTCTCAGTAGAAAGCTCGGACGCCGAGCCAGGCCTCGAACTTCTGAAACTCCGCCGGGTCGGGGACGAGAGCTGCACCCATGAGCTGGAGATATCGGAAATCCGTGAAGTTCCCAGTGTACGTCAAGTTCCCGTTGACCCCGAGCCAGTTTGTGAACCGATACTCTGCGAAAAGGGAGCCGATGATCTGAATGTCCGATCGTTCGGACACGCCACCCGCGCCGAGCGGGTTGCCGGCCGCGTCGAGCTGGGTTCCGAAATCGATGTTCGCTACCGACCCTTCAATGCCCAGAAGAAAGGCCCCACCAAGAAGGAGCTGGAAGTTCGCATACCCCCGATCGCGGCGCGCGAAACCGCCGGCGATCGAAAACGAGTAGTCTCCATCGTAGCCGAGGGCAAAGCGGGTCGTGGGCGTAGCCTGCCATCGAATCTCGGCCTGCGCGGCCACCGACTCAAACTCATCTCCGAAGTCGTAGAATCCGGCGTGGTAGCCAACGAGAACCGAGGCACTCAACGTGTTCGTGATCGAACCGTTCACACCTACCCGAGAGCGAACTCGATAAGCGTCGGAGCGGAGCACAAGCGAAGGATCATCGGTGTTGATGAAGTCTTGGATGTCGAACTGGAAGTCGTAGATGAGGGCGGTGTTCGGAAGGAATTTCCAGGACGTTCCTGCCTGAATACGATGGAAGAGGTTGTTGGCATAAGCGAAGTCATCGCTCTCAAAGATCTCGAGGTTGAGCTCGTAACCCACATGCCCTCTCAAGACTCCGCCCACCGTGCCGAGGTCGAAACGAGCCCCCGCCGTGTTTCGAATCCGCGCGTAGTCAATGTCGCCCTCACCGGCGGTTTCGGTGAACGGACGCACGGATCGACCAAACGTCTCGTAGATGGTGAACGAGACGGGGCGCTCCGGATTGATCGTCAGTCGTAGGTCGGCATCGACCGAGACGTTGTTCCGCGCCTCGTCGATGAAGAAAAGATAGTAGGAGGCGGACAAGCCGCCGGAGAAAGCCACCACCGGCGGAGTCCCTCGAGTTTCACCGTCGCCACGGCGCTCGATCCCCAGTGTCGAGACGTTGAGGTGTGGGGTGACCCGCATGATCCCTGACCCCTGAACTCGGTCGTCACTGGAGTAGAAGACGTTGGAGTCGTACCCTAGCTCGATACCGATTCCCGGATGGAGCTCCAGGTCGCCGAGTCGAATGCCCGGGCCTTCGGTGCGGTTTCGGTCTTGGAGCCAACCCTGCGCCGCCGCCGAAGACGCCTGGCTGAGCAAAAGAACGCTGGCCGTAATAGTGGTTAGACGAAGCAACATATGCGTAGTCCGCCGAGGGGCCGCGAACATATCCCCCGTGGCAAAAGGAGTAAAGGTTTCCTAGTTCCGCCCCCCAGGCCTCATTCGTCCGGGCTCGACGGAGGGGGGATGAAGGGGACCGGTACTTCGACGGGCGCGGGAATCACCGACGGGTCTTCGTCGGGAGCTTCGGGATCGATGGTCGTCGATGTCCGCGTCGCCCCCGTCTCAAACAGGTCCTGGCCGACGCACTGGTTTGCTTCCCGCTCCAAAACGCTGAACTTCTGTCCAAGAACCGACACGACAGTGAACTCGTGGTTCCGCCGGTTGGGGTCCTGACCCTCGACGGCGGTTCGAAGCGCGTCGGCTCGATCTTCGAGCGTTCGGAGGTTGGCGTTGATCTGCGTGAGCTTGTCGTTCAGGCAGGTGACGCGAATAATGTCCCGCTCGCGCCGCGCTTCGTCGAGCATCGTCTGCACCCGACGACTGATCTGCGTGCCGCGGGTCGTGATTCGCTCGGCTTCCGCCATCTGCTCGGCCGGACCGAGATCCGCACGCCGAGTGACATCGACCTCCGACTCCTCGTCCTCCGCTTCCGCTTCGTCGTCGTCATCATCTTGGGCCCAGGCTACACCGCCGGACACCAGGGCTGAGAGCATCAGCACCGCGAGCAATCTGCGCCAGGTCATCATGGGACTCCCCTCCCGAGGGCTGCGAGTATATCGAGGGCCCTGTCGGTGTCAAACCCGGAAATTTCCCGGGGGGTTAGAACGTTTTCTGCACTAGCCGTTTCAGGGAGATGGGTTGCCATCGTTCGTGGATACATTCATCGGCAGAAGCAACGGATTTCAAAACCCACGGCCTCAAGTTCGTTCCAATCGCCGCCACTCCTCGGAACCTGAACGCCCAGCCAGGAAATGGCCCTGAGGCTGCACTCAGAAATACGAGATCTCAGGCAAAAAGCCCCCCGCTGGGCGGAGGGCTTTGAACGCTGCCGGCTTTGAACGCTGCCGGCTTTGAACACCAACGGAGAGAAACGTCAGTTCTGCGGTGCGAAGATGAACGGATAGGAGAAGTTTACCGACCCGCCCTCCGGTCCCTCGCGCCAGCGGAGTGAGCTGATGACTCGCACGACGCAGCTCGCGAGGCCCGCGTCCCCCGTGGTGTTGCTGGTGGCCCGTGCGCCGGAGACGTTGCCGCGGGGCTGAATGGTGAAGCCGACGGTGACACGACCGGCGAGGCTCGGGTTGTTTCGAAGCGCATTCTCATAGCAGCGGCGGAACGCGCTCTGTCGGCCTCGAATCATGCGAACGACTTGGCTCGAGTCGAACACGCCCGAGCCGCCGACATCTCCGCCGGACCCAAAGCTCACGTTGCCGCGAATCACCCGCTCCATGACCGCGGCCCCCTCCATTGCCGCCATCCCGGCGCCGCCG
>JBCCZL010000794.1:0-3974 GCA_039187775.1 Myxococcota bacterium
AGATATCGATATGGTCGTGCTCGATCGACGTAAGAAGCACCGCCCACGGTCGATAGCGCCAAAACTTCGGCTTCTTTTCGTAGAATACCGTGTCGTATTCGTCTCCCTCGATCACGAAAGGAGACGCATCACCACCGATTCGAAAGCTCTTGTCAAAGTTGAGAGGAACTCCCCCGATAAGGAACCCCGGGTCGCGGCCGGCTTCGAACAGCATGTGGCTAAGGAGCGCGGTGGTGGTGGTCTTGCCATGCGTGCCCGCAACCACATAGCTCGGGCGGTCCCCGATGAATCGCTCTTCGATCGCCTGCGGAAAAGACACGTGTGCAAGGCCGTGGTCGATTGCGAAGCGGGCCTCTGGATTGTCGCGGCGGCACACGTTGCCGATCACCACCAGGTCAGGCGCGGGCTCGAGGTTCTCGGCGCGCCAACCGGCCATCGTCTCCACGCCCCAAGTCTGAAGGGCGCTTTTCATCGGCTCGTAGAACCCGGCATCGCTGCCGGTGACCCGATGGCCGGCCTCTTTGAACATCCCTGCAAGCGACCCCATGCCGGTGCCGCACACTCCGATCAAATGAACATGCACGGCGACTTAGGACCCAAGCGTCTTTTCAATGGTGTCGTGAGCCCGGCCCTCGATGATCGTGTCGAGAAGCTCGCGCACCTTCGGGTAGTCGTCGAGGACTCGCATGATCCGGTGGCGCTTGAACCCGACCGCGTCCACCTCGCTGGCTGCGACGACCGTGGCAGTGCGCTCGGCCTCCTGCACTACCGAGACTTCGCCAACGCAGGCGTCGCGGCCGAGCTCGGCGAGCTCGACTCGCCCGCTCGGCGTATCCGCGTGCACGCGCACCGTCCCTCGTAAGATGAGATACATCGTGTCGCCCGCCTCCCCCTGGCGCATGAGCGCTTCGCCGACCGAGAAGCTGGCCACGTAGCCGCTCTCGAGAATCTGGCGTCGACCCTCGTCGTCGAGGGAGTGGAAGAGCCGACTCTTCGCAATGATTTCCTCCATCTCCTGGATGAGAGAGGCCTGTTCCTCCTCGGAGAGAGCGCGAGCTCCCGGGGGGATCACCGACGGGCGAGTCACGCGCCCATGCTGCCCGCAAAACCAGAGAGGCGCCAGCCTCGCCGTTGACAGGCCTGGCTTTGCTTCCAATAGTTAGAAGGAGGCGGATCGCCTCTAAAGTTCGCGAGCATGACGGAATCGAAGGAATCCCCGAAGAAAACCCTCGAAGAACGGGCCAAAGAACTCCTCGACGACGTCCGCGATTTCCTAGAAGAGCTGATCCCGCGACCCGAACCGGTGTTGATCCCGGTCGAGCCTCGGCGCCGACCGCGCCGATCGTAGCGATCTAGCCACTCCGAGCGGGACAGCACGAAGCCCTCGATCGGGGGTGGTGCGGTTGGTCGCCTGGCCGATGGATGGCTTACGCATCATGATGTCGTCCCGCGCAAGCGGTGAAGCGCCTTGGCTTGGGTCTGGAGTCAGCAGCGTGTTCAGACTCTGGACAGGCGGGCGCGCAGTGCCAACCCAAGCCTCCGATCCGCCTTCCGCGGGCTCCGAGATCATTGCGCAAAGTACCCGGCGAGAAGATTGCACATGCTCCCCGCATGGCTCGTGTCCTCGCAGGGCTCTTTTTCCTCATCGGCGCATGTGCGAACAACCCCGAGACCACAGCCCCTCGGATGCAAAGCTGCGTCAGTGGCTCCGACTGCCCCTCGCGGCTCTGTATTCCGACGGGGCGGGGCGGGCTGTGCTCCACCCAGTGTTCCAGCGGCGCAGACTGCCCGCCCGGCTGGGCGTGCGACTCGTTCGGCGGGGTGTCGGGCCAAGTGTGCCGATGCGACGCCACCCCAGAGACGTGCGACGGAGAAGACCAAGACTGCGATGGCAACATCGATGAGGCGTGCTGTTCGGGTGACGCGTGTCCGGAAACCGACGCGTCGACGCCCCCCGTCGATGCCGGTGTACCCCCACTCGTGTGCATCGCTCCGGAAGCAGACTGCAACGGACTGGCGGCGGATGGTTGCGAGGCGAATCTCGATCAAGACGCCGCCAACTGTGGTGCATGTGGCAACGCCTGCGAGGGAGGAGCGGAATGCCTAGGCGGGGTGTGTGGTCCGGTGACGCTGATGGACAACATCGCCGCGCCCTATGCGGTTGCGGTATCGGGACAACGCGTCTTCGTCGCGAATGCCAGGTTCATGGAGCCGTCGGGGGTCCGGGCTTTGAGTCGTGATGGCGGAGAACCGGAGTGGGTATTCGAGGGATCGGTCTTCGACATGCAAGCGTCAGGAACATTCGTGTACTTCGTGCACAGTGGGGACGTGTATCGAGTGGCGGAAAGCGGCGGGGTTCCGCGACTCATGATGGACCTTGCCGACGTGGGACAATCCATCAGCCCGATCAATGAGTTTGTCGTGGACCGCACCGGGATCTACGGCGCTAAAAACAGCGGCGTTTTCCAATCGGGCGCGTCGACCTACTTGCCGCGGGGTGAGATGTACAAGACCGGGACCGGCGGGGGCTCACCGCAAACCATGGGCTCCGAGCTTTACTACGTCACCCTGCTCGAGGCCGATGCGTCGGCTTTGTACTTCAACTACACCGACGGCATGGTGCTGGACTTCGACGAACCGTATCGGACCGACGTACTGATGAGGCTCGACAAGTCCGGACGAAACCCACCGCGGGCGGTCGTGGAGAATGTGGCCAACCTGACAGGCTTTGCGGTGGCCGAGGACGGGTGGCTCTACTATTCGGCGGCCGATGAAAACACAGTGTACCGGGTGCGCGGCGACGGGACGTCGTCTCCAGAGCCCTGGATCGTCGACCAGCCGGGACTCGGCGAGACGATGGTCGTCGACGGTGACACCTTGTTCTACATCTCGGAAGGCGACGTTAAGGCGTGGGACCTCAACGCGGGGGTTCGCACCACCATGTTGCGAGCCTCCGTCTGGCGCTTTGCCATCGATGCCGACTACGTCTACGGGCTTGAATATGGCGAATCCGACGGTCGGCTTCTTCGCGCCAGCCGCTGACCGCACGAAAGTGCCCGAAGACGCGCCCTTCGGGCCTTGCAACCGCATGGAGTCCGGATGTCAAAAGACCGCGGGCAAGTTGGCGATTGGTCCATCATTCGCGCCTTGCGGGGAGAGAGAGCTCGTGGGTCCGATCCGTTGCGCCTCGTGGTTGGTCGCCGCTGCTCGAAGTCTCTTCCCCGCCTCAAGGCTTCGCGGCTACCTCGCCAGGCTTGCGCCTGCCGTAGGCACTTCGTGGTTTTCGCGTCCAAATCTTGGTCGAGTGTGCATTCTTGCCCGAGTGGAGGGGCGGCGTTGAAATGCTGGGAATTTGCTTCGCCTCTAGAAATTCTCGTCCGTCAACTCTCCCAACCCTCTGCGGACGCGGCTCCTCACAACCGGCCTCAGAAGGTCCCGAACGTCGGCACAGGGCTTGAATAGTTGGAGTGCGATGCACTCCTATAAACATCTCACGTCGCTCATCCTGTTCGGCTTCCTCGGCTGCACGGCGGAGGCGTCGAGTGGAACCTTCGATAGTCAGGCTCCGGTGGTATACGGTCCGACAACCTCATCCGTAGCGGTTGGCCAGCCACTGATCATCACCGGAGAAAACTTCGTCGCACCTGAGTTTGGGTGGGTCGATATCACCTTCACTGGCGAGTTTGTTCCGGCCGACGGTGGTCCGCGAGATACCGTCGAACTCACCGTGCCCCTCCAGGCCGAGGCGCCTGTGAATGGAACGGAGGTCTCGACGACGGTGCGGTGGGAGCGATTCGGTGTCTACCGCGTTCCGTTTGGAGATGGAACGGATGTCGGCCACTTCGAAGGCTTCATCTCATCCCGGAACCGGTACTGGGACGGTAGCAGTGACCCTTCGGACCCCGATCTTTGGCCACTCACGCGCCTCGAAATTGAACCGTCGATCGTAGTACTCGACATGCGGGGTATGGGGC